>NZ_JBAFWH010000001.1:0-494035 GCF_043195015.1 Xanthobacter sediminis | reverse complement strand
AGACGAAGCCGCGGTTAGAACCTCAGCGCGAATTGCGCGGCGATCTGCCCCGCTGTAGGTCGCCGACAGCTTCGCACGGCATACGACAGCCCCCGCGCCCAGCAGCGGCACACCCAGCGCCACCGGCGCGCCCGCGATGGAAAACGGCAGCGCACCGCCGGCGAACAACACGGACGCCTCTGGCGTCGTGGCCCCGAACGCGTGCTGCCAGCCGAGGGGCGGGCGCGTCGTCGGGGCCATCAAGGAGCTCGCCATGCGCATGCTCGCGATCCCGCCAGGGAGGCCACGCAGCTGCTTACCACGACCGTGGCTCCGGCCACATTCACATAGGCCCGGCCGGCGAACGGCCCGAATGCGAAAGCCACCATGGCGAGATCGTAGCCGTCGGCTATCGCCCCCAGGAAGCCGGCGAAAGTGACGTTGTCCCCTCCTTGCTAATCCAGTTTGAAGTTTGTTCTGGCCTGACATGAGGACCAGGACATGAAGCGCAGTCGCTTTTCAGAAGAGCAGATTATCTCGATCTACGACGCCATTGCGGCGGGCGTGGCCGATCTCGACGACCCGGCGCTCAAGGAACGCATCGTCGGCCTCAAGGTCATCCGCGATCAGGCGAGAGCCGATGCCGACCGGGCGCAAGCCTTACTCGACAGCCCAGGCCATAGCGCCATCACCCCGACGATGATCCAGGGTTTTGCCCACCGCGCACGCGAGCGCATCCGTGGCAGCGAAGGGGGCTATCGGCGGGATCATCTGCGCGCGCTGGCGCAGCGTGTCGAGGTTGCAGACGACGCGATTCGCATCATGGGATCGAAGACGGAACTGCTACGGACGCTTGTTGCCGCAACAGGAGGGAAATCGGCGGCGATTGGCGTGCCCAGAAGCGGACCGAAGTGGCGGAAGGGGTGGGATTCGAACCCACGGTGGGCTTGCACCCACGGCGGTTTTCAAGACCGCTGCCTTAAACCACTCGGCCACCCTTCCCGCGCGCGGCGAACCATGCGCCGACGACGCGCTCTTACCAAATGCCCATCACTCTCGTCGAGTGCTCCGGCGTTTCGCCCGGGCATCAAGGACGCCCAACCCCACGTTCGAGCCATGAAACGGACACGCTCTGTTTACCATTCCGTCGTGCCCGCCCCAATTCCGCCGCCTTTCATCGCCTTTCTTGCCCAGCGTGCGGGGTGTTCGACTGCGCCGCATGGGGCTTGTGTCAGGCGACCATATGCGCCATGGCATAGGCTCTAGTCACGATAGCGAGAACCGGGGGCAAGCCGCGGATGAGCAAAAGGCGCGCGTCGAACGATCTGGCAACGGCGCGAGGGCAGAGCCCGGCAGCCAATGGTGAAGCCTCTTCGTGGCGTGGGCTCGCTCTTTTGGCCGGGTGCCTTCTTGCCGGCTTCTCGCTCGCGGGCTGCAGCTCCGTGGAATCCGTCGATGGCAAGCTCGATCCCACCTATGGCGTCGAAGTGAGCCCCCGCGTGGTGGCGGATGGGGAACCCGTTCCCAAGGGCGGTGGACGCTACAAGGTCGGCAAGCCCTATCAAGTTGCCGGCAAGACCTACGTCCCCTCCGAAGACCCCAATTACGTCGCCGAAGGCACTGCCTCCTGGTACGGTCGCGATTTTCACGGGCGCATGACCGCGAACGGCGAAGTCTTCGACATGGCGTCGATCTCCGTCGCCCACCGCACGCTGCCGATGCCGAGCTACGTGCGTGTGACCAATCTGGCGAACAACCGCTCCATCATCGCACGCGTGAACAATCGCGGGCCGTACACCAAGGGGCGCCTCGTCGACGTTTCCTATCGCACGGCCGAGTTGCTCGGCTTCGCGAAGTTCGGCGTCGCGCGCGTACGCGTCGAGTATGTGGGTCGCGCCCCGCTTGATGGCTCCGACGACACCAAGCTGGCGATGACCCTGCGGCACGATGGCTCGCCGGCGCAGGCCCCGGCTGATTCCGGTGTCATGGTCGCTTCCGCGAAGCCCTTCATCCCCAGGGTGCCGGAGGCGATGCCTTCCACCGCCACGGCCGAGGCCCCCCTGCCCCTGAGCCGTCCCTATGACCTGGGAACGGGTGAGGCAGAGGTTGCCGCCGCGGAGGAAGAGGCCGCTCCGGCGCGCACCGCCCAGGCTGCTCCCTCGAAGCCGGCTGCGAGTTCCGGAAGCGGCAAGCCTGCCGCGAAGACGGCAGCCAAGCCCGCGCCGACGCGCGTCGCCACGAACGCTCATTCTGTGGCGGATGTCGCAGCAAGCGTGCCGCAGCCTCGCCCCGTAAGCGTCGCATCCAATGGCTGGAGTACTGGCGCTGCGCCGGTGAGCGGTCTTGGCTTTGCAGGTGTTTCTGCGGGGAACTGATTCCTCAACCACCTCGTGCTCTGTTCCCGACAGGCAAGACGCTCCTCGGACGCGATGGGGAGCGCCGTGGATGGGCGTGGCATTCACATCTTGGATGCCCTGTGACGCCTGCCCCCACACCAGACATCCCGCGCGGGCGAACGCAGCTTGACGGCTCCATCCCTGATTCGACCCGCCCTCATGCCTCAGACATAAAGCCCTGGGTGGCTCCTCTCGCCCCGCCGGCGCCGCTTACCGCCTGCGGCGGAAGCGACACAGCGAGGGCGCCACTTTCAGAATGGGTCGAAAATCCATCGCGCGCGGCCACGACATTCACGCGAGAACTGTGCTAGTGAGCGCCCCGTTACGACGGGGGCGCGGCGCGCGCATGGTGGGCTGTATGGCCCTGGAATGCCGCGCCTCTCGCTCGCGATAGCCCTTACTGAATGTCATGACGCCACCATTCGCAGAAACCCCGCCCTCCTGCCGGCACACCGCCGGAACGTCCAAAGGGGGCGCGCGCACGGCGGGCATACGGTCACGGGTCAAATGGCGCTGAAGGCGGGCGCCGACCATGCCGGGGCGCGTGAGCGCAGCGTCGCCGGCGCGCAAGCATCGTTGGGAGAGCCGCTCTCATGCGCGTTCTGATTACCGGCACCGCCGGCTTCATCGGTTTCCATCTGGCGAAACGCCTGCTGGAGGCCGGTCACGAGGTCGTCGGCTTCGATGCCATGACCTCCTATTACGACATCCGCCTCAAGGAGACGCGGCACGCCATCCTCGGCGACTTCCCGGCGTTCAGGCCGGTTGTCGGACGTCTTGAGGATGCGGATGCGCTGAACGCGGCCGCCGATGCGGCGCGACCGGAGGTCATCGTGCATCTCGCGGCTCAGGCCGGCGTGCGCTACAGCCTCGAAAATCCGAAGGCCTATGTGGACTCCAATCTGGTCGGCACGTGGAATGTGCTGGAGGTGGCCAAGCGCTGGGAGGTCCGTCATCTTCTCAGCGCCTCCAGCAGCTCGGTCTATGGCGCGAGCCACAAGGTGCCGTTCGAGGAGAGCGACAAGGTCGATGAGCCGCTGACGCTCTATGCCGCCACCAAGAAGGCGGGCGAGCTGATGGCGCACAGCTATGCCCACCTGTGGAAGATCCCGACCACGGCCTTCCGCTTCTTCACGGTCTACGGCCCCTGGGGCCGGCCCGACATGGCGCTGTTCAAGTTCGTCGCGGCCATTCTGAAGGGAGAGCCCATCGACATCTACGGCGAGGGCCGGATGCGGCGGGACTTCACCTATGTGGACGATCTCGTGGAAGCGGTGATCCGGCTCATTCCGGTGGCGCCCGACGAGGCCAACCGCGTGACGTGGGACGGCGTCGGCGACACCCTTTCGCGGCAGGGCCCCTATCGGGTGGTGAATATCGGCGGCGGCCAGCCCGTGGGGCTCATGGCCTTCGTCGAAACCATTGAGGCCGCCGTGGGCATCCCCGCCATCCGCCGGATGCTGCCCATGCAGAAGGGCGACGTGCCGCAGACCTTCGCCTCTCCCGCCCTGCTGGAGGCGCTCACCGGCCATGTTCCGAGCACCACCGTAGAGCAGGGCGTGCGCGCATTCGTCGACTGGTACCGCGACTACTACCGGGTGTGACACCGGAGGGGGCGCCACCAGCCGCCCCTTCCCCGCATGGAGGAAGTGTGCGACCAAGCGCCAGCTTCAGCCTCCCCGGCAGCGTCCGGCCAACGGGTGCGGGAGCTGCGCGCACCTCAGGAGGAAAGCGGATCATGCCTCCATCTTCCTGCGCTCGCCTCATCGGCGGCCACAGTGCCCTTCGGCGCCGGGACGGCGGCGCGCCGGCATGAACGATCCCATCACCGGAGAGCTGAAACGCCTGGTGGCGCGCCACGTGCATTTCGCCGGGCCATGGCCGTTCGTGACCTTCCGCAGCTACGTCCTCGCCGGGCGGCACATCATCTGGCGGGCGCGGCAGCACCGCAAAGGGCTCGACCGCCGGGCGCGGGCCGTGGAGAAGGTGCCGGCGCCGTTCTGGCAGACGCAGGCCTATAATTGGTGGATCGGCCTCATCTTCGCCGTCGGCTCGTTCCTGTTCATGCTGGGGAGCGTGCTGGCGCTGGTCCCCGCCGGCACCGACTGGACCCCGTCGACGCTCCTGGTCAACATCATCTTCTTTGCCGGCTCCATTCCCTTCACGACCGCCGGCTACATGCAGCATTTCCAGGCCGCCAACGCAGGCAGCTTCAGCCTCGATCCCACCACCGCGCCGCGGCGGCGGGTCGCGCTGATCGGCTGGCACCCGCGCAATGCCGGCTGGCTCAGCACCTTCACCCAGTTCGTGGGAACGGTGGCATTCAACTTCAACACCTTCGACTCGATCCTGGCTCCTGCGAGCTGGTCCCTGCAGGACCTTGTGATCTGGGGGCCGGACATGATCGGCTCGGTGCTCTTCCTCGTGTCGGGCTATCTCGCGTTCATCGAGACGAGCCGCGGCTATTGGAGCTGGAAGCCACGGAGCCTGGCGTGGCAGATCGTCTTCACGAACCTGCTCGGATGCATCGCCTTCATGATCGCGGCGTTCCTGGCCTACGTGCCGGATGGCACGGAAGCATGGTGGCTTCCCGTGCTCGCCAACATCCAGCTGTTTCTCGGGGCGCTGGGCTTCTTCGTCGGCGCGGCTCTCTCCATGCGCGAGGCCGCCTCCGCGGCGACGAACTGAGGCCGTTCACGCTCTCAGAAAGAACGGAAAGCGTGAACCATCACGCACAGATAACGACCGCGTGATACAACACGCAGTTGAAATATCACACCAGAATTTTCAGAGGCGGATCTTATTCTGCGAACAATTATCGATACTATGGAATTCACGATATCGAGATACCGCCGTTATCTCACAAACACATGACTACGCCCACCTTGACCATGACAGGCGGCTAAGCTTCTTTCGCAACGGCAGCAAAAGGAGCTTGAATGACCACAAACACGATCACCTGGGCCTGGGGAACGCAGGCAAATCTCAATTTCAATCCCGCGACCGACACCCTCGACTTCGGCTGGATGGGCGCGGACAATTTCAACATTTCGGAAGTCGGCGGCTCGGTCGTCATTTCGATCCCGTCCAACAATCAGACCTACACGCTCACTGGCGTGACCCTGGCGGACCTTTCGCTCGACAACATCGTTGCGAAGGATGCTTCTGCCGTCTCAGAATGGACGCAGACCCTCGGCGGCGGATCCTCCTCCGGTGGCTCCTCCAGCGGGGGCTCCACGGGCGGCTCCTCTTCCGGCGGCACGGGTGGCACGGGCACAGGTGGCAGCGGCGGAACCGGAACGGGAACCGGCACCACCACGACCATCAACTGGGCGTGGGGCACCGATACCGTACTCCACTTCAATCCGCAGACCGACAAGCTCGACTTCGGCTGGTTTTCCGCGGACAATTTCACCGTCTCCGAGCATGACGGCTCGGTGGTGATCTCGATTCCCTCGAACAACCAGACCTACACGCTCTCGGGCGTGAGCCTCGCAGATCTGAGCCTCGGCAACATCGTCGCCAAGGACAGCTCGGCCGTATCGGAGTGGACCAGCGCCCTTTCCGGCTCCTCCGGCGGCACCGGCGGAAATTCGGGTGGCACCGGCGGCGGCACGGGGAACACCGGCGGCGGCGACACCGGGAACACGGGCGGTGGGAATACCGGCGGCAACGGCAACACCGGCGGCGGCACCGACGGCGGGCTTGTCGACTATGCCAATCCGTGGAGCGCGGGCTCGGTCTACCAAGCCGGCGACCAAGTGAGCGTGGGCAACTCGGTCTACGCCGCAAACTGGTGGACCCAGGGCACCGACCCCGCCACCCACAGCGGCACCGAGGGCAGCGGCAACGTGTGGACCTTCGTGGGCTACATGGACACCACGCCGGTGGTTCCCGACGCGCCCGACGACCTCGCCGCCTCCGCCGTGCGCGACACCTCCTTCACCCTGCGCTGGGATGCCGCCGATGTGGATGGCGTGGGCACGGTGTCCGGCTATGAGATCTACAAGAACGGAGAGCTGATCGGCACCACCGCCGGCACCTACTTCAAGGTGGACGGCCTTGAGGCCTCGACCAGCTACGCGTTCACCGTGGTGGCGCTCGACGAGGCGGGTGCGTCCCAGCACTCCGAAGCCCTGAGCGTGACCACCCATGAGGCCGGCGCCGCCACCGGCACCGACAAGAGCTTCTCGCCCTACGTGGACATGTCCCTGACCACCAGCCAGCATCTGGTGGACATGGTCTCCGAGGCGGGCCTTCAGTCGGTGACGCTCGCCTTCATGCTGTCTTCCGGCACCGACACCATCGGCTGGGGCGGCGTCGGGAACATCCAGAACGACGCGCTGTCCAACGGCACCACCATCTCCTCCATGGTGAGCGAGCTGCATGCCATGGGCGTGGACGTCACCATCTCCTTCGGCGGCGCCAACGGCCAGGAGGCGGCCAGCACCTTCTCCAGCGCCGGCGCGCTTCAGGCGGCCTACCAGTCCGTGATCGACAAGTACGGGGTGACCCATCTCGACTTCGACATCGAGGGCGCCGCGATCGCCAATGATGCCGCGAACGGGATGCGCAACGACGCACTGGTGGGCCTGCAGCAGGCCAACCCCGGCCTCGATGTGTCCTTCACCCTCCCGGTGCTGACCACCGGCCTCACCCAGGACGGGGTGGATCTGCTCAAGTCCGCCATGGACGCCGGCGTGCACATCTCGTCGGTCAACATCATGGCCATGGACTACGGCGACTATTTCGACAGCGGCGACATGGGCGACGACGCCATCTCGGCGATCGAGGCCACCCTCGCCCAGCTCCACGACATCGGGCTCGACACCGATGTGGTCGTCACGCCGATGATCGGCATCAACGATGTGACGTCGGAGATCTTCACCCTGGAGGACGCCCAGCAGCTCGTGGACTACGTGCAGTCCAACGACGAGGTCTCGGGCATCTCCATGTGGTCGCTGGGCCGCGACAACGGTGACGTCGTGGGTCACGTCTCCCCCGTCGGCAGCGGCCTCACGCAGGATGACTACGAGTTCAGCAAGATCTTCGGCACCGTCTGAGGCCTTGCCCCGCGCGCGGGAAAGCGGCCGGCTCACGCCGGCCGCTTTTTTTTAGGGCCACGTACCCCAACAAAAATGCCCGGCACGGGGGCCGGGCATCGCGAAGGTCTTTTGCCGGGACGAGGAGGGCGGCGCGGCTTCAGCGTTCGGTGAGGGCGTGGCTCATGGCATCGGTGAAGGGGCGCACCAGATAGCTCAGCACGGAGCGCTCGCCGGTGCCGAACACCACTTCCGCATTCATGCCCGGCCGCAGGCGCGCCTTCAGGTCCGGCGGAATATCCGTATCGGCCACCGCCACCCGCGCGAGGAAGTAGGGCTCGTGGGTGGCCTCGTTGGTCAGGCGATCCCGCGAGACGGACTGCAGATGCCCCAGAACCAGCGGGGTGCTGCGGGCGTGGAAGGAGGGGAACTTCACCTCCACCTCATTGTCCTTCCCCAGCCGGTCGATATCCTGCACCGGCACCTGCGCATCCACCACCAGGGGCTCGTGGTTGGGCACGATCTCCAGCATGGTGTCGCCGGGGCGCACCACGGCGCCCACGGTGTAGATGCGCGGATTGATGTTCTGCACCGTGCCGCCACGCGGGGCGCGGATATCGATGCGTTCGAGCACGCTCTGCGCCACCCGCACGCGCTCGCGCAGGTCGCTGATCTTCTGTCGCACGTCGAGAAGCTGCTCGCCCGCGTCCTCCACCCGCTGCTGGCGCAATTGCGCGATCTGCATCTTGATCTCGCTGATGGAGCCGCGCGCCTTCGCGGAATCTGCGATGTTGCGCCCCACCACGCCGTCGAGCCGTGCCTTCTCGCGCTCCAGCTGCGAGATGCGCGACTTGTTCACCAGCCCCTTGCGCTCCAGCTCCCGCACCGAGCCGAGCTCGTCCTCCACGAACGAAAGCTGCTGCTGGGCCGAGCGGCGCTCCTGGGTGAGGCCCTCGATCTCCGTGTTGAACTGCGCAATCCGCCCGTCCAGAATCTCGATCTGGCTGTCGAAATTGGCGCGGCCGTCCTTGAACTGCGTGAGCTGGTCGATCATGGAGCGCAGCACCGCCGGGCGGTCAGAACGTTCGGACAGCTCGGGCGGGAAGGTCACCTCGGTGGCCCCGTCTCGCTCGGCCAGCAAGCGCGCCTCCATGGCGAGGGCGGCGCAGAGCTGGGCCAGCGCCGCGTCGTAATTGGCCTTGGGCATGGTGTCGGCAAGGCGGAACAGAACCTGCCCCTCCGTCACGTCCTCGCCCTCCTTCACCAGGATCTGGCCGATGATGCCACCTTCCAGGTGCTGCACCACCTGGCGCATGCTTTCCACCGCCACCACGCCCGGCGCGATGACTGCGCTGCCGATGTTGCTGAGCGACGCCCAGCCACCGAGGCCGAGAAACGTGAAGGCAATGAGCGCGTAGCCGGCGCGCGAGAAGGCGCGGTAATCGGCCGAGGGCTTCGGCCCGGCCCCTGGCGGCACAGTTTCCTCCGGCGCCGCGGAGAGGGTCACCTGCTCGCGCACCCAGGTCCGGACGCGCGAGAGGGCTGTGCTCTCATTCAGGCGCTGCTTCAGGTCCGACACCAGGGCGCTGCCCGCGATGCGCTGCCGAAGGCCCACCAGCGCGGCGCGTGCCCTGCGGATGCGATCCATGGCCTGATCCATGATCTGCACGGCTCATGCCTCCTTCTGCTGAACGGCGGGAAGCGCCACCGAGACATTGGCCGCCGGCCAGCCGGTGGTTGCCGCCCCGCGCACGGTGCCCGCGGTCCCGCCGCCCGGCGCCAGGGGCACGCGCTGGCGCACGGCCGGCTGCTGGCCCCCTCCGGCCAGCTTTGCCAGGGTCTGCTCGCGGGGGCCGAAAGCCTGCAGCGCGCCTTCCTTGAGCGCCAGGATGAAATCGCACTGGCCGATGCCGGCCGGGCGATGGCTGATGATGACGACGGTGCGATGCGCCGCTTTCAGCTGGCGCATGGCTTCCGCCAGCGCCATCTCGCCGGGCGGATCGAGGCTGGCATTGGGCTCGTCCAGCACCACCAGGGCCGGCAGGCCATAGACCGCGCGGGCAAGCCCGATGCGCTGGCGCTGGCCGCCGGAGAGCGCGACGCCGCCTTCGCCGATCTGCGTGTTATAGCCCTGCGGCAGGTGCTGGATCATCTCATGCACGCCGGCGAGGCGGGCTGCGGCCACCACCCCCGTGTCATCCGCCGCGCCGAAGCGGGCGATATTCTCGGCCACCGAGCCGGCGAACAGCTCCACATCCTGCGGCAGGTAGCCCACCTGGCGGCCGAGCTGCTCCTCGTCCCAATGGGCAAGCTCGGAGCCATCGAGCCGGATGGAACCGGCCATGGCCGGCCACACGCCCACAAGCACGCGCGCCAGGGAGGACTTGCCGGCGGCGGTGGGCCCGATGACCCCCAGGGAGGCGCCGGCCGGCAACTTGAAGGTGAGATTGCGGAGCACCGGCACATCCCGGCCCGGCGCACGCGCGAACAGCCCGTCGGCGCTCACTTCGCCCTTGGCATCCGGCAGTTGCAGGCGCGCCGGCGGCGGCGGCACCGCGCGCAGGAGCGTCTGCACCCGGTCGAAAGCCGAGCGCATCTGCACCACCGATTTCCAGTTCGTCACCGCCTGCTCGATCGGCTGGATGCAGCGGCCAAGCAGGATTGAGGCCGCGATCATCATGCCCGGTGAGATCTCGCGCTCAATGGCGAGATAGGCGCCGAGGCCCAGCACCACGCTCTGCACCAGGGCGCGGTTGAACTTGGTGAGCGCCACCAGCACCGCGCCACGGTCGCCCGCCTCGCCCTGCCAGCCCAGCGCCTCGTCGTGCACCTTGCGCCAGCGCTTGCGCAGCGGGCCGGCCATGCCCATGGCCTTGAGCACCTCGGCATTGCGCAGGATGGCGGTCGCCGCCGCATTGGCGGTGATGCCGGCCCGCGTCGCCTGATCGAGGGAGCGGCGGGTGGCGCGGTTGTTGAGCACCGCCAGAACGCCCGAGAACAGGCAACTCACCACCGCCAGCACCCCATAGAGCGGGTGAAGCGCCGTGGCGCATATGATGTAGATGGGCACCCAGGGCACATCGCACAGGGAAATGACGCCCGTGCCGGCGAAGAAATCACGCACGGTGTCGAGATCGCGCAGCGGCTGAGGATGGCCCGAGCCCGGCTGCCGCGAGGCCACGCGCAGCACGGTGTCGAACACCGGCCCGTTCACCACCTCGTCAAAGGCCACGCCCGCCCGCGCCAGCAGGCGCGCCCGCAGCCCCTCCAGCGCCGCCCAGACGGCATAGAGGAAGGCGGCGATGAGAGTGAGAACCGCCAGAGTCTCCAGGTTCCGGCTCGCCAGGACGCGGTCATAGACCTGCATCATGTAGAGCGGCCCGTTGAGGGCAAGAATGTTGATGAAGAAGCTGAAGACCACCACGCTCACCAGGGCCGGGCGGATGGCGCCCATGCCCACGTCGAGCGCCGTCTGCCCCATGGGCTGCGAAGAACCCTGCGGCGGCCTCCCTGCTCCGGCTGGAGTGCCCATGTCTCATCCTCGATGTCGATCCTGGCGCCCCTGGATCGAAAAGGGGAGAGGCTGCATGTTCCCGCCCGTGGCAAGGCATAAATGCCCTGAAGAAACACGACCTCGACTATGGGAAATGGTATTTTCCCACTTACAGGCCGGCTTCAAATCACGAGATGCGGCGCAGCGAACACCTTGGCGAGATCCCGGCGCGCCCCAACGCCGACACCTCCGCCCGCCGCAAACACCATGCCCGCGAAAATTCCACCATTGGAATTGGTACCCCCTGTCATGTCCTACCCCGGTCCCGCGACCGGGGGAAGGTGCTCAGGAGGAGAGTTCCAGGCATGCTCAACAGCGCGTTCACCGGGTGCTCCAGACCGATGGCGAGAGACCCCCTCTCCGCCAAACCCGCAGTCAGCCATTCTGACATCGGCCCAGCCTTAAGCCCAATCTTCGCAATCCGATCCTGCCAGGGCTGGAGACACTGCGAGATGGCGGACGCCGCCGACGCCATGCTCGCCTCCTCAGGATTTGACTTTCCCGGTCGATGACACGGACCGCCACGGAGCTCAGAAAGACATCAAGGCCGACGTACACCATGGGGACCTCCCGGCACTGGGTTCAGGTCATTGACGCGCCGGGTAAGTAACGGTCGATCGGCGGAGCTGGTCGGGATTGCGCAGCCGATTGTCCGTGCGGTGAAGGTCGATGCGAACGCTCTCGGCGTCAGATAGCCGAGCGCGGAATGAGGGCGGCGATCGTTGTAGTCGAAGACCCAACGAGCGACCGCAGATCGGGCATGGTCGAGGTCGCGGAACAGAGTCTCGTTGAGGAGTTCGTCCCGCATCCACCTTGTAACCGCCGCTTGCTTCCCGGCTCGCTTCTAGAACCTGAAGCTCAGTCATGGGACCAAACTCCGCAACGGGTGCCGGGAGCCTCTCTCCCCGGCCCTGAACCCGTCCGGGAATTCCGGTCCGACCTCTCACTCTCGACGGGCGACTGGGTGCATCCAATGAGTGGAGGAGGCCATCTGTCGAGCAGTTTCAGCGCCCCGTCCAGCCTGTCACTGACCGGCTGGAGCAGGACGTTCGCCTACGCCGGAGCGCGCCATGGCTGTGCCTGAGACGCGCTCCGTGTGCTTAACGTAAGGCCAAGCCGTGGCCGGTAAGCAGAAAGCGCTCTGGAGCGTGTTCACTAACTATTTGATTTTTTTAGAGAAACTGGAGCGGGCGAAGGGATTCGAACCCTCGACCCCAACCTTGGCAAAATTGGAGACAGGGTTATCCGGAGTTTTCCTCAGTTGGACTGACCTGTAAAAATCAATACTATTCAGTGGCTTATTGATATTGGCCTTTCTGGCATGGTATGAGATTTTCCGTCACGGTGGTCACCAGGTGGTCACCAACTTCGATGGCATCGACCTATCGAAAGGCACGGGAATGGCAAGAGAAAACGCCGTCAGGCTCACTAAAAAGGTGGTCGACAGCATCGTCTCGAACGGTGAGCGTTGCTTCGCTTGGGACAGCGAGTTATCCGGGTTTGGGGTCCGTACTGACCCGAGCGGATCGAAGACCTTCATCATTCGATACCGCGCCAACGGCGGCGGGCGGAACGCGCCGAAGCGTTTCCAGACAGTCGGCCGCTATGGAAACTTGACCGTCGACGAGGCACGCAAGAAGGCGAAGATTCTGCTCGGCGCAGCCGCGAAAGGTGAGGACCCTGCTGGCGAGCTTCAGACAAAGCGGCGCGAAATGCTGATGGCCGAGCTGATCGACCTTTATGAAGAAGAAGGCTGCTTCGTTCAGCGCGGCATTCGGCAGGGCGAGCCCATGAAGCCCCGCACCAAGGCTTACACGATCGCGCGTTTACGGCACCATGTCGTGCCGCTGCTCGGACGAAAGCGCGTGTCGGAGGTTGGTGCGGGTGAGATCGAACGCTTCGTGCGGGATGTGACCAACGGCAAGACCGCCAAGGATGAGAAAATCGGGTTTCGCAAACGCATCATCGTTCGCGGCGGCGAGGGAGCCGCGCGGAAGGTCGTAAAGGATCTCTCCGCCGTTTTTAGCTTTGCTGTGCGGCGCAAGATCGTGTCCTCCAATCCTTGCGACATCGCTGCTGTGAAAAAATCCGACAACAGGCGCGATAGGTATTTGACGCTCGAGGAGATCAGCCGTCTCGGCAAGGCGTTCGACGCGCTGGAACTGGAGGGTGTCAACGCCAAAGCATTGAACATTGCACGCCTGTGGGCTTTGACCGGCTGTCGTCGCGACGAGATCGCCGCGCTGCGATGGAATGAGGTGAGTTTCGAGCACGGCCTTCTCGTTTTGGACGACAGCAAGACTGGAAAGTCCATTCGGCCGCTTGGCGCGGCTGCAATCGTGCTGCTGCGTGGCATTACAAGGAAGCCGGGTTCCGACTTCGTATTCCCGGCGGAACGGGGAGATGGCCATTTTCAGGGAACAAAGGGCGTTTGGACCAGGGTCGTCGCGAAAGCGGAACTACCTGGCGTTACCCCCCATACGCTGAGGCATACGATGGGATCCACCGCCGTCTCCTATGGCGAAGGGTTGCCCCTGACAGGAGCCATTCTTGGCCATGCGAATGCACGCTCAACAGCGATCTACGCGCATGTGCAACATGATCCTTCGCGTCGCGCGGCCAATCGGATTTCGGGAAAGATTGCTGAAGCACTGGCAGGCAGGAGTGAGGTGTCAGCTCAGAGCGAACAATCGGATGCACGTGAACACTAGGCTGCCAAAACTGAAGTTGAACTAATTATGGAAGCGCAGATTTATCTCAGGAAATTGTCCCGGCATCTTTCATATCTGTTGGCGTTCGCTCGGAGAATCAACGAACTCGACTTTGCCGCTTCGCTCGGTGGAGAATTCCGCGGCATGCAGGACGCCGGCTGGGCTACTACGATCACAGCGCACGAAGTGTTCGAGGAAATCTCCGCTCACCCCGCACACAGCCGCCCACGGTCGAAGGCCGAAATTCGTATCCTGCTGTTTCTCTATTGTCAGCTCGCTGAGGCAGGCGGCATCTATGAGACCCTCAAGAATATGATGGGGATTGTCACGCTAAAACCTTATTTGCTTTGGCCATTTCAAGACCTTGTTCGAGTAAGACAGCAACCCGCTAGGGTCATTGGGCCGAATGCAAATGCGACGTTCAGAGATCTAGCTAGAACCGCGCATGCGATTGGCATGCCGGGTCTTGCATTGGTGCTGGAAGAGGCCTTTAGAGACGATATTCGTAATGGCATTTATCATGCCGATTACGTTATCTGGGAGGATGGCTTGCGTCTCAGGCGTCGGAACGGCGGTCATGCGACTCGGTTGACTTTCGACGAGGTCAATGTGGCTCTTACAAAAGGCGTTGGCTTTTTTGACATCCATAGATCCTATATGTCCGAAGCCATCCACTCTTTTCATCCGGCACGTACAATCATCGGCCGCTTTAGCGCAAATTTTCCAGCACCCTGGACTATCCATGCCGATCCCGAGCGGCACACATTCTCAATATCCGGTTCAGCGCCAGCCCCGGTAACAACGCCCGAATTTCAACGGCAGGAAGCGATCAATGGTCAGCTTGGCGGAAAGGTATTGGCGGTGTTCACGGATCAAGCCGCCGGACAGCCTGCGGAATTTCTTGTTTACATGTGGGATGCCGGGTTCGCCCCTAACGAGATTGCTTTGCCCGAGGATCGAATGCTCAAACTCTTGGAACATGTCGAGCGTGACGGACTGTGGGATCCTCGTTTCGAGCAACCGGCTCGGAGGAGCCTGCTCCTTCTAAGCCCGTGGGGTTTCCGATATCTCACCGAACCGGCCGATTTTGATAGTTTGCTCGACATTCCATTTATGGAGATCAATGTCGGGACAGGTGATGCATCCGAAAGTTCGGTGAGCGAGCAACCATGATCGTTTTTCCAATCGTGATATCTCGGAGGCTTAACCCCCTAGGCACAATCACGGAACTAGCCGGAGAGACGAACCACCGACGGATGGCGGATTCACATCCCCGGTAAGCCCGAACAGAAGATTGTCGAGTTCTGCCTCAGGAATATCCAGGCGGGCCGCCACGTGCCGGCGCGTCACGCCTTCCCGCCAAAGTTCTGTGAGAACACGCTGCCATATTGCAGATCGTTCTGGCGGGAGACCGTCAGGCTCGTTGATGCCGAACCGCTTGTTTATCTGGATGCAGAAAGTCCGGTAGTTCCAGTCGGAGATCCGGCCGATCCGGTGGAGGCGATGCGCAAGCGCAGCGACGGACACGCCCCACCGCCTCTTTGCGAGCACCAATTGATCGAGGCTTCGGACGAATGGGATCGTCGCCACGACGTCGTCGTGAGGCATCAGGAACGACGATGCAAACGCATGTGCCTCCAGTTCGGCAGCGCGCCCTTGATTGGGACCGCCATGCTTGTGCAGGACAAGGTGCGCCAGCTCATGAGCAGCGTCGAACCGACTGCGCTCCGTGGTCTTGAAGGTGTTGAGGAAGACATACGGTTCACCATCATGCCAGCAGGAAAAGGCATCCACATTCTTCGTGTTCTCGGCCAGCGAGAAGACGCGGACGCCCTTCGTCTCAAGCAGCTTGATCATATGGGAGATCGGCCGCTCGCCGATCGCCCAATGCTGGCGTAGCGCACGTGCGGCTCCGGCGGGATCGCGTTCATGGCTGAGGTCGAGCAGGTCTGGCTGCGGCAGAACGAACCTTTCCCGCACCCAGGCTGACATCTCGAAGGCCAATGAGCCGGCGGCGAGCGCCGCATCGCGCTCTCGCGCCGACATCGCCGTCAGGCTCCGGAAGCTGGCGGCATCAGCGCCGATCGGGGCCGCGTCGTCCCGGAAGAAGAACTCCCGCGGAAATCCCAGCGCACGCACCAAGCCGTCGACAGTGTCTTCATCCGGAACCTGCTGCCCGTTGACGACACGCGACAGGGTGACCGGCGATATGCCGGCTTGCTCGGCGAGAGCCTTGGCGGTCAACCGCTGCCGCTTCCGCGCGAGCTCCATTCTGCCAATGTTGAACATGGCCTAGCGACGCAAAACAGCAGGCTCGAACTCAATGCCGTCCGGACGATCGCTATCAAGGATGGCATCCGCCGGCCATTCACCACCGCCGAGGATGAAGATGCGCTCGATGAAGCCCTCGAAATTGCCGCCGGAAATGCCCGAAGGCAGAGAGAGCTCGGCGCGGATCTCATCACCTTGAACCGACACGCAGAAGAACCATACGCCGGTCCGGAGCTCCGCCAGCCCCTGATCTCGCGCCGCGGACATTTCTTCCTCGGGGAACAGCCCGGTCTGTCCCACCGCAATGATACGGTCGGCGCCGGAGCCTTTCCCGGAAACCGCTTGCGGCCTGTGCAACTTGTCGGCGGCATGGTCGACACTTTGATAGACCACCTTGAGCGGGCTATCCGGATGCTTGACGGATTCGACGTTGTTCTCGCGATAATTGACCCAGCCGATCGCCCGGAAAAGTTGCCGCACATACCGGGTGCCGTAGATGTAGGCGAGCAGCCCCTCAGCAGAAGCGGGATCATCGGCGATCGCGTCGGCACGCGCAGCGACCACGCCGCGCACGACCTCGAGCAGCGCCTGGCGCGTGACACCGAACTCGGCGAGGCGAGCATCAACTTCAGGATGATCGGCAAGCACGCGAACCGCAGCCATCGAATCGCTCCACGATAATTTTCTTGACCTCATTTGTGGAGGAAAAAATTATCGCGTGCAACTGTCTTGGTTGGGTGGTTGGGGGCGGCGGATGATCGAAGAAGAGTTCTGTATGAAGGTATGCTCCGCCATGGCCTGCCACTGAGCGCAATAGCGGGCCTGATCTTCGCGGGCAGCTTCATATTCGTAACCGCCGTGCTTACAAAGATCTGAAGCAAGAAACTCGCGCGCTGAGCTGCCAAGGTCTGGCATGAAGTGCCGGGGCTTCGCTGCGAGGCTCAGGCCGCTACGTTCTCGTAGATGTCCTCCTCCTGCGCGTTATGCATGCGCACCAGTGCCTCGATGGATTCCACCATGCGCTGCGCGTCGCGGATAAGATAGCGGTCTGCATCGTCCGCGCCGAGGCCGTCCGCCAGGCGCCTCAGAAGCCGCGCGAGATGGAGGATCTCGCGGTGGGCGCGGCTCATGGCGGCGAGACCATCCCCGTCATGCAGGACTTCGCGCAACTGCGGGTAGATGCTCTCCTCGTCCAGCCGCTCGTGGGCTGCGATCTGTGTCGTCACCAGCGTGCTCGCCTCCTGGATCAAGGCGACGGCGGCCGCGCCGGTGGTATCGTCGAGACTGTCGGCGATCTCCCGCATCCGGTCGAGGGTTGCCTCCAGCTCCCGGTGATCCTGCTGAAGGGCGAGGGTGAACCCCGGCTTCAGCGCACGATGGCCGAAGCCGTGACCCGCCGTCAAAGCGCGCAGGGCATTGAGGATGACGGCGACATCGATGGCCTCCTGGGTCAGCGCACCGGCGACCGGCGACAGCCAGCCGAAGGCGGCCGCGATCATGGCGAGGCAAGACAGCCCCATGCCGACGCCGATGCTCTCGAGCGCGATGCGCCGCGTGCGCTTGGCGATCGTCACGGCGTCCGACACCCGGTCCAGCTGATCCACGAGGATGACCACATCGGCCGCTTCGGACGAAGCGCTGGCGCCGTGCGCACCCATGGCGATGCCCACGTCGGCGGCGGCGAGGGCGGGCGCGTCGTTGATGCCGTCGCCCACCATCAGCGTGGGGTTGAGCCGCTGCTCCACCGCGACCGCTTCCAGCTTGTCGCCCGGGGTTCGGTTGGCGAGGACGCAATCGAGGTCCAAAGCGGCGCCGATGGTCTCCGCCGCCTCCGCATTGTCGCCGGTCAGCATGACGATGCGCGCCACGCCCGCGGCCCGCAGCGACTGGACCGCGCGCGGCGTCTCCCGCCGCAGCTCGTCGGCCAGCAGGATGGCGCCCTTCAGCTGCCCATCCACGGAGACGAAGACGCTGAGGGCGGATCGCCAGGCGGCGCGCCGCAGGGCCCGCAGCGCCCACGACTCGCGATGACAGGCGCCGCAGACGAGCTCATACGATCCCGCCTTCACCAGGCGCCCGTCGACCCGGCCCTCCAGGCCTGATCCCATGGCTTCGCGTACCGCGTCGGGCGGATCAAGCGCGACGCCGCGCCCGCGAGCCGCACGGACGATGGCCTCCGCCACCACATGGTGCGAGGCCTGCTCCAGCGAGGCCGCGAGCCGCAGGATCTCATCCGGACTTTCGCCGGGCGCCGTCTCCACGGCGACGAGACGGGCGCCGCCCACGGTCAGCGTGCCGGTCTTGTCGAACAGGACGGTGTGGGTGCGCGCCAGCGCCTCCAGCGCGCTTCCGCCTTTGACAAGAATGCCAAGCCGCGCCGCCCGGGAGATGCCGGCGATGAAGGCCACCGGCGCCGCCAGGATCAGCGGACAGGGCGTCGAGGCGACCAGCACGGCGAGGGCGCGGATCTTGTCGCCCGACAGCGCCCAGGCCAGGCCTGCGACGACGAGCGTTGCCGGCAGCAGCAGCAGCGCATAGCGGTCGGCGAGCCGGATGAACGGGGCCTTGGCCGTCTGTGCCGCCGTCACCATGCGCACGATGCCGGCATAGGTGCTGTCGCCGGCTGCTGCGGTGGCGCGGATCTCGAAGGTTTCGCCGGCATTGACGGTGCCGCTGAACACCGGTGCGCCGCGCACTTTCGCGACCGGCATGGGCTCTCCGGTCAGGGCCGCCTCGTCCAAAGCGGCTGCATTGGCAATTAGGAGGCCGTCCACCGGCACCACCTCGCCGGCCCGCACCACCAGCACGTCGCCCACCGCGACGGTCTCGATGGCAATGTCCGCAATCGTCTCTCCGGTGCGGCGATGGGCGATGTGGGGCGCCCGATCGACCAGCGATCGCAGATCCCGCTCTGCCCGCGCGATGGCGATGTCCTCAAGGAGGTTTCCGCCGGCATACATCACCGCGATGACCGAACCTGCGAGGCTCTCGCCGAGCGCTATGGCGCCGCTCATGGAGAGGAGCGCCACCGCATCGACGCCCATGCGTCCGGCGACAAGGTCCCGCACGATGGAGACGGTGAGCCAGGCGACGACGGGAATGGTGCCGGCCGTCCAGATCAGGCCGGCGACGGCCCCATGGCCGAGCGCCCACGCGGCAAGGCCACCGAGAAGCCCAACCAGGGCCGCCGCCGCGAGGGCCCTGCGCAAAAAGCGCTCGTCGAGCAAACGTCCCATCCTGGTCCCCCCTGGCGATGCTCGCCTGACCGGGCTGGACGTTAGTCCGATGGTCCGTCACATGCCACCGCGCCGGGGCTGCGCAACTCGCTTCCTGAAGACATGCCCTGAGCACTCACCAGCAGCGTGATGGCGCCATCCAGATTGCCCTGATGACCTCGTTTCGGTCATGCGCGGCTGGCGCGGAAATACTGGTAGAGCGTGTCGAATACTCCAGCGCCCTTGGTGAGGCGCTGGGCATCGTCGGGTTCGCTCAAGACGATGCCGGTGATGAGGCTGGCGATGCCGCCGGCTTCCTCACGGCCGAACTTGCCGTCCTTGAGGTCGATGTCGTGGACGATCTCGCCCACCGCCTGCAAAGCGGGATCGGAAAGGCCGGTGCGGCCGAGCAGCACCTCGAAGCTGCAGCGATCGCCCTCATGGGTGATCTCGCCCTCGTACATGTCGAAGCGCAGCTCTTCGGGTTTGGGCACATAGCCCTTGCCAGGAACGAAACGGATCTGAGCATCTGGATCGATGAAGCGCCGGATCAGCCAGCCGCAGGCGATGCGGTCCACATGCACGTCGCGCCGTGTCACCCACACATGCCCCTTGAGCGCGGCAAGGGGATCGAGATTGACGGGTGACGTTGCGGGCGGGAATGCCATGGCTGTGTCCTCCGCGGTTCGGGCCTCAAGGGCAGCGATGAGGCCTTCGGCAACTAGCCGCCCCGTGGCGCCGAAGAAATCGAGCGCGGCGATGTCGGCGAGGCGTCGCCGCAGCCGACCGGTCTGTGATCGCGCCTCGGCACGCTTCTCGGCCCCGGCGTCCGCATCGAGTGCGGCGGCGATGCCGCGCGCCTCCTCTGAGATCGCGCCGTAATCGGTGTCTCGCGCGGTATCGAACAAGGTACGGACCTGGGCATCCGTCAGTCCGTCCACGAGTCTGGCCTCGCAGACCATGGCCTCACCGCTGCCGGCGGCGATCTCCTTTACGAGCCACTGGAAATCCTCCTGCGTCTCGGCCGAGGCCGGCAGGGCATAGACCGAGCTCTTCACCGCCACGGCGCCGATGCCCTGCAGCCGCCGCCAGATCTTCACGCGGAAGTAGGCCGGCTTGGTCGGAAGCTGGTGGATCAGCAGCAGCCAAAGCTGCCCGGAAGAGGTCTCATCGTCGCTCATGAGTAAACCGTATCACTCCAAAATAAAAATGCAACACTTGTATCATAATTGATGTAGGCGTAGCGTCTCCACGTGGCCGGTGGTGATCAGAAGCCGCCGCGCCAGGCAAGGAGACGGCTCATGAAATGGATCACCCGCGCCCGCCCGGTCATCGACCGTATCGCCTGCCCCTGGCTCATCGCGCGCTTCATCGACGCGGCGCCCGAATTCCTGTTCACGCCGCCTGAGGATGTGATCCGCCAGGCCGAGGAGACCGGCGCTACGCTGTTCGACGTGCCCGGCGTCGCGTTCGGCCATGCGGGCGACAAGTGCAGCTTCGACGCCTTCGTGACGCACTACGGCCTTCAGAGCGATCCGGCCATCGTCGCCCTCGCCGACATCGTGCGCGGCGCCGACACCAGCCGGCTGGACCTCACGCCCCAGTCGGCGGGCCTGCTCGCCATCTCCAAGGGGCTGCGTGAGGTGACGCCGGACGACCATGACCTCCTGAAGCGCGGCTTCGTCATTTACGACGCGCTCTACGCCTGGGCCGGCGGAAAGAGCGCGACATATCCGGCTGCGGCCTAAAGAGGGAGCGGTTGCCGTGTCCCAAGTCCTGAACAGCCCGGCGGTCGAGGGCCACGGCCTCTTCTCCCCCGTCTCCTCGCTTTATGCGGCGCGGGCCCTTCGGGATTTCGGCGACGGCTTCGTCGCCGTGCTGCTTCCCGTCTATCTCTCGGCCCTCGGACTCGGCGCATTCGAGATCGGCGTGGTGGCAACCACCGCGTTGTTTGGCTCGGCGCTGATGACCCTCGCCATCGGGCTGCTTGGCCATCGCATCGACCGGCGCACGCTGCTGATCGCCGCGTCGGGCCTCATGGTGGCGACGGGGTTCGCCTTCACCCAGTCGGCAAGCTACGGGGCCGTGTTGTTGGTGGCCTTCTGCGGCACCATCAACCCGTCGTCCGGCTCGGTAAGCATCTTCGTACCCATCGAGCACGCGACGCTGTCCCATCTGGTGGCGGACAAGGCGCGGACTTCGGCCTTCGCGCGCTACAGCCTCGTGGGGGCCCTCGCCGCCGCGGTGGGCGCGCTGGCGGCTATGAGCCCGGACCTGATGGCCGAGTTCGGCATCTCACGCCTCGGCGCGCTGGAAGCCATGTTCACGCTCTATGCGCTGCTAGGCGTGGCCGGCGGTCTCTTCTATGCCCGCATCCCGCGTGTCTCTGCCACCGAAGATAAGCCTGCCGCGGCCCTCGGTCCGTCGCGCGGCATCGTCTACCGGCTTGCGGCGCTGTTCTCCATCGATGCGTTTGCCGGCGGGCTCGCGGTGCAGTCGCTTCTCGCGCTCTGGCTGTTCACGCGCTTCGGCCTGTCGCTCGCCGAAGCCGGCACGTTCTTCTTTATCTCCGGCGTGCTGTCCGCCTTCTCCTTCCCGGTCGCGGCGTGGCTCGCGCGACGCATCGGGCTCGTGAACACCATGGTGTTCACCCACATCCCCTCCAGCCTGTGCCTGATCCTCGCCGCGGTGGTGCCGAGCCTTGAGGTGGCCCTCGTCCTGCTGCTGGTGCGCTCCGCTCTGTCGCAGATGGATGTTCCGACCCGCTCCTCCTATGTGATGGCAGTGGTGACGCCGCCCGAGCGCGCGGCGGCGGCGAGCATCACCTCGGTGCCGCGCAGCCTTGCCGCGGCCTTGAGCCCGGCCATGGCCGGCGCCCTGTTCGCCGCCGGCCATGAGGCCTGGCCATTCATTCTCTGCGGGGTGCTGAAGATCCTCTATGATTTCGGTCTGCTCTGGGCCTTCCGGCACATCAGGCCGCCGGAAGAGCGGTGACCTCTTGGCCAACCCTTCGGCGCGGGAGTTGACCGCTCCGCCCAGATAATCGAATATCGATATCGAAATTCGATTTCGTATGAGATGGAAGGGTGGATGGAGCATCAGGAGCTTCTGTCCGGCCTCGTTCGCCTGCACATCCTCCATCATGCGGTGGAAGGCGAGGTCTATGGCCAGTGGATGATCGAGGAACTCGCCCGCCACGGCTACCGGCTGAGCCCGGGGACCCTTTACCCGATGCTCCATGCCATGGAGCGCAAAGGCTATCTCGCCGTGCGGGAAGAGCGCCACGGACGTGCCCTCCGCCGGCTCTATTGCGCGACGCCGCTCGGCCGCGAGGCCCTGGAGACGGCGCGGCAGAAGGTGAGCGAGCTCTTCAAGGAAATGCGGCCCAGCCCACCAGCGGGGACCACGAAGCCATGAGCCAGGAAACCTGGGCCGGGAAGCATGAGCGGGGAAACATGAGCCGGGACGACGTCGCCGATGCCGCCATTCCTGCAACTCCGACGCGGGGCACGCCGCTCGAGGTCCTCGTCGCCTTCCTGAAGCTTGGATTCACCTGCTTCGGAGGGCCGATCGCCCATCTCGGCTATTTCCGGGAGGAGCTGGTGCTGCGCCGCCGCTGGCTCGATGACGAGGCCTATGCCGATCTCGTGGCCCTGTGCCAGTTCTTGCCGGGCCCCGCCTCCAGCCAGCTGGGCTTCGCGCTGGGACTGATCCGCGGCGGCGGGTTCCTTGGCGGCATCGCCGCATGGGCCGGCTTCACCCTTCCCTCTGCAGTGGCGCTCGTAGCGGTCGCGCTGGGCGCCGCCGCCCTCGGAGGACCTGCGGCCGAAGGCGTTCTGCACGGGTTGAAGCTCGTCGCCGTCGCGGTGGTGGCCCAGGCGGTCTGGGGCATGGCGCGCACGCTCACCCCCGATCAGCCAAGGGCCGGCATCGCCCTCGCGTCGATCGCCCTGGTGGTGTTTGCCGGCGGCGCCTTCGGACAGATCGCGGCCATTGCCGTGGGGGCGCTGGCGGGCCTAGTGCTGTGCCGCGACCAGACCGCTTTGGGACGTGGCGCGCAGGACCCGTCCCACGCCCCGCCGGTGCCCCTGTCCCGCCGGACGGGGGTGCTGTTGCTCGTTGCCTTCGCGGCGCTGCTGGTGGTGCCGCCGATCCTGGCGCCGGCGACCGGATCCCAGGGTCTGGCGCTCTTCGACGCCTTCTACCGTTCGGGCGCCCTGGTGTTCGGCGGCGGCCACGTGGTTCTGCCGCTCCTGCAAGCCGAGCTAGTGGCACCGGGCTGGGTCACGCCCGACGACTTCCTCGCCGGCTACGGCCTCGTCCAGGCGGTGCCGGGTCCGCTCTTCACCTTCGCGGCATGGCTCGGCGCCGTGATGCGGCCGGAACCGAACGGCATCGTCGGCGCCGCCATCGCCCTCGTGGCGGTGTTCCTGCCGGGCATCCTTCTCGTGACAGGCATGCTGCCGTTCTGGGACACGCTGCGGCGCAAGAGCCTAGCCCAAGCCGCCATGCGCGGCGCGAACGCGGCCGTCGTGGGAATCCTCGGGGCCGCGCTCTACAGCCCCGTCTTCACCGGCACGGTGTTCGATGCCCCGGATTTCGTGGTGGCGCTGGCGGGCTTCCTGCTGCTCACCGTGTGGCGCGTCCCACCGCTCGTCGTGGTGCTTCTGCTCGCCGCGGCTGGAGGCATGCGGCACACCTTGACCTGACACCCATCCGGGAGATGTCCATGTTACAGGATCCGGTCATCGAGCCGTCGGCCTTGGCCTTTCTCGGCGCCTTCCATCTCCTCGACGTCCGTTCCCCGGACGCGTTCGAAAAGGGCCATGCGCCGGGCGCCATCCGCGTGCCCATCGCGGCGTGGGAGGCGGCGGCCCGTGTCGCCGAGACCTCCCTCGATACGTCCACCTATTGGGAGGACGCCATCCGTGGGCTCGGTCTCGATCCGGCGGTTCCGGTGGTGGTGAGCGATGACGGCCGGATGACGGACTCGGCCCGCGTCTGGTTTATCCTGCAATATTTCGGGGTGAAGGCCCTGGTCCTGAACGGCGGCGGGCCAACCCTCTCCGGGTATCCGGATCGCCTCGCCGGCATTCGCCCGGCGGTCCCCACCGCGGCGTTCCGGGCCCATCCCGGCACTGGACCGGTCGGACTCGTCAACCGCACCGAATTGAAGGGCAACCTGAGCAAGGTCCACATCCTCGACGCCCGGACCTCGGCGGAATTCAGCGGCGAGGACCTGCGCCAGAACACAAGAGGCGGGCATCTGCCCGGTACCCGGCTTCTGCCGCATGCCGACCTCCTCGGTTCGGGCCGCCTGAAGCCGGCTGCCGACCTGCACGCGCTGCTGTCCGCTGCCGGGTTCGGCCCCGGCGACCACATCGTCACCCATTGCGATGGCGGCGGGCGCGCGGCCCTTGCGGCTCTCGCCGCCTTGCGGGCGGGCTATGACGACGTCCAAGTCTACTATTTGAGCTTTGCCGACTGGGCGAAGGACGAGAGTTGCCCGATCGTGCGGGACGAACAAGGACCCGCCTGATGGTGGTTCAGGGAAAACCAATGCGCGCACAGGTGACCTCGTCGGCGCGCACATTGATCCTGCTCAAGGCGGTCCTTTCATGCGGACCTACGATGAGGCATAGTTCGCCGGTGAGGCGATGGGGTATATGATTAGGCTTAGATCCGCAGCGGGGTGGGTGAAAGTGCTGCCAGCGATCCTGGTGGCAATGGCCATGCTGTTCGGACCCATCGCCAGCGCCTATTCCGCGCCATGCCACGACGACGGGGACCCGGCATACGCCGCTGCGGCGGATCATCCGCATCAGGTCGCCTCGCCCGATCCCGCGGATCATCATCCGGACGAGCCGACCCAAACCGCTGACCACGGAAAATGCTGCAGCGTCTCCTGCAGCGTCTATGTGCCCGTGGCAAACGGCGTGGACCTCCACGTTCTGGATCTGGTCTTTGTGCGACAGCCCTTTGATCTCGACAACCAGGCCGGGGACGGCTTGGCGGTCTTGCCCGGCCTCGATCCCCCTCGTTTCCAGAGCTGATAGCGGTCTCAACGCATTCCAGGCGTGAGGCGGACGTGCGAAGCGGCACCCGTTGAGGGTTCCGACGCGTCGACGCGCCGGAAGATGCCCCGACATCAGCGTCGGCCTTGTGCCGATGGGGAAACGAGGACCTTTCCATGTACGGTCGCGACACGCTTGCCGAGCCTATGGCCGGCACGGCTGCGCCTGGGCAATCCGGACTGACTGGCACCGGAGCCCGGCAGCAAACCCGCAATGCCCAGGGGGGCGCCTTCTCCAGCGATCCCGGAACGTTCGCTCGCAATTTCCTGTCCTATGGCAGAGACGCGGCCGAGCGCTGGATCCTGTTCTGGGACACGCTGCGCCAGCGGGCTGACAACATGCTGGCGCACGAGCGCGCAGGAAAGCCGCCGCTGCTCGACTTCGACTACGAGGTCGTGCTCGATGCCCGCCGGTTCGAGCATCCGACAAACTATGCGCTCCTGCGCGTGACCCGCGTCGGGGACGAATGTTTGGAAGACTGCCTGGACGCGGCCAAGCCACCCGTGGTGATCCTCGATCCGCGCGCCGGCCACGGCCCCGGGATCGGGGGCTTCAGGCAGGACTCCGAGATCGGCGTCGCCCTGCACCAGGGGCACCCGGTCTATTTCGTCACCTTCTATCCCGAGCCTGCCGCGGGGCAGACGCTCGCCGACGTGCTCCATGCGCTGCGGCAGTTCGTAAAGGAGGTGTCCCATCGGCATTCCGGCGCCGCGCCTGTGCTCTATGGGAATTGCCAGGCCGGCTGGGCGGTGACGCTGCTCGCCGCGGACTGCGCGGGGCTGGCCGGACCCACCGTGCTGAACGGAACCCCTCTGTCCTACTGGGCCGGCGAGACCGGCATCAACCCCATGCGCATCGCCGCCGGTTTCGAGGGCGGGGCATGGCTGACGCATCTCCTCTCCGACCTCGGGGACGGACGCTTCGACGGCGCCTTCCTGGTGCAGAACTTCGAGGGACTGAAGCCAGAGGCCGTGTGGGAGAAGTATGCGAACCTCTATGCCCATATGGATACCGAGCGCGAGCGGTTCCTTGCCTTCGAGCGCTGGTGGGGCGGCTATTACTTCCTGAGCCGCGAAGAGATCCTCGCCATCGTGGAGAATTTCTTCGTCGGTAACAAGTTGGAGCAGGGTCGTGTCCAGATCTGCGAAGGGTGCCATGCGGACCTCAGGCGCATCCGCAATCCACTCGTGATCTTCGCCTCCTATGGCGACAACATCACGCCGCCCCATCAGGCGCTTGGCTGGATACCGGCCGTGTACAAGGATACGGACGACCTGAAGGCGGCGGGCCAGCGCATCGTCTATCTCATCAACCGCCACGTGGGTCACCTCGGCATCTTCGTTTCCGCCAAGGTTGCGCGGCTGGAACATCGGGCCATCCTCGAGAGCCTGCCGCGGATCGAGACGCTCCCGCCCGGCCTCTACGAGATGAAGATCGACAATCCGTCCGGCGATCCCGATTGCCGTGAGGGCGGCTATCAGGTCCGCTTCGAGGCGCGCGAGGTGTCGGACATCCGCTTCCCCCGGCAGGACCCTGCCTTCGAGCGCGTGCGCGACCTGTCGGAACGCAACGAAGCCTTCTACCGCACGTTCGTCAGCCCCTGGGTCCGGGCGCTGACGACGCCCTGGTCCGCGGCGGCGCTTGAGACGCTGCACCCCATGCGCACCAGCCGCCTCCTCCTGTCCGAAGGCTTTATGCCCTGGATGCGCGGCGTCCGATGGCTGGCGGAGCACGTCGACGCGGACCGGCATCCGGTTGCTCCGGACAATCCCTTCAAGGTCGAGGAGGAGCGGGTCGTCTTGCGTGTCGCCGAGGGGATCGAGCAGGGACGGCGCCTGCGGGACGCCCTGTGGGAGCGCGCCTTCGACAGCATCTATGGCGGCGTGGGTAGTACCCGCCCCGTCGCGCCGGAACACCAGGGCACGATCGATGAAGCACAGCCGCAAGACACACGGACCAGTTTGGATTTCCAGGCGGCCGGCCTCAGCCGCGCCGCAGTGACAGGAGGGAACTGACCATGACGACGTTTCGCAATCTGATGCTCGCCGGCGCGCTGTTGCTCGCCACGCCAGGCTTCGCCGAGGACGCGCACCACCCGCCGGAGGCCCAGCCTGCCGCGCCCCAGGCACCCGCGCCGGCGCCGCAGCCGTCTCAGGCCACGCCGACGCCCGGCGGCCCCCAAGGCATGATGGGGCCGGGCATGATGGGGATGATGGGCGGTGGAAACGCAGGGGCCGGCATGGGGATGATGGGCGGAGCCGCCGCGGGCGCCATGGGGATGGGCCAGATGATGGATCCAGGCCGCGTCGCAGGGCGCATCGCCTTCCTGAAGGCCGAACTGAAGATCACCGACGCCCAGCAGCCCCTGTGGAACGCATTCACGGAGGCGCTCAAGACCAACCGCGCCATGATGGGGGACATGCAGGAGATGATGATGGCTGCGCAGGGCGCCGCCGCCCCAACCCTCATCCAGCGGATTGAGGGCCACGAGCGCATGCTCGCCGCTCGCCTCGAAGCGGTGCGCCGCCTCAAGGCCGCGCTCGGGCCGCTCTACGCGTCGTTCGACGAAGCGCAGAAGCGCACAGCGGACCAGCTCATGATGCCGGGCGGAATGGGGCCCATGTAAGCGCGATGTGAGCGTCGCGCCGCGTAGGCGGGTCGGCGATCGCGGCCGGCCCGCCCGGATCAAGTGGAGGAGGACCAAATGTCCTGGCATGACGACACCGGCCATATGCCGCGGCCCGGCAACGACACCGGCACGCGCGCCCCGCACCGAAGCTTCTGGCGCTCGCCCGGCGGCATCGTCGCCATCGGCTTCCTTCTCGCGGCGGCCTTTCTTTTGTTCTCGGAGCACCGCGCCCATGTGCTGGGATATCTACCCTTCCTCCTGCTGCTCGCCTGCCCGCTGATGCACATGTTCATGCATCACGGTCACGGCCATCATGCGGGACACCAGCCAGGCGAACGGCAGCCGGGCCCCGATGGGGGCAACCGATGACCGAGACCCCCGCTTATGGCCTGTGGGGCCTCGTGATCATCAACTCGGTGGTCTTTATCCTGTTTGCGGCAAGCTTCACCCGGCTGCAGACACCGCGGGACTGGCGCACGCTCGGGGCGTTCTCGGCCTTCATCCTTGCCCTGTTCACCGAGATGTACGGCTTTCCGCTGACCATCTATCTCCTGTCGGGATGGCTTGGCCGGCAGTTTCCCGGTGTCGATTTCTGGTCCCATGACGCCGGCCATCTGCTGGAGACCTTGTTCGGATGGCGCGTGAACCCCCATTTCGGGCCGTTCCACATCCTCAGCAATATTCTGATCTTCGGCGGCTTCTGGCTGCTCGTGGCGAGCTGGAACGTGCTTTATGCGGCCCAGCGCGATCATCGCCTCGCGACCGAAGGTCCCTATTCCCGCGTGCGGCATCCCCAGTACGCCGCCTTCGTCGTCATCATGTTCGGCTTCCTGCTGCAGTGGCCGACATTGGTCACGCTCGCCATGTTCCCCATTCTCGTCTGGGTCTATGCGCGGCTCGCACGGCAGGAAGAAGCCGCCGCCCGCGCCGAGTTCGGGCCGGCGTGGGATGATTATGCCAGCCGCGTCCCCGCCTTTTTCCCCCGTATCGGAATTTCATCCGCGACAGCGCCTCGCTCCGGAGATGGCCTTCATGATTGAGCACGACACGCACGCCGGCCACCATCACCATGACCATGCAGCTCACCCGCCCGAAGGAGCCGGGACCGCACCCGCGGAGACGGTCAAGGACCCCGTCTGCGGGATGACGGTGAACCCGGCCACCGCCGGCTTCCGGTCGGAGCACCGGGGCAAGAGCTATTTCTTCTGCTCGGCGAAGTGCCACGACACGTTCGACGCGAACCCTTCAGCCTATGCGGCCGGTACGGCGGAGACGCCGACCGCAGCGAAGGGCCAGCCGACAGGCGTGATCTACACCTGCCCCATGCACCCGCAGATCCGCCAGGTGGGGCCGGGCAACTGCCCCATCTGCGGCATGACGCTGGAGCCCGAGGTGGCGACAGCCGAGAGCGGCCCGAGCGCCGAGCTCGTGGACATGACCCGGCGCTTCTGGGTCGGCCTTGCGCTGGCGCTGCCGGTGCTCGCGCTGGAGATGGGCGGGCACCTCACCAACCTGCACATGCTGCTCGGCGCACAGGCTGCCAACTGGATCCAGCTCACGCTGGCGACGCCGGTGGTGCTGTGGGCCGGCTGGCCGTTCTTCGTCCGGGCGTGGCAGTCGCTGGTGACGCGGCATCTCAACATGTTCACCCTGATCGCCATGGGCACGGGCGTCGCGTGGCTCTACAGCGTCATCGCGACCGCCGCGCCGCAGATCTTCCCCTCGACCTTCCGTGCGGCCGACGGCTCGGTGGCCATCTATTTCGAGGCGGCCGCCGTCATCACGGTGCTGGTGCTGCTGGGACAGGTGCTGGAGCTACGCGCCCGGGAGCAGACCGGCGGGGCCATCCGCGCCCTGCTCGACCTCGCCCCCAAGACCGCGCGACGCATACGCGACGACGGCACGGACGAGGACGTGGCGCTGGAACAGGTCGTGGTGGGGGACCGCCTGAGGGTCCGCCCCGGCGAGAAGGTGCCGGTGGACGGCGAATTGGTCGAGGGGCGCTCCTCGATCGACGAGTCCATGATCACCGGCGAGTCCATGCCGGTCACCAAGGACGTCGGCGCGAGGGTCATCGGCGGCACGCTCAACCAGAGCGGCGGCTTCGTCATGCGCGCCGGCAAGGTGGGACGGGACACCATGCTGGCGCAGATCGTCCACATGGTGGCGGAGGCGCAACGCTCGCGGGCGCCGATCCAGCGCCTCGCCGACGAGGTCTCCGGCTGGTTCGTGCCGGTGGTGATCGCCATCGCGCTCCTCGCCTTCGCGGCGTGGGGCATCGTCGGACCGGAGCCGCGCCTCGCGCACGGCCTCATTGCCGCGGTGGCGGTGCTCATCATCGCCTGTCCGTGCGCGCTCGGGCTGGCGACGCCCATGTCCATCATGGTGGGGGTGGGCCGGGGCGCCTCCATGGGCGTGCTGATCAAGAACGCCGAGGCGCTGGAGCGGTTCGAGAAGGTGGACACGCTGGTGGTCGACAAGACCGGCACCCTCACCGAAGGCAAGCCGAAGGTGGTCGCGCTGAAGACGGCCGGCGCCCTGGAGGAGGACACGCTCCTGCGGCTCGCGGCGACGCTCGAGCGGGCGAGCGAGCACCCGCTCGCGGCGGCCATCGTGGCCGCGGCGGAGGAGCGCGGCCTGCCTCTCGGCGAGGCCCAGGATTTCGACAGTCCCGTGGGCAAGGGCGTGACCGGGAGCGTGGACGGCCGCAAACTCGTCATCGGCAGCCATCGCATCATGGGCGAGGCGGGCGTGGACCTTTCGGCGCTTTCAGCCGAGGCCGAGGCGCTGCGCGGGGAGGGCGCCACCGTCATCTTCGTCGCCGTCGACGGGCGCGTCGGCGGCCTCATCGCCATCGCCGACCCGGTCAAGGCGACGACGCCCGCCGCCTTGGCGGCGCTCAGGGCAGCGGGGGTCCGCGTCGTCATGCTCACCGGCGACAATCGGACGACGGCCGAGGCGGTGGCCCGGCGCCTGGGCATCGACGAGGTGGAAGCGGAGGTGCTGCCGGAGAACAAGGCGCAGGTGGTGACGCGGCTGCGCCAGGAAGGTCGCATCGTCGCCATGGCCGGCGACGGCGTGAACGATGCGCCCGCCCTCGCTGCCGCGGACGTGGGCGTCGCCATGGGGACCGGCACGGACGTCGCCATCGAGAGCGCCGGCGTGACACTGCTGAAGGGTGATCTCCAGGGCATCGCCCGCGCCCGGCAGCTGAGCCACGCCACCATGAGCAACATCCGCCAGAACCTGTTCTTCGCCTTCATCTACAATGCGGCGGGCGTGCCCATCGCCGCCGGCGTGCTCTACCCGTGGCTCGGGCTCCTGCTCTCACCCATCATCGCGGCTGCGGCCATGGCGCTGTCCTCCGTCAGCGTCATCGTTAATGCCCTGCGCCTGCGGCGCACGCCGCTGGGCTGACGCGTCCTCATTCGTGGATTGCAGAGACGGCTCCGGCTCCAGGGAGGGAACCATGATGAATCTCGACGGCATGATGGGCTCCGGCATGTGGGGGATGTGGCTGTTCGGCCTCCTGATCCTGGTGCTGGTCGTCCTCGGGATCGCGGCGCTCATCAAGTATCTCGGTCGATGAGACCGCGTCCCTCCGGTCGGACGCCGTGGGCATGCGTTTCGCGACGATGATCGGCGGGACCGCTTCAGGACTTCCGGCTGAGATCGAAGGTGATCACGAGCGCGGATGCGAGGAGGGCGAAGACGGCTCCGGCGATGAACGTCGTCCGGGCGCCGCTGACGTCCCACAGGAGACCGGCGGCGAGGCTCGCTGCCAGCGTCGCGAGGCCGGTGGCGAGATTGAACAGGCCGAAGGCTGATCCGCGCAGCGTCGCCGGGGCGTTCTGGGCCACGAGCTTGGCGAGGAGGCCCTGGGTGAGCGCCATGTGCACGCCCCACAGGCCGATGCCGAGGAATGCTCCCCACAGGCCCGGGACGAAGGCGAGGGTGAGGTCGGCCGCCACCAGCACGGCAAGGCCGCTGAGCAAAAGCCGCTCCGGCGGAGCCTGATCCGACCAGGCGCCGGCAGGATAGGCGCCGAGGGAATAGACGACATTCATCGCGACGAGCACGAACGGAGCGAACGCCAGCGGCAGTCCCTCGTCGTGGGCCTTCAGGACGAGGAAGGCCTCGCTGAAGCGCGCGAGCGTGAAGACGACACCGATGGCCACAACGACAAGGAAGGGACGTTCGAGGCGCCTGAGATCCGCGATCCGCACCGGTGGAGGTCGGCCTGTTCCAACCGTGCCCACGGACCGATCCTCGACGCCGAGGACGACGCAGAGCACGGCAAGAGAGCCGGGAACGAGAGCGACCCAGAAGACCGCCCGCATGTCGTCGGCGAACAGCGCCATCAGCGCGACGGCAAGCAGCGGCCCGACGAAGGCGCCCACCGTGTCGAGGGCCTGGCGCAAGCCGTAGGCGCGTCCGCGGATCCCAAGCGGGGTGACGTCGGCCACGAGCGCATCGCGGGGCGCACCCCGGATGCCCTTGCCGATGCGGTCGGCGAAGCGCGCGGCGAACACCATCGCCGGAGCGCCGGCCAGGGCAAAGAACGGCTTGGATGCGGCGCCGAGCCCGTAACCGAGCAGGATCAGCGGCTTGCGCCGACCGAAGCGGTCCGACAAATAGCCCGAGAAGACCTTCGCGATCTGCGCCGTGGATTCCCCGACGCCCTCGATCAGGCCCACCATGGCGACGCTCGCACCGAGCGTGCCGGTGAGAAAGAGCGGCAGCAGCGCGTGAATCATCTCGGACGAGATGTCCATGAACATGCTGACCAAGCCGAGGGCCCAGACGGTCCTCGGGATGGGGGGGCGCGGACCTGCAGCCTCCGGGCGGCTTTCCGGCAGGGCCCCGTCCGCGTCGTGCATCACGCCACCTTCACCACGGCCATCATTCCCCCGGCCATATGATAGAGGTGGTGGCAGTGCAGGAACCAGTCCCCTTTCGGCCCGGCGTCGAAGGCGATGGTCACCGGCGCGTGCGGCGGCACCATCACCGTGTCGCGCAGCGCGCCGGAGAAGCGGCGTCCACCGAGGCCCACCACCTGGAAATGGTGGCCGTGCAGGTGCATGGGATGCCCCATGCTGGTGGGGTTCATGAAGGTCATCTCCACCCGCTCGCCTTGCGTCACGGTGAAGGGTTCGGCCTCGCCGGAGACGCGGCCGTTGATAGTCCAGCGATAGCCCGGCTCCTCGCCCAGCATGACCGGAAAGACCCTGTCGGCCTTGCGCACAGCGAGCGGCTTCGTCGCCGCGAGGCGCCCCTCGAAGGTCAGGTCGAGGAGGCCCGCTGGCGCTTCCGCCGCCTCGGCGATACGGACAACAGAGGCGCCAGGCGTCGCCAGCACGAGGCCGGTGCGGCGGGTCGAGGCCTCCACCTGCGCCAGCACCGGGAAGGCGCCCCCGCTCGCCGGAACCTCCACCAAAAGGTCGATGCGCTGGCCCTGGGCGAGGGGAAAGGCCTCCGCCTCCACCGGGGCGCAAGGCGTGCCGTCGACGGCGATGCAGCGGGGCTTCAGGCCGGGCACGGTGATGAAGAAGGCCGTGGCCGTGCCGCCATTGATGATGCGCAGCCGCACCCGGCCGCCTTTCTCCACTTGCACCACTTCCGGGTCGGCCAGCGTGCGGCGGTTGGCGAGGAAGGCGTCGTAGGCGACGTCATTGGCGTGCGCCATGGGCATGCCGCCGCCCGGAGCGCCGGTTCCGGCCGCGCCCATGCTGTAGCCGGCGCTGCCCATCGCGCTGCCCGGCATGGCTCCGCCCACCGGAGCCATGCCGTTCATGGCGTGGCCCGCATGGTTCATGCCCGGCATCGCCATTCCCTGCATCGGCGCGCCCTGCGTTTCCATACCCTGCATCTGCTGGCCCATGGCGTGGCCACCTTGAGCACCCGCGCCGCCGAGCCCGGCGAGGATCTCCTCCGGGCTGCGGAAGGAGAAGTCGTGCAACATCACCACCACGTCCTGCACGTCCCCGGCATCCGCCTCGCGGGTGACGAGAGGTGCCGCGAGCAATTGCTGCTCGCTCAAGGTGTGGGAGTGCATCCAGTGGGTGCCGGGGGTGAGGCGAAAATCCACCTGGTCCATTCCGCCGACGGCCAGCTCACCCCCGTTCGGGCGGGCGCGATCCTGGTCCGGCGGGATAAAGATCTGGCCGTGCCAGTGCAGCACCGCCGGGCTCTGCGAGGCGTTGAGCACCGCGCCGGTGAGCCGGTCGCCTTCTTTCGCGAACACGCCTTCGCCGGAAGGGCCCTTCACGGCGAAGACCTTCGCCGCCTTGCCGTTCACGTCGAGGCTGAGGCTTTCTACCGTGAGCAGCGGGGCGGCAAGGGCCTGCTGCCAGCCGCCGGAGAAGGCGAGCGCGCCGAGTGCCGCGCCACCGGCCAGAACGGTGCGGCGGGAGGGAGCAGGTTCAAACATGGGTCGGGTCATGATCGGCCTCTTTGGCTCGTCGCCGGACAGACGAGGCGAAGCGAAGGGGTTTCGGGTGGTGTTCAATATTTGGCCTGCGCGGAGGCGCCGTCGGGCGCGGAGATCTGGACCACGCCCTTCACGCCCCTGGGGATGGCAACCGCCGCCGTCCCGGCGAGCCGGTTGCCGCCGGCGGGCGAGAGGGGAAAGCGCTGGGCCTTGCCATCTACTATCATTATGGCACTGGCCTTGAAGCCCTCGGCCGCCACCGGCTTGTCGGCGCCATCGCTCAGATAGAGCGAGATGGCGGGCGTGCCGTCGGCCACCAGCTCCGCGTGGTAATGGCCGGCATCCACCCGCACTCCGCCGTTCGCCCCCACGCCGGGCTCGTGGGCGAAGGCAGGCAAGGCGACCAGCGGGAGACTGAGGACAGCCATCAGAAAGTGGCGAGAGATCATGACAGGCTCCGATCAGAAGGCGTCCGCGCGAGCAGCGGCAATGGAGGGGGGCGTCTCCCGCGCCGCCGTCACCAGCCGCTCCAGAGGGCGGCGGCCGTAGGCGAGGACGAGGACGGGGGTGAGGACGGCATCGAGCAGCGTGGCGCTGACGAGGCCGCCGAAAATGGTGATGGCGACGGGGTGGAGGATCTCCTTGCCCGGCACCTCGGCCCCGCTCATGAGCGGCAGCAAAGCGATGCCGGCGGACGCGGCGGTCATCAGCACCGGCGTCAGCCGCTCCAGGCTGCCGCGCGTCACCAGCGCGGGGCCGAACGGCATGCCCTCCGAGATGGCGAGGTTGATGATGTGGCTGATCTTGAGGATGCCGTTGCGCGCGGCGATGCCGGTGAGCGTCACGAAGCCGATCATGCTGGCCACCGACAGGGGCTGCCCGGCGATCCGGAGCGCCACCACCGCGCCGATGAGCGCCAGCGGCACGCTGCCCATGATGACGAGCGCGAACAAAGCCGAGCGGTAGCGGCTGTAGAGGATGGCGAAGACGAGCAGCAGCGACACCGCGGAGAGCGCGCCGATGGTGCGCATGGACTCCTCCTGCGCCGCGAAGGTGCCCTCGAGGCTTGCCGAGACCCCCGCCGGCAGCGCCACCGCCGTGATCGCCCGGCGCATGTCGGCCACCACCGCTGCCACGTCGCGCCCGCCGGAGGTGTTGGCGAGAACGACGATGCGCCGGCGCCCGCCTTCGCGCAGGATCTGGTTCGGCCCGTCCGTCTCCTTCACCTCGGCGACCTGCGAGAGCGGCACCCAGCCGGAGGGCGTCTCGATCAGCAGGGCCGAAAGCCCCTCCGTGTTGCGGGCCGCATCCGACAGGCGGACCAGCACGTCGAAGCGCCGCGTGCCGTCCACGAGGCGGGAGACCACGCGGCCGTTGGAGAGCCGCTCCAGGGCGTCCGTTACCTGCGCGGGCTGGAGGCCGTTGAGGGAGGCGCGGCCATAGTCCACGCGCACGGTGACCTCCGGCACGCGCACCTGCCGCTCCACCTGCAGGTCGACGAGGCCGGGAATGTCGGCGAGGCGGCGGCGCAGGTCCTCCGCCGTGGTGCGCAGGGTGTCGAGGTCATCGCCGAACAGCTTCAGGGCGATCTCGGCGCGTACGCCCGAGAGCATGTGATCGAGCCGATGGGAGATGGGCTGGCCCACATTGAACGCGGCCGGCAGGACGGACAGGCGGTCGCGGATGTCGGCGGTGATCTCGGCCCGGCTGCGGGGGGAGGGGGCAAGGTCCACCTCGATCTCGGAGGCGTGGACGCCCTCGGCATGCTCGTCGAGCTCGGCCCGGCCGGTGCGGCGGCCCACGGCCTTCACCTCCGGCACCTCCAGGATGAGCTGTTCGGCCACAAGGCCCATGCGGTGACTCTCGGCGAGGGAGAGCCCCGGCCTGAACGACATGGAGATGGTGAGCGAGCCCTCGTTGAAGGGCGGCAGGAAGGCGCGTGGCAGGCTGGCGGCGGAGGCAAGGGCGGCAAGAAAGAGCACGGCGACCGCTGCCAATACCAGACGTTGATGGCGGAAGGCGGAGGCGAGCAGCGCCGCGTATCCGCCCTTGAGGCCGCGCACCAGGGCGCCGTCGCGCTCCACATGCCGGCTGAGGGCCGGCAGCAGGTAATAAGCCAGCACCGGCGTCAGCGTGATGGAGGTAGCAAGGCTCGCCAGGATGGAAACGATATAGGCCTGCCCCAGCGGCGCGAACAGCCGCCCCTCAATGCCCGGCAGCGCGAACAAAGGCACGAACACCAGCACGATGATGAGGGTGGCGTAGACGATGCCGGAGCGCACCTCCCGGCTCGCCGCCACCACCACGTCGAACACCGGCCTCGGCACTGCCGCGGCGGCGTTCTCGCGCAGGCGGCGGAAGATGTTCTCGACGTCCACCACCGCATCGTCCACCAGCTCGCCGATGGCGATGGCGATGCCGCCCAGAGTCATGGTGTTGATGGAGAGGCCGAAGGCGTGGAACACGATGGCCGTGGTGAGGATCGACACCGGGATGGCGGTAAGCGAGATGAGCGTGGTGCGCCAGTTCAGCAGGAAGAGGAACAGCACCACGGCCACTACCGCCATGGCCTCCATCAGCACCTTCTCCACGTTGCCGATGGAGGCGGCGATGAAGTCCGCCTGCCGGAAAACCGGGGGTGAGATGTGGATGCCGTCGGGCAGCGTGCGGTTGAGGTCTGCCACCGCCTCTTCCACCGCGCGGGTGAGGGCGAGGGTGTCCACCTCCGGCTGCTTCTCCACCGAGACGATCACGGCGGGCCGACCCATGTAGCCGGCGTCGCCCCGCTTGAGGCGGGCCGCGTAGTCCACCTGAGCAATCTGGTGCAGGAAGATGGTGCCCCCGGTGGCGCGCGGCAGCACGAGCCCCTTCAGGTCGTCGAGGCTGAGGGTGCGGCCGATGTTGCGGATGAGGAACTCGCGCCCGCCATGGTCGGTGAAGCCGCCACCGGAATTGGTGCCGAACTGGGCGAGCGCCTTTTCCAGCGCATCGAGCGTGATGCCGTAGGCGCGCATGGCGGCAAGGTCTGGGGAGACGCGGAACTGCCGCACCTCCCCGCCCATGGGGATGACCTGCGCGATGCCGGGGATGGCGAGCAGCCGCGGGCGGATGACGAAGTCCGCCGCCTCCCGCACCGCCATGGGGGAGGCCGTGTCGCTCGTCACGCCGAACATCAGGATCTGCCCCATGATGGAGCTGATGGGGCCCATCTGCGGGGAGACGTTCGCCGGCAGCCGGTCCCGCACGAGGGCGAGGCGCTCGGCGATCTGCTGGCGATCACGGAAGATGTCGGTGCCGAAGTCGAACTCCACGTAGATCACGGAGAGGCCGACGCCCGACACCGAGCGCAGGCGGATGAGACCGGGCAGGCCGTTCATCGCCGTCTCCAGCGGGAAGGTGACGAGTTGCTCCACCTCGGCAGGGGCGAGGCCCTCCGCCTCGGTCATGATGGTGACGGTGGGCCGGTTGAGGTCCGGCAGCACGTCCACCGGCAGGCGGGTGACCGCGTAGGCGCCGTAGAGCACCAGCACGAGGGCGAGCGCCAGCACCAGCAGGCGGTTGCGCAGGGACTGGGTGACGAGGAAGGTGAACATCGGCCGGCCTCAGCGGATCTGCTCGATGAGCTCGGCGCCCTCGGTGACCACGCGGCGACCGGGCGGCAAGCCGGCCACCACCAGCACGCGGCCGGCATCGAGCGGCTCCGTCTTCACTTCGCGCGCCATGAAGCGCTCGGCGGTGACATGTTCATAGACGATGGTCTGGCCGTTCGCCCCGCGCACCACCGCCGTGCGTGGGATGGCAATGCCCGTGCGCGGGGCGCCGGCCTCCGCGAGCACCGTGAGAAACTGGCCGGCGCGTAGCTGCTCGGCACCCGCGGTTACGGAAAACTGGAGCGGAAGGGCCTGACTGCGGTCGGACATTCCGGCGCCGAGGAAGGTGAGCGTGACGGAACGGCCGTCGGGCAGCCGCCCGGAAGCCCCCGACCGGCCGACATCCGGCGAGAAACCCAGCGCCTCCACCCACAGCCGGTCGGGATCGATGATGCGGAACACCACCGTGTTCGGGTCCGCCATCTGCCCGGCCATCGCATCGGAGGTGGCGATGACGCCGGCAACGGGCGCCCGCAGCGCCTCGGGTTCGCGCTGCACCCGCTCCAGATTGGCGCGGCGGGTCTGGAGACCCTTCAGTTCGATCTCCGTCTCCTCCACCTCGCGGCGGGTGACGGCGTTCTGGATAGCGGAGAGGCGCTCGTAGCGGCGCTTCACGATGGCGATCTGCTGGTCGAGCTCGTAGCCCTGCTGTTCCAGGTCCTTCAGGTCCGAGGCGCCGATGGGCGGGTGCACGAAAGCCAGGATCTCGCCGGCCGCGACCTTCGTGCCGAGCGGCTTGAAGCCGCCCTGTGGCGGCGCCAGCCGCCCGCCCACCGCCGTCTGCACAAGCCCGCTGGCATTGGCATCCGGCACCACGCGTCCGGGCAATTCCACGACGCCGACGTGGCTGGCTGACGCGGTGACGATGGTGCGCACGCCGAGGATGCGCTGGCTCGGCTTCGGCAGGATCACCGAGCCGTCGGGCAGGCGCTGGGCGGCATCGCGGACGGGAGGCTTCGGCGTGTCCGCGGCTCGTGCGCCCTGCGGTGCTCCGGCGAGCGCGACGCCGAGTGTTCCGAGGACGAGGAGGGCGGCCGCCCGCCGCCGGGACATGACGAGCGCCCCGGCCAGAAAGCCGATGAGAAGACCCGCCAGAGCGCCCACCGGCAGGCCGCCGAACTGCGCCAGCGCCGCCGGCGCTGGCGTCTGCGTGTCGGATGATGCTGCTGCGGCGGGAACGGTCAAAGTACCGGCGAGCACGTCTACCGTATCGCCTGCCGTGATGGTGAAGGCGAGGTCGTGCGCGCCCGGCCTCGCGGCGAACGGCGCCGGCACCACATAGGTGCCGGGCGCCACGGGTTTCGCGGCCTGCGAGCCTTCGGGCGTGTCCATTTCGATGGTCGCGCCGTCCACCGGCGCATTGTCTGCGAAGCGGTCGAGGTGGAGGGTGAGCGTGCCGTCGCGCAGCACCGCCACCAGCTCGAAATCGGCGGAAGCCGCCTCGGCGCGGGGGGCGAGGGTCGTTACCTGGGGCGTGGCGGGCGCACCGTGGTCATGGCCCTCGTGCGCCCACGCGCCCGTCGCCAGCACGAGGCCGGCGAGCCCGAGGCCGACGAGAAGGCCGCACGGACCAAGGCTCCCCCTCCGCACCAAATGGCATGCCATGCTTCAACCCGTCCGTTGGTAAATCCGGTACGGGAGCCAGATAGCGCACGGGGTGTCACGCCGCGTATCGCTTCTGTATCAGTTTGTTTCAGCCTGGAGCTTAGGCAGGCGCACCGTGGCGACGAGCCCTCCACCGACGCCGTTGACGAGGCTCAAGGCGCCGCCATGGGCCTCAGCCACCGCGCGGGCGATGGGAAGGCCAAGCCCCACCCCGCCGGTGGAGCGGCTGCGGGAGGATTCGAGCCGGACGAAGGGTTCGAGCACGGCGGTCAGCTGCGCCTCCGGAATGCCGGGGCCCTCGTCCCGCACCGTCAGCACGGCCTCGCCCCCCTCCTCCGCGAGCACGACATGCGCGGCGCCACCATAAAGAAGCGCGTTCTCCAGCAGGTTTGACACCATCCGCTTCAGGCTGACCAGGCGTCCCGCCACCACGAGGCGCGGCGGGGCGGAAAGATCGGCGGCGAGGCCCCGGTCGCGGGCATTGTCCACCAGCGTCTCCACCAGCGCCACGAGGTCGAGCGGGCGCACGGCCTCTTCGCTGGCCTCGCCGCGCAGGTAGGACAGGGTGGCGTCCACCATCTGCTCCATCTCCGCCACATCCGCCGTCATGGCCTCGCGCAGGATGGGGTCGCCCACGTCCTCCATGCGGAAGCGCAGGCGCGTCATGGGCGTGCGCAGATCGTGGGAGACGGCGGCGAGGGCCCGGGTGCGCCGCTCCATCAGATCGGCGATGCGGGCCTGCATGCCGTTGAAGGCGTGGGCCAGCTCCCGCACCTCCTTGGGGCCACTCTCCGGAAGCCGCACGAGAGGGGCCGCCGGAGGCAAGGTCGCCACCGTCCGCGCCATGGCCCGGAGCGGCCGCGTCAGCCAGGCGGCGATGGCGAGGGACAACAGCAGCACGCCCGACGCCATGAGGGTCGTGGACAGCACCGATCCGTGCGCCCCGGCCGCCTGCGGGACGGAGGCGAACAGGCGGGCGTTCAGCCAGCTGCCGTCCGGCAGGCGAACGGCGACAAGGCTGAGGTGCGGGTCGGTGCCCGCGCCCACCAGCACATCCTGCGGCCGCAGGTCGGGCGCCAGCGTGCGCACGTCGTCTGCGAGGCGCTGCCATCGCTCCGCGGCACGGGCGCCGGGAGCGGCCATGGCCTCCCGGCTCCAGTGGGCGTCGATGGCGCCGCCGGACAAGTCATGGGCCACGTCCTCCCGCTTCTCCGCCGCCGCCGCCATGAGCGAACGGCGCAGCGCGACGATCTGGTCGGCGAGGCGGATGGCGTGGGCCGCGTGGCGCTCACGCTCCATGGCGTGCTCGTAGGTCCACAGGCTCAGCACGTGAACCACGACGATGCCCAGCACGGCCACCACGGCGGTGCGCACGGCGAGGCTGTCCGAGGCTCGGATCAGGGCGCGGATCACGAGCGCTCCACCTCCGGTGCGAAGAAATAGCCGGCGCCGCGCACGGTCTTCACCATCTCCGGTCCGCCGTGGGACTCCAGCTTCTTGCGCAGCCGGCTGACCTGGATGTCGATGGCGCGGTCGAAGCCCGTGGCGGTGCGGTTCTTGGCGGCGTCCATCAGCTGGTCGCGCGTCAGCACCCTTTGTGGATGTTCGAGGAAGGTCAGGAGCAGGTCATATTCCCCGGTGGAGAGGTCCACCACCACGGTTTCGGGATTGGTCAGCTCGCGCCGGCGGGTGTCGAGCATCCAGCCGGAAAAGGCGAGCAGGGTGCCCCCGGAAGCCGTGGCGCCGCCCGGAGGCCGCATGCGTCGCAGCACCGCGTGGATGCGGGCGAGCAGCTCGCGCGGATTGAACGGCTTCGCCAGATAGTCGTCCGCGCCGAGTTCCAGGCCCACGATCCGGTCCACGTCGCTGCCGCGCGCGGTGAGCATGATGATGGGCACGTCCGAGGTGCGGCGGATGTCCCGGCACAGGTCCAGCCCGCTCACGCCCGGCAGCATGATGTCGAGGATGACGAGATCCACCGGCCCGGCCTTCATCGCCTCCCGCATCTCGCGGGCATCCTGGGCCGCGGTGACCTTGTGCCCGTGCTCGCGCAGGAACTTGCCGGCGAGGCGCCGGATCTCGGCATCGTCGTCGACGATCAGGATATGGCCTTCGGGGGACACGGGGTGACGGACTCCTGAGAGGCACTCCGCGGGGCGGAACCGCGGCTCCACGGACAGGCCCTTTTATCCCAGCCCGCGTGCTTCGCGATACGCCGATGCCCGGTCAAGCCCGGCGGCTCGGAGCCTGCTCGCCGATGGCCGCCGATGGGGCGTGGTCCCGCGAAAGACCATGCCAGCCGAGCCAGCCGGTATAAAGACCGACCATCAGGATCAGCGCGGCGGAGGCATAGGGCGCGCGCCGGGCGAGCGCGCTGAAGCCCGACCAGCGTTGCGAGACGTGCCGGACGCTGAGCGCGGCGAGCACGCCGGCGGACACCAGCGTGAGCGCCAGGCCGATGCTGAAGCACAGCACCAGCACGAAGCCGAGGCTGAACGCCTTCAGCTGCATGCAGATCAACAGAACGGTGATCGCCGCCGGGCACGGGATCAGCCCGCCCGTCAGTCCGAAGACCACGATCTGCCAGGTCGTCACCGGGCGGCCGGCAAAGCGACTGCGGATATCGGCGGCGTGGGCGCGTGCGTGGGCGTCGTCCTCGTCGCCGAGAGTCATGTGGGCGTGGTCATGCTCCTCGAAGGCAAGGGCATGGACCTCCTCCCCTCCATCGGCGAGGCGCAGTCGCAGCTCCGCTGAAAAGGCATGGGGCTCGGGAATGTCTTGCGCGCTTTCGAGGAATGCGCCCCGGTTCACGAACGGGAAGACCTGACGGCCGCCCCCGGGCCTCAGCGTTTCGAGAACGACGCGTCCTGCGTCGGGAAGCGCACGCCCGGCAAGGCTGGAGATGCGCCAGCGCGGCGGCACGCCGTCCTCGAAGATGCCGAGCGCCAGTTCCCCCTCCGCGGTCGGGACGAGACGGGTCTCGTCCTCATGGTGGTGGTGATGCGCGTCGCTTTGCTCGTGCCACGTCCGCCAGGCCATCCAGGTGGCGATGGCGATGATGGCCACGGCCGAAGCCAGCTGAAAATAAGTTTCGCTCGCCTCAGCACCCCATTGCTGCCCGAAATACAGGCCGCCGAGAGCAATGAGCCAGACCACCGCCGTGTGCGACGCCGTTGCGGCGAGGCCCAGCAGGACGGCCTGGGTGAGCGTGCCGCGGATGGCGATGATGAAGGCGGCCATCATCGTCTTGGAATGACCCGGCTCGAGCCCGTGCAGCGCACCGAGCAGCACGGCCGAGGGGATGAACAGCCAGGCGTGCGCGGCCCCCTGCTGGAGCAGGTCTGTAAACGCGGTCATGTTGCTCTCGGGTCACTTGAGATAGGTGCGGACAACCTCGATCAGGTCGGCGGCGCCTTTGGCACGCTCGGGGTCCGGCTCGGCGTCCGGGTTCACCACGTGATGGCGGATGTGATCCTCCATCAGCTCCGCCGTCAGTCCGTTGATGGCGCCGCGCATGGAGGCGACCAGCATGAGCACGTCGGTGCAGCCGAGCTCGGCCTCCAGCGCGCGCTCCACGGCTTCGGCCTGCCCCTTGATCCGGCGAATGCGGGCGAGAAGCTTGGTCTTGTGCTTGATCGTATGGGCCATCACGGATTTATAATATAGGGGGGTACCGTATGTAAACCACTCCCCTTCGTCTGCCGGACCATTCTGGGCCTATGTCGAGGCCGGGAGCCCGGTGACCCTCGATCGATGTGGGGACTTGAACGGGGCTAACAGCTTGGCGCCGTGGGCCCGACCTGTCATCCGCTGACGCAACATCGGATGACGATGCCGGTCCCTCGGACGGTGTCGTCAAGTGTTTCTGCCAAGGGAATGTCCCGTTTCCCGAATTTGCGACCCGAGAGCGGGCCTAACATTCCAGACATTGCCCACATTTGGCCACAGCCGAGAATGTTCATTCGACCAAGATCGAGAGATTCTTGAGCGTAGATTGCAGCCCGGCGTTGTGGTCTTCCTGCTGTACCCCTTCCGGAACATTTTCGCAGGTGATAGTCACCCTGGCTCCTCCGGGAACGGGCGAAAGGCTCCACTTCATCTTCATCTCGCCCGCGAAGGCCGGATCGTTTGATTGGAGCCTGACAAGATGGACGATCTGCTCGTCCGGAGCCAACTCCAGGAAACACCCTTCGACGACATCAGTGTCTTCCGAGGTCTTACCGTGGGTAGATCGATCTCCTTTGGCATAGGTCAGCGCCATCCCGTAGGCTCCGCCCTGGCGCGGTTCGAATTTGTAGATGTGTCCCGTCATTCCCTCGGGCGGGAGCCACTTCACCCATGCCTCCGGGTCTAGGAATGCTCGGTAGAGGGACTGCGGCGACGCGGCAATCACCCGCGTCGCCGAGTCAGTCCTTTGTCCTCCCGATACGCCTTTCATGAATCGGAATCCTTCGGCACCCCGTCCCCCACCGTGGACGGCTACAGCGATTTGGCCTGAATTCAACTGCGCTGCCGACGTCGGCTCACACCCATACCAGAAATCAAAACGCGACATCCGAAAGGCGCGTCTTTTCAGAGCGCGGTGGCGACCATGGGCATGACGAAGCCCCACTCGGGAGTGGGGGACCTCGTGAAGTGTCCGGCCCAGACCCAATCCATTCGAGGACGCAGGTGGGTGGCCAGCACGGAAATCAACAGGCGCACGACAGGCGAGACCCAGCTCCGAGTTGACAAGCGCGGCGCGTTTTCCCGCCAACATTTCTTCCCTATCAGCCGAGAAGATGCGCCAGCCAATAGGCTGCACCTGCCGCGAGACCGCCAACCAACAAAGTCTGCACGGCGGACCTGAAGGGGTTTACCCCCGTGAAGCGGCCTTTGATTGCACCGAAAATCGCCAGCGCGATCCCCGTAGTGAGCACGGACATCTTCAAGGCATCAGGGATGTTCGATACGGCGATATAAGGCGCAAGCGGGATGAACCCGCCAACGAGATAAGCGATCGCGATGGTCGCAGCGCTCAGCGGAGCGCGTTTCGGATCCGGCTGTTCAAGGCCGAGCTCGAAGCGCATCATGAAATCCGTCCAGCGCCGGGGATTGGCGCTGATCGCGTCAACCACGTTCGTCAGAGCGGCGCCCTCAAGGCCGTAGGTTTCAAATATCTGCCTCACCTCGTTTACCTCGAAATCGCGCTTATGCTCGATTTCCCAAGTTTCACGCGCTTCCTCCGACTTGAAATGCTCAATGTCCGTATGCGCGGCGAGATAACCGCCAAGCCCCATCGCGATGGCGCCGGCGGCGATCTCGGCAAGGCCCGCAGTCACGATCACTCCGGTGTCACTGACGGCGGCAGACAAACCAGCGGCCAGGGCAAAAGGAACCGTCAGGCCGTCCGACATGCCGATGACGACGTCGCGGACGATCTCCGAGCCGCTAAAATGTTTTTCGATATGCGGAGTGGTCGGCATTGATAAGGGTCCTTTTTGACGGTTATCGAGAAAGCCCATCCGATGGATGAGGCTTGACGTATTGGAACCTTCGACGGAGGTCGTGCCACTCGGCCAATCGCGGCTGCAATCTGGCAAACGAAGCTGACGGAAGACTGACGCAGCCCGTTTAGAATCGGCCATCAAGCGGCTTTTCGGCGATGAGGTGTCGCAGGATTGTGCGCACAGTCCGTCGGCCCCGCCGGCACACTGCATCTTCATGCATGCGGAGGCTTGGAGCGGCGGCTCAAGGCTGTTCGGAAGAAACTGACGGCGACGGCCTGGTCTCGCGCTCTTGGCGCAGCCGATACGAGACGGCGCCGTAGGTGGCGACGCAATAGGGGACCAGGAACGTCAAGCCTATCTTGGTCCAGTTGACCGAGCCGCCGCCCACGGCGGCATCGCCCTGGTTGATGAGATTGAGGATGGTGCCGACGACCACCGCCACCAGGAAGGAGCGGCGCGGAATGCCGGACTGCGTTGCATAGGAAAGGAAACGCCGGATCATGCTGGTGCCGGATTTCTCGCCGCGCGAGCTGATGGGACACGTCACCCCGATAGCATTTGCATCAGGATTGCCGGCGCAATCCGGACCCTCGCACATCGTCGCCGTCGCATCAGTCGTCGTCTTCATCGCCGTGCTTCCGCCGGATCTGTTCCAGGCTGGCGGGGTCGTACTTCGCCTTCAGGCTGTCGCCGCGCACGTTGGTCGCCCTGACCTTGTAGCAGCCGTCGTCGGAGCGGATCGAGAGCACGGTCCACCCCTCGCCCTCCAGCTTCTTCTGGAGCGCGTCGCGTGGCTGCCAGTCGGCCAGCGGCACGTTGCAAGCCCTATCGGCCGCCGCCGGTCCCGCGCCGAGGCACGCGGCGAAGACCAAAATCGCGGCAACCCGCGTGCGTCTCACCAAAGATCCTCCGACGTGTGCAGCCCGCGAAATAGAAAGCACGCCCAACTGACGCCCACCTGAACGCTCATGCAAATTATCGGGCCCCATCGGCTCGTCTCGCGCGCTAAATTGGCACGGAACACGCCGAGGCGACACATGCGGATCCTTCTGGTGGAAGACGACCCTGTCCTTGGGATGGCCGTGCGCGACCAGATCGTCGCCGACGGGCATACACCCGACTGGGTGACCCGTCTCGACGACGCCACCGAGGCGATCCATGCCGCAGCCTTCGATCTGGTCCTGCTCGACCTGATGTTGCCGGACGGGCGCGGGCTCGATTTCCTGAAGCGTCTGAGGGTGGCGGGCGACGTCACGCCCATCATCGTACTGACGGCGCGGGACCAGATCTCGGACCGCATCGCGGCGCTCGATGCCGGCGCCGACGATTACCTGGTCAAGCCGTTCGACCTGTTCGAGCTCAGCGCGCGGATCCGGGCGGTGGGGCGGCGCTATGCCGGCAATCCCAATCCTCTGGTGTCCCTCGGCGACATTGAGGTGGATCTTGCGGCCCGCTCGGTGCGGCGAGCGGGACGGCCTGTGGCGCTGACCGGCCGCGAATGGTCGCTGTTCGAGGCGTTCGTGCAACGGCCCCACCAGCTCATGTCGAAGCCGCAGCTCGAGGAGCGGCTCTATTCCTTCGACGCCGAGGTGGAGAGCAACACCATCGAGGTCTACATCGCCCGCCTGCGCAAGAAGCTCGGGGCGGAGGTGATCGAGACGGTGCGCGGCATGGGCTATCGCCTCGGCCCGCCTGAGGCGGGCGCATGAACGAGGCGGTGGGCGACGGCCGCCGCGGTAGCGGGTGGAGCCTGCGCCTGCGCTTGGGATTGTGGCTGGCGCTGGCGGTCACCGCCCTGTGGCTCGCCGCCGCCACCGTGGCCGGGCTGGTGCTGCGCCGCGAGATCGGCGAGGTATTCGACAGTGCCCTGCAGGAGGTGGCGCAGCGGGTGCTGCCGCTGGCCTATGCCGAACTGCTCTCGCGGGACGGAGGCAGCGCGACCCAGCACATGGCACCTATCGGCCCCCACCGGGAATACATCACCTACGTGGTCCGCGACGCGGACGGCCGCGAGCTGCTCCAGTCGAGCGACGCCGACCTGATGCAGATCCCCCGCGGCCTCCCGCCGGGCTTCCACAGCACGGAGCGGCTGCGCACCTACACCGAGGCGGCCGTCAGGGGCACAATCCTGGTGACCACCGCCGAGGACCTCGGCCATCGCCGCGCGGCGGTCCGACGCGCGGTGGTCGCCCTGATCTGGCCCCTTGTCGCCCTGGTGCCCATCGCGCTCGTCGGGGTGTGGCTTTCCGTCCGCCTGTCCTTGAGGCCCGTCATCACCTTTCGCTCGGCGATCGAGGAACGGGGCCGCGGCAATCTCGCGCCGGTCGCAGCGGTGGGGCTGCCGGAGGAGATCGCACCCGTCGCGACATCGGTCAACGCCCTGCTGGAACGCCTGCGCGGTGCGCTCGAAGCCGAGCGCGGCTTCACCGCCAACAGCGCCCATGAGCTCCGGACGCCCATCGCCGCCGCACTGGCGCAGACCCAGCGCCTCGTCGCTGAACTGCCGGGCGGCGCGCCCCGGGAACGGGCCCGTTCAGTGGCGGTCGCCCTGAAGCGTCTCTCGCGCTTGTCCGAGAAGCTGCTGCAGCTGGCCAAGGCCGAGGGCGGCGGCCTCCTCGCCGAAACCCCGACGCCCCTCGCGCCGGTGCTGCGCCACGTGATCGCGGACATCGACCGGCTGACTGACCGGGGCGAGGACCTGATGGTCGAAATCCCGCCGGACAGCGGCCTTGTCTGCGACCTCGATCCGGACGCCTTCGCCATCCTCGCCCGCAATCTCATCGAGAATGCGTTGAAGCACGGCACGCCCGGCACGCCCGTGCGGCTGCGGCTGGCCGACGGCCTGTTCGAGGTCTCCAATGGCGGCCCCGTGGTGCCGGCCGACCGGCTGGCGCGCCTGATCCGCCCGTTCGAGCGCGGCCCGACGGGGGCGGAGGGCTCCGGCCTCGGCCTTGCCATCGTCGCCGCCATCTGCCGCGGCGCTGGCCTGACCCTCGACCTCGCCTCGCCGATCCCGGGCGAAGCCGACGGCTTCCGTGCCAGGGTGCGCTTCGCGGCCGTGCCTCAAGCCTGACGGGAAGCTGAACGGAGATCCGCATCGGCTTCAGGTGGCCGTCAGGTGCGAAAGCGAGGGTGCTTCCGGTCAACACCAACCGGGAGATGGCCAATGAAGACGCGCACCCTGATCGGAGCGGCGCTCCTGCTTTCCACCACGGGTATCGGCGTCGCACTGGCGGCGGCAGAGGCTGATCACCTGACCTCAAGCCATCACGAACGGCTCGATGGCGTGACGTCATCCGCCATCGAGGGGCGCCCGATCCGCTTCGCCGAAGAGTCCTATGAGCGGCGTCGTGACGGCGAGCATCGCGGACGCCGCCACCACGATGACGATGAGGACGAAGGCGAAGACGACGAGGGTGGCCGCCGCGGCGCAATCCCGCAGGCCGGCCCGGCCGATCCCAATGCGCCGGCGCCCGACAACGGCCTCTTCAACGGCAAAGCCCGTCCCAAGGTCGAGGTGCAATGAGCACCTCGCGGCGCCCGACCTTCTCTCCATTGAGGAACAGACCGATGAAATTCGTCCTCTCCGCCGTGGCCGCCACCACCGCCTTGATCGCCCCGGTGGTCGCCGAGGCCCGCCAAGTCACCTTCGAGACCACCCTCAAGGCCTATGGCGGCAACGGCGCCTATGTGGTGCTCTACGTCACCGATGCCGCCGGCGTCTACAAGGGCACCTTGTGGATGGCCGGCGGCAAGGCGAAGTACTATCGCCACCTCAGCGACTGGCAGCGCGTCTCCGGCGGGCGACCGACCGAGATCGACGGCATCACCGGCGCCAGCATCGGCTCGGGCAGGACGCTGAAGATCAGCCTCGACCTCGCCGATGCCATGATCGACGCCGGATACAAGGTCCATGTCGACACCGCCGTGGAGGACGGCATGGACAATCCCTCCGAGGTGGTCGTGCCCCTCGATACCGCGGCCTCCGGCAAGCCGGCGCCGGGCAAGGGCTACGTCAAATCCTTCACGGTCACCTTCTGAAGCGATCGGACCTGATCCATGCTTCGTCGCATTCATGCGCTGCCGGGCGTCGTGCTCGCGCTCGGCCTTACCGTCATGGCCCTCACCGGCGTGGCGCTTTCCGTGCAGCCGGCGCTCGACCGTCTCGCATCACCGGCGATTCCGGTCGGCACCAGCGTCGCCGCCCTCGCCGAGGCGGTGGCGGCGCGTCACCAGGGCATCGATTCGATCCGCGTGCGGCCGGACGGCGCCGTCACGGTCGCCTTCACCGACGGCGAAACGCGCGGCGTGGAGCGGGTCGATCCGGCGACCGGGGCCGGGCTTGGTCCCTACCATGTCTCAGAAACGACACGCGTCATCACGAATCTGCATCGCGCGTTTCTGACCGGAGATGCGGGGCGGGCCGCCACCGGCGCCGGCGCGCTCGCCATGCTCGTGCTCACCGTCTCCGGCACCCTCCTCCTCGCCCGCCGCCTCGGCGGAGCGGGCGCGCTGCTGCAGTCCATCCGAGGCACACCGGCCCAGCGCTGGCACGGCGAGCTCGGCCGTTTCGCTGCCGCCGGCCTCGTCCTCTCATCCCTCACGGGCGCGTGGATGTCGGCGAGCAGCTTCGGCCTCATCCCCGAACACGAAGCCGCCGCGCCCATGGTGTCGGCGAGCGGCGGCGCGCCTGCTCCGGCCGGCACGCTGGCGGCGCTCAGGGCGACCGATGTGGCGAGCCTGCTCGAGCTGACCTTCCCGGCACCCGACGATCCGACCGACACCTACGGCCTGCGGACAAGCCGGGGCGAGGCGCAGATCGATGCGGCGACGGGCGCGGAGCTGTCCTTCACCCCGGCGACGACGCTCGACCGCCTGAACGGCATGATCCGTACCCTCCACACCGGCCAGGGCGCCTGGGTGCTCGGGCTCGTGCTCGGCCTTTCGGCGGCGGCGGTTCCGGTGCTCGGCGCGACCGGCATCGCAATGTGGTGGCGCCGCCGCGCCGCCCGGCCGCGCATCGCGATGAACGCGCCCGCCCGTGCTGCCGACACCGTCCTCCTGGTGGGCAGCGAAGGCAATTCCACCTGGGGCTTCGCCGCGACGCTGCACGACGCGCTGACCCGCGCCGGCCACCATGTCCACACCGCGGCCATGAACGATCTTCAGCCGTTTTCCGCCGTCACCGAACGCCTGCTGCTCTTGGCCGCGACCCATGGCGACGGAGCGGCGCCCGCCTCGGCGACGGCGTTCCTGTCCCGGCTCGCGCGGCAGGAACGCCGCGTGCCGGTGGCGGTGCTCGGCTTCGGCGACCGCTGCTTTCCGCATTTCTGCGGCTACGCCGAGGAGATGTTGGCTGCGCTCACGGCGAACGGCTGGCCGCAGCTCCTGCCGATGAAGCGCATCGATCGGCGTTCTGCGCAGGAGTTCGCCCAATGGGGCCGCGACCTCGGTACCGTGCTTGGTCACGACCTCAAGCTAGAGCACGTCGCCGAGCCGCCGAAGACGGTCGCGCTCGAACTCGTCGAACGCGAGGACTATGGCGTGGCCGTCGGCGCGCCGGTGGCGATCCTGCGCTTCCGGAGGCCAGGAACGGACGGCAAGGCCGGACGCCTGCCGTCGTTCGAGCCCGGCGACCTCGTCGGCATCCTGCCGCCGGGCCATCCGATGCCGCGCTTCTATTCGCTGGCGTCGTCGTCGTGCGACGGGATGCTGGAGATCTGCGTCCGCCTGCGCGCAGGCGGGCTCTGCTCGACCTTCCTGCACGCTCTCGCTCCCGGCGATCGCGTGGAGGCTTTCATCCGCGCCAACCCGACCTTCCGGCCGGCCGCGGGACGGGCGCCGCTCATCCTGATCGGCGCCGGCGCCGGCATCGGTCCACTCGCCGGCCTGGTGCGCGCCAATGCGGCCGGTCGCCCGGTCCACCTCTACTGGGGCGGCCGCAGCCCGTCGTCGGATTTTCTCTACGAGCACGAACTGGCCCAGCATCTCGCCGAGAAACGCCTGACCTCGCTCCAGACCGCCTTCTCACGCGGTCCGGATGGCGGCGCCTATGTGCAGGATCGCATCGCCGCCGACGCGCCTCGCCTGCGCGAGCTGATCCGGCAGGGCGCGCAAATCCTGGTGTGCGGCGGCCGTGACATGGCCCAGGCCGTGACCTGGGCACTCGATCCGATCGTGCGGCCACTCGGCCTCGACCTTCCCACCCTCAAGTCGTCTGGACGCTATGTCGAAGATGTCTACTGATTCAGCTCAAGGCGCGCTGGAGCCCCGCCGCCACGCCCTCAGCGGCCCCGCCATGGGCGCGCGCTGGTCGGCGGTGTTTTTCGCCGTAGGCGGCGTGGACGAGGGGGCGCTCACCCGCCGCCTTCAGGGCACCCTCGACCGTGTCGAGCGCCAGATGTCCACCTGGCGGCCGGATTCCGACCTGGAGCAGCTCAACGCCGCCCCCCTCGGCACCTGGGTGGCCATTCCCTGCGAACTGATGGGCGTGCTCGCTGCGGCCCTCGAGATCGGCCGCCTGTCGGGGGGCGCGTTCGACATCGGCGTGGGCGATCTGGTCCAGGCCTGGGGCTTCGGGTGCGGCACGCGCGTGCCCGACGGCGGACGCATCGCTGCGCTTGCGGGGCGTCCCTCCTTCGAGCCGCCAAAGACCCTGCAGCTCGATCCGGCAGGCTGCCGCGCGCGCCGCCTGGCGCCGCTGCGGCTCGATCTGTCCGGCATCGCCAAGGGCTTCGGCGTGGACGACCTGGCGCGGGAGATGACGGAGGCGGGCTTTTCCGCCTGGCTCGTGGGCATCGACGGGGAGATGCGCGCGGCGGGCACGAAGCCGGATGGCCGCCCCTGGGTCGTCGCCCACGAGGCGCCAGTCCCCGGCGTGCGGGAAGTCCTCGGGGTGCTGGAGTTGTCCGGTGCCGCCGTCGCAACCTCTGGCAGCTATCGCCATCAGGTGGAGGTGGCGGGCAGGAGGCTCTCCCACACCATGGACCCCTCTCGCGGCGCGCCATTGGAGAACGACCTCGCCGCCGTCACCGTGCTCAGCGACACCTGCATGGCCGCCGATGCCTGGGCGACGGCGCTGTTGGTGCGCGGTGCGCAGGACGGCCCGGCCCTCGCCCGCCGGCTCGGCCTCGCCGCGCTGTTCGTCGGGAGCGACGGAGAGGTGGTGGCGACATGGCCGTGACCAACCATGCCGCATGGACTGGCGGCGCAATCCTGGCCCCCGGGTCCATTCCCTTGCGTCCTCTCAATGCGGCCGCTGCCGTTTCCGGGTGTTCTTCCCGGTGGAGGTGCCCGCTCGGGATCAATGCAGAACCGTCGGGGTGTGAAAGGGAACGGGAGACATGAGACACATCAAGCAGGTCCTTGTTGGCATCCTCGCCCTCGTATCGCTGCTGTGGGTCGCGGCTGAGCCCGGGGTGTTCCAGTCAGCCGGGTTCTTCGCGATACGGGCGGCCGCCGTGCAGTACACGGGCGTGCTCGCCATCGCGCTCATGAGTGTGGCGATGATGCTGGCGCTGCGTCCGCGTTGGCCCGAGCGTTGGATGGGCGGCCTCGACAAGATGTACCGGCTCCACAAATGGCTCGGCATCACCGCGCTCATCGTCGCCATCATCCACTGGCTGTGGACGCAGGGGCCGAAGTGGGCCGTGGGCTGGGGCTTTCTGGAGCGGCCCGCCCGTGGGGACCGCCCGCCCATCGAAAACCAGGTGGAGGCCGCTTTCTCAAGCCTGCGCGGCACCGCCGAGGGAGTGGGCGAATGGGCTTTCTATGCAGTTGTGGCGCTGATCGCGCTGGCGCTGGTCCGGGCCTTTCCCTACCGCTGGTTCTATAAGACCCATCGCCTGCTGGCGCTCGCTTATCTGGTGCTGATGTTCCACTCGGTGGTGCTCCTGACCTTCGCCGACTGGATGACGCCGCTCGGCGCCGCGATGGCGGTGCTGCTGGCCGGCGGCACCTTCTCGGCCGGGGTGGTGCTGCTGCGCCGCGTCGGCGCAGCGCGGCAGGTGAAGGGACGCATCGCCGAACTCACCTATTATCCGGGCGTGAAGGCGCTCGAGACCGTCATCGACGTGCCCGCCGGCTGGCCGGGCCACCGTCCCGGACAATTCGCCTTCGCCAAGTCGGATGCCTCCGAAGGCGCGCATCCCTACACCATCGCCTCGGGCTGGCACCCGGACCATCCGCGGATCACCTTCGTGACCAAGGAACTGGGCGACCACACCAGGGGGCTGAAGGAGCGGCTCAAGGTGGGCCAGGAGGTGCGGGTGGAGGGGCCATATGGCTGCTTCACCTTCGACGACGATTGCCGCAGCCAGATCTGGATCGGTGGCGGCATCGGTATCACGCCGTTCATCGCCCGCATGAAGCACATGGCCTTGCGCGGCGAGGCGCCCGACTGGCCGCAGGGCCAGGTCGCCGATCTGTTCCACACCACCAGCGATGTGGACGAGGTGGCGCTTGCAAAGCTCGCCGAGGATGCCAGAGCTGCCCAGGTACAATTGCATCTGCTGATCGACGCGCGCGATGGCCGGCTGACCGGCGCCCGCATCCGCGAGGCGGTGCCGGACTGGCGGGAGGCCAGCATCTGGTTCTGCGGCCCGGCCGGCTTCGGGGCGGCGCTGCGGGCCGATTTCGCCACCGAGGGCTTCCCGGTGGATAAGCGCTTCCACCAGGAACTCTTCGACATGCGGTGAGGGGCCTCGGCACACTCGCAATGGATGCGTTCAGGCTCGTGTCACCGATCCGTCTTCGGAAAAACGAGGCGGATGCGCATACCGCGGCCGGGGGCGTCCTCGACGCGCACGGCTCCGCCGTGCAGCGTCATGATGGTGGAAACGATGGCGAGCCTCGGCCCGGCACCGTCGGGCCGGCTTCGGTCCAGGCGGTGGAAGCGATTGAGAAGACCTGCTCCGCGATCTTCCGGTGTCCGATCCGCGCGAGCGCCCTGCGGCAACGACATCGAGTCGCAGGGCGCCGCGATCGGCTGCACGAATTTCGCGGCTGCGCTCGACTAAGCGACTCCGCAATCTCTCAAGTCCTTCGGCAGACAGTGCCGGTACGCCAAATTCGGGCGGCAGGCTGATATCAGGAAAGGTCGTATGAGACCGTCCGTCTCTTACTCTTTGACCCGCGTGAGCGTGCTGATATCGGTATGGGTGAATGGCTTACCATACACATGCAGAATCGTTTCCTGCGTGTATTGCATGGTATTTCCAGACACCTCATAAGTGACAGTGAATTTTTCCGTCTTGTCGTTTGCTGCCATATAGTCCGATTGGCCGATGCCCACGTTCTGGGCCGTCAGGGTAAGCGTGGCATCCGGTTTTCCCGTTGCCACAACGCACACAGCCCTGGGGATGCAAAACGAATTATATATTGTCTGATTCGCCTTGTCGTAAATGAGATATCCGACTTGGTCGTGAAACTGTTTCTTGTCGCTCTTGCGGAAAACCATCTGGTGATAAAAAATTGCCGTCAGATGCTGGCTGCTCGCGTTTGTGGCATCACCGGCTGGCGTGAATCTTATGGTCTCGTAATAAGGCGAAGCAGCACCGCCTCCTTTACCCACTTCGGAACCTTCCCGGCCGGGAGCCACGTCCAATCCTTCGTCGTCCTGAGTCTTCCAGGTCCCGACGAACTTGGCGAGTGGGCCGTAATCCAGCCCGTTGATAACAGTTTCTGTCTCAGATGTAGCGGCAACGGCGGATATAGCGGGGAGTGTGAGGCCGGCAATCGTGCTGGCAACGAGGAGGCTTCGGGAGAATTTCACGATCAATCTCCTGACTGGATATCAGCTTTCATCAGAACAACGGCTCATCGACAGCTCGATAGCATGAGCGCTCTGACAAAAGCCTGACGATGGGCCGAACTCGGGGAGCTCTTCGCCAATGCGTTGAGGCTCACCCGCGCGGGAAGATAAGACGCATGAGCGCCCCGCCGCCGGGTGCGTCCTCAATCCGGACATCGCCGTTGTGCAGCTCCATGGTGGTGGAGACGATCGCGAGGCCCAGCCCCGCCCCGTCCGAAGCCCTTTTGTCCAGGCGCCGAAAGCGTTCCAGCACGTCGCCGCGCCGCTCCGGGGGGATGCCGGGGCCATGGTCGCGCACTGCGCACTGGCCCCCAGGGCCCGTAGTCACCTCGACGGCGGTGCCCGCCGGCGTGTGGGCCAAAGCATTTTCCACAAGGTTCCGCAACGCCCGGCCGATGGCGTCGCCGTGGCCGTGCACGCGCGCCGCTCCCGCGTCCCGAAAGGCGATGGTTCGACCGCGCATGACCGCGAGCGGCGTCAGCTCGGCCACCACCTCGCGGGCGATGGCGCCGAGATCGGCCTGGGCATCCGGCGCGAGTTCCAATGCGGTCGCGTGCGACATGTCGAGCATCTGGTCTACAAGGCGTTTCATGCGCTGCGCGTCGGCCACGAGCTTTGCCTTCTCGACGCTGTCCGGCAGCTTGCCGATGCTCAGCATCATGATGGCGAGCGGGGTGCGCAGCTCATGGGCCGCATCCCCCGCGAAATCCCTCAGGGCGCACACGGAGCGCTCGATGCGCGCCAGCATGGCGTTGACCGCCGTCACCAGCGCCTGCACCTCCCGCAGGGAGGGCTCCGCCGCGATCCGCGTGGACACCTGAGCCGGATCAATCCGGTCGATGGCGGCGATGGTGGTCTCGAGCGGCTTCAGCGTGGTGCGCACCACGCTGAAATTGAACAGGAGGAACATGAGCGAGAGCAGGATGAGCGGCAAGATCACGTGGAAGCGGATCTCGTTGAAGATGACCGGCACGAACGGTCGGAAGCCCTCGCCGGCGATGGCCACCGTGATCCAATAGGGATGCCGCCCGACCTCGACGCGGCGGGTGCCGGTAAGCAGGAAGCGGCTGTCCCAGCTCTCGCGCTGAGTCCGGATGACCAGGAACGACAGGGGCGGCTCGTCGGCGATCTTCAGGCTGGCGTCGTCGAACCGCGCCACCACCGCGCCGCCGCGCTCGTGGATCAGGAAAGCCCGCCGTGTGCCGGAGGCGAGCGGATATTGCAGGTCTTCCGAAACCGGGTTGCCGGCGGCCCCCCTCATCTGCGGGATCTCCTGGGCGATCCGGTCCGCCTCCGCGGTCACGAGGAGGTGGTCGAGCTCGTTGGGATTGTTGACATACATCCGCACGACGACGAGCAGCTCGACCACCAGGAAGACGAGCCCCACCAGAGCGAGGCGCACCGAGAGGCGAAAGAAGAGGCTGCGCGGCACGACGGGCGGGCGGCTCGCAGTCATGGGGCTTCCCGTTCCGCGCCGGCATCGGTCGGATGCGGGGCCGGCACCAGCATGTAGCCGACGCCGTGGGCGGTGTGCAGGATCACGTCCGCTCCGGCGGCGCCAAGGCGCCGGCGCAGACGCGAGGCCGCCGCCTCCAGAGCATTGGGCGTAACCTCGGACGACAGGGCGTACATGGCCTCTTCGAGGCTGGTCTTGCTCACCACATGCCCGGCCCGCCGCATCAGGCGTTCCAGCAGGTCCCGCTCCCGCGGCGGCACATGGATCACGCGGCCGCCGACGCGCACCTCCCGCGCCACGGTATCGAAATCGAGGTTTCCCAGGCTCAGGACGATGCCGAGGCACCCCCCGGGGCGGCGCAGCAAAGCACGGCAGCGGGCCGCCAGCTCCGCCATGTCGAACGGCTTCACCAGATAGTCGTCGGCTCCCGAATCAAGGCCGCCCACCCGGTCGCCGAGACCGTTGCGGGCAGTGATCACCAGGATGGGAGCGCCGCTCCCCGTCCGCCGGACGGCGCGGATGAAATCCACACCGTCGCCGTCGGGCATGCCGAGGTCGATGAGCAGGAGGTCGTAAGGCGTCACGGCCATGCTTTCCCAGGCGACGCTCAAGGAGGCGAAGCGGTCGAGCACGAAGCCCTCGGCCTCCAGGCCTTCTGCGATCAGGATCGCGAGCCGGGGGTTATCCTCCGCGAGCAGAACCCGCATGGTCGACATCCGTTCCGCGGGCGCGGCGCTTGCGCCCCGTGATCATGGCGAGCACCAGATTTTCCCGGTGTGCCAAGCTTTCTGCAATGGCGGCGAGCACGTGCACCGCCGCCATGGCGAGAATGAGGTTGGCGGCGATCTCATGGGCCTCCTCCACCCACTCCTTGCCCCAGAAGGCATCGAGGGTCTGCATCCAGCCGGTTAGGCAGGTGGCGGCGAGCAGACCCATGAGGAGGAGCATCATCACCGCCCCGGCGGGATTGTGGCCGACATAGCGTCGGTCACGCCGGTCGAGCACCGCGCGCAGATGGTCCGCGAAGGTCCGCGGGGACGGCACGAAATCGCGGAACCGTGCGTGAACGGTGCCGACGAAGCCCCACACCACGCGAACGGCGAGCAGGGCGGCGACGGTGTAGCCTACGTAGCGGTGGAGCGCTTTGCCGTCCTCCAGCACGAAGCTGTTGAGCACGACGCCGAGCACCACCGTCCAGTGGAAGATCCGCACCAGCGGATCCCACACCGGAACGGTATAGCGGACGTGCGCGGCGGCGCGCGCTGATGCTTCGGATCGAGGGGGCAGCATGGCCATGGTTCAGTCCACGTTGTTCTCGACGATCTCGCCGGTCACGGGATTGAAGTAGACTTCTGCCTTGCGTCCATCGGCATTGGATCCATAGATTTCGTAGCACCAAGAACTGGTCTTCTTGAACACCTTGATGTCCTTGAAACCCATCTGGCCGATCTTTTGCTTCATGACCTCTTCGCTGAGCCACTTGTCCTGCGGCTCCTTGGTGCAGGTCGGGCTGGCGAGAGCCATGGAGGAGGCAAGGCTCAGGGCGACGGCAGCGACGAAAAGTCTGCGGATCATCGGGTTTTCCTCATGCTGCGGGAAGCGATGGACCAAGGCCATCCCGCCGGCACGTCTCTTAACGATCCCGGCTGACCAAAGCCTGACGGGCAAAGATGCGCGCGCATGCCGAAAAGGGGGCGCCCCCGATGCGCGCGAAGGATAGACCACGTCAGGACGTCGTCAGCCCGTCCGCGTATCGAAGGGCCGTCGCTCCTTAGGGCGACTGCATCCTTTCGAGAGACCGATCCATGATCATCGTTCGCAGCCTTCTTGTCGCTGGCGTTCTCGCTTGCGCCTCGCTCGCCGCCCCGGGCTTTGCCGCCGACGCCCTCAATCCGCAGACGAAGAAGAACCTGGAAGCGGCCATGCACGGCGAAGCCTTCGCCAACCTGAAATATCAGGCCTATGCCGAGCATGCCCGCAAGAGCGGCCACCCCGCGATAGCCAAGCTGTTCGACGAAAACGCGAATGTCGAGGCCAACGAGCATTTCGCCCGCGAGGCAGACGCTCTTGCCCTCGTGAGCAGCGACGAGGCCAACTTGCTCGACGGCATGGCCGGCGAACACTACGAAAACACCAAGATGTACGTCGAGTTCGCCAACCAGGCCGATGCGGTCGGTGACAAGAAGGTGGCTGATCTTTTCCGTCAGATCGCCGCCGATGAAGGCGATCACTACGCCGCCTACAAGGCGGCCGTTGAGAAGCTGCGCGCCGAAAAATGAGATTTCTGAGTGGCGCGAAACTCTTTCTTCGCGCCGCTCGTAACGCACTTCGATGCATCAGAATGTGTTGCAGGCAGTTTTATCGAAAATTCGGAGCATGATGAGATGATATTCGATAGTTTATATTAGTGATACCAGGTAAATACTTGCCACATCTCAGTATTTAAGCTTTCGATTGCTGCGAATACGCCGAACATATATCAGTCCAGAGGGAGCATTCCTAACTCTTTTGATATCAACGGGAGCGGGAATGGAGCTTCGTCATCTTCGGCATTTCGTGGCGGTTGCAGAAGAGCTCCATTTTACACGTGGCGCGCAACGCGCCGGCATCGAACAATCGCCATTGTCTCGATCGATCAGGACTCTCGAACGGCGCCTTGGCGTAGTATTATTCGAGCGCACACGGCGATCCACGAAGCTAACGCCGGCCGGTGAACGCCTTCTCGTCCATGCGCGTGCGCTCCTCGCATCCGCCGACGAAGCACGCATAGACGTTCGCACTCCAGCAGCGACAGGAGACACTATCAGCCATTTGCACATCGGCATTTGCGACGGCGTACCCTTTGCGCGTCTCGCGCGACTGATTTCAGAAGTAAAGCGGGATAGTCCGCAAGTTGTCATTCATGTCCATGAAGCGTCAATGGCGCAGAACGTAGAGGGCTTGCGAAGCGGCTTTCTTGATGCGGCGCTCACGCCGGAGAGCGGATACGGCAAGGGGATTTTGTCCGAGGCAGTTTGGCGAGATCCGCCGATCGCTTTGATGCCGAGCGGCCATCCTTTGGCTGTAAAGAAGCGGATCAAACTGTCTGGTATTGTTAAGGAGCCTCTCGTTCTAAGCCGACCCGATACGGGTCTTAGCCAGCAATCCCAGATCGAACAGCTTGTTCGAACTGCAAATTCGACCCCTAATATTATTAGTCGCACCATGACACTTTCGGTGTTGGTTACGCTGGTACTTGCGGGTTATGGCATCGGAATAGCGACCGCTGCTCAACTCGAGGCGGTCGAGGTGGATGGCCTTGCCCTCCGGCCCCTGAGCGATGCGCCCGCTGATCTGAAGACTTGGTTGATGGTGCATGAGGGGACACTCAGCGTGCCACTATCTCGTTTCATCGAGCGAGCCCGGACGATTATTTAGAGAGCCTCCAAGGCTAGGCCGCGCGGCACGGAATCCCTTGTCACGAGCAATAAAGGTTTCGAGCATGAGCGGGGCCAACGTCAAAGCATCGACAACCGTGCCATGAAGCTCGGAATGAAGAGCGGCATATCGATCGAGGTCGGCTCGAAGTTGCACCGATATGGTGATGGTGAGTTTGATGGTTTCAGCTTTCGGCACCGGTCCGAGGCTAAGTTTTTTGGTCAATCATCCCTCCTGATGTCAGCCGTCATCGGTGTGGCGCGATAGGGTCGCAAGACGAGATCTTTATTGACGATGACGCGGACCGGAAAGCCCGGCCGCACCTTTAAGGTCGGCTGGATATTGAGATTGCGCCGCGTGATCTGCTGGCCGACATCGTTGATGGTGTCCTGGGCGCCGTCGCGCGTCGCGATGATGACCTGATCGCCGTTCGTCCCCTGATTTTGAGGCGCTGCCAACTCGGCGCCGATGCCGAGCAGCGAGGAGAGGACCGCGCCTCCGATCAGGCGGAACCAGTGATTGTCGACCTCATCTTCAAGGCCCGAATAGCCGGCCGTATCGACGCCGGAGAGACGATCCAGCACGATGGAGGAGCCGTCCGGCATGATGAGGCGATTCCAGACCAGGAGCACACGGCTCTGGCCGAAGGCGACGCCGGAATCGTACTGGCCCATCAGGCGGGTGCCCTGGGGGATCAAGAGATGCCTGCCCGTAGCCGTGTCGTAGACATTCTCGGTGACGGTACCGATGATCTGGCCCGGCAGATCGGAATTGATCCCCGTCACCAAGGCGGCCGGAATGATGGTGCCGGCCATTACTTGATAGGGCGAGCGTGGCGTTTGGAGAGTTCCAGATCCGTAAATCTTCTGGTCGGCTTCGCGGCTTGCGAACGCCTGCTTGCGATCCTGCATATTCTGCGTGGTCATTTCATCGACGGGCGGAGCAACGGTAGTTTCCGCACCGGTAGCGCGTATTGCGGTGAGATCGAGCCGGTTTGGCTCCGGCGAGGCGACCGCGGTTGCCGATACCTCCTGCTTCGGGCGTGTCGTCTGAAAGAACACGGCTGCTTTCGCTGCGGCTTCCGCTTCCTGCTGGGCACGAAGGCGCGCCGCGCGTTTGGCATCCTCTTCCGGATCAGCCCTGAAACTCGGCCGCTCGGGCATGGGCGGAATGCCCGCCTCCCGTTCGGTGCGCACGACTGGCCCACCGAGCTCACCGGGCAAGGGGGCACCGAGCTTCGGTGGTTGAACCTGCGTATAGTCGCGCGGTAACGTTTGCAGCCCCTCCGCCGGGTTGACGCGATCGGTGTTGTAGAGCTCCTCACCGGTCCGGGCTGATCTGTTCCGGCTTTGCAACGCCCAAATCATCGCGCCAAGCACTGCGGTAGAGACGGCGCCGGCGAGCACCATCAAGGTCCAGCGATTGAGACGGGTCACGGGACGCGGCTTGGCGCGAATGGCGAGATCGGGCGGCGGGGATTTGGGCGGCACGGTCATAGCCCGAAAATCCCCCGCCGGTTGCCGTCGGTGCGCGAGATACGCACGATCTGCTGCTTCTCGCCTCCGAGACGAAGCTCGGCCGCACCGAACAAGCGATCGACGATGTAATATGGTGGCTTTGCGCGGTAGTTGACGAGCTGGTTTTCCCCGGTGGGGCCAACAACGAACAGCGGCGGCAACTCGCCCTGGGCGATACCAGCGGGAAACTGGATATAGACCTTCTCACCGTCATCGAAGACGCGGGTCGGCCGCCACGATGGATTGTCGCCCGTGATCTCATAGCGGAACTGGACACGCTCGAGTGCGACGGCATTTGCGACCGGCGTGGCAGTCCCCGCACGATCGTTCTGACGCTGCAGCGCGAGGAGGCGGTCGTGTGGATAGTCCCATGAGACCGACGCCATCCAGGTCTGGGGCGTCGATGTGAGTTCGAGAAGGTAGGTCCGGCGGTTGGTGTTGACCACCAGATTGGTCTTCAGATCCGGCCGCGTCGGTTTCACCAAGATGTGGGTCTGCTGGCTTCCGCCCCCACCGCTGGTCGTATCGCCGATCACCCATCGCACGGTGTCGCCGGCCGAGACGGAAATCAGCTCTTCGCCGCTCTGCAGGGCGATGTCCGTTACTTTTTCAGGCGCCGCATAAACCTGATAGAGCGCGCCGGCCATGTAGGGCCAGACCTGCGTTGCATTGACATAGCCGGTGCGGGTCGGCTGCACGCGGGCGGCATCATTAGCCGTCGTCACGCGCAGCTTTGGATCGGCAGGTTCAACTGTTCCGCTTTTGACCGGCATCGGCTTTAACTGGCCGGGCAGCGGCAACGGCTTCGGCAGCTCGACTATTTCGACGGGACCAGCCGGCTCGACGATCCGGCTCGCCTCGTAGGGTTCATCCAGGGAGATTTCCGGCGGCGGTGTTTTCCCGGCGCAACCCGCCAGCAACGTGACGGACGAGAGGAGGAGAATGCGGATTGGCAGCATGCGGGTCATGATCCTTTTCTCCTTCACGACCCGCTGGCGCCGAGTTCACGGCTCCAGTTGATGCCGTTGACGAAAATGCCGAGAGGATTCTTACGCAGCCGGTCCTCGGTGCGCGGTGGTTGCATGATGATGGTGAGGATGCCGGTCCAGCGATCCGTGCCGGCAAGCTGATTGTTCTCATAACGCCGCTCGATCCAGCGGATCTGGAAGGAGCTGTCCGATGCGCGCACGACGCTGGTGACCTCGACGGCGACCGACATTTTGCCGACCTTGCCGAACGGATCGTTGGCACGCGCATAGTCATTCAACCCGGCGCTGCCGCGATCGGTGGTGAAGTCGTAAGCCTCGAGCCAGTTCTGCCGCACCACGATGGGATCGGTGGGCAGTGCGCGCACGTTCTGTATGAAACGCGCGAGCGCGTAGGCAATCTGGGCGTCGGTCGGCCGATAGGCCTCCACGGCCGGGCCAACGGCCTTTACTTGGCCGAGCTGATCGACTTCGACCACATAGGGTGTGACGGTGGAGCGGCCCGCCTGCCACAGCAGACCGCCGGCCATGCCTACGGCAAGCGTCAGACAGCCGAAGGACATGAGCCGCCAATTTCGGGCCTGAATGCGGGCGGACCCGAGGCGTTCGTCCCAGAGTTGGCCGGCGGCCTGATAGGGCGTTGAGGGTTCCGACGTTTGCGAATAGCGCACATCGGCGCGTTTGAAGCGCATCGTTCAATCCTCTTGTCGCAGAGATGGATTGGCGCCGGAGCCACCATGATCGCCGGAGCGCAAAGCATGGGCTGCGGTGGTGGCACCGTGGGAGACGTGCGAGCCGCTCGGTCCGTTTCTCACGCGATTGGCCCATGCGGGAGCACCGCCGGCACCGGTGAACGACGCATCGCTTCCGGCCCCACCCATCGCTCCCACGGGCTTGCCGCCGGTAGCCGTCCAGGCGCCACGGGCGCCAGCGGAAGCACGTGAGTCGACCGTGCCCGCGACGCGTGACACGACACTGCGACCCGCCTGTATGACGGCGCCACCGCCCGCTTGCGCCACGCCAGAAAGACCAGCTCCAACGGCTCCCATGCCCGATGCGCTGGACGTCGCTGCACCGAGTTCGAAGGCGACACGCGCGCCGCCCGACATGGTGGATGCTGCCTTGACGCCGGAACCGATAGCGGCCCCTCCGAGCTGTGCCGCGCCGACAGCTCCGGCGCTTGCCGCGACCGCCATGCCGCCGGCGGCGAGCGCGGTGCCGGCGACTGCACCTGCGCCGAGCTGCGGGGCTCCGGAGACGAGACCCGTCGCGATCGACGGGCCGAAGATGCCCAGCCCAAGCATGGCGAGCGACGCCAGCATGATCGCCAGCGCATGATCGATGGACGGCTCTGTTCCCGCCGAGGCGCGAAATTCCGCAAAGAGGCCGTTGCCGATGCCAACGATAACGGCAAGGACCAGGATCTTGATCCCGGACGACACGACATTGCCGAGCACGCGTTCGGCCAGGAAGGCGGTCTTGTTCCAAAATGCGAAGGGCACCAGCACGAAGCCGGCCAACGTCGTCAACTTGAACTCCAGCAACGTCACAAAGAGCTGCACCGCGAGCACGAAGAAACTGACGATGACCACGAGCCAGGCGAGGAACAGGACGGCGATGGTGTCGATGTTGGAGAAGACGGAGGTGAAGCCGGACAAGTCGCCTATCTGCGCGAGGATCGGTCGGCCGGCGTCCATACCGACGGAGGCGAGCTTACCGGGACGCAGGAAATCGTCCTGGGACAGGTCGGAGCCAGAGGCGGTCAGGCCGAGCCCGGCGAAGGATCTGAAGATGATGCTGGCCAGCGAATTGAAGTTTGTAATGATGTAGGCGAAGGCACCGACATAGAGGACCTTCTTGATGAGCTTCGCCAGAATCTCGTCATTGCCGGCTCCGAAGGCCCAGAACAGGCCGGCGAGCGTTATATCGATGGCGATGAGCGTTGCCGAAAGGTAAGCGATCTCACCGTGAAGCAGGCCAAACCCGCTGTCGATATACTGCGAGAAGGTGTCGGTGAAACGGTCGATGACGGAGAGATCGTCCATGGACAATCACTCCGCGTCCGGAGCGACGGGGTCGGTTTTCTCCGGAGTTCTGCTCTTCTTCAGTGACGGGAACAGATCGACCGGATGTGGCGTGTACGGCGTTTTGCCAGAACCCATGAAGCGGCGGCGCTGCGCTTTGCTGGCCATGGTGCACAGTTCGTCGCCTGTCCCAGCCCAGTCGTCTTTGCAAAGCTTTTGCACCTCACGGAGCCGTTGCGGATCGGCGGCGAGGCTGTCCACCGTGTCGGCCGCCCCCGCGGATTGGACGAGAAGCCCGGCGCCGATGGCAATCGCGGCCACGACAGAGAGACGGATGATTTGTCTGAGCATGGCGGGTCCCTCAATCGCGGAACAACCGGACGGGTGCCGGCGTATAGCCGCTGCCATCACCCATGAATCGGCGGCGAACCTCACGCGCCCGCTCCTCCTCCGCGACGGCACGGGCCTGCTCCGCGGCGACGGCGCGGTCCTGAGAGAGCTTGAGCCGGGAGGCGTCGATAGCTTGCTTAGCCTGAAGGGCAAGGAGCTGGTTGGTCGCCTGCGTCGCGTCGAGATTCCCCGTTGCCGACTGGCTGCGAGTGACAAGATCGCCGAGAGTAGCCTCATCGGAGGCGAGGTTTTCGGAGACCTGCGCCTGCATCTTCATGGCCGTTTCCAGAGCGGATCGAGATTGCTCCCAGCGCTTTCGCACATCGGCGAGGATCTGATCGCTCGATGCGGATGCCGCGTATTCCTTCGGGTAGAGCTGCTGGAATTGCCGTTCCATCGCCGATATGTCGTAGCTCAAGCCCTCGGCCTCGCTGATAAGGCGCTCCGTCTTGGCGACGGACTGCTTCAGCTCGTTTAGTGCGGAGAAGTCGAGGCTCGTCAGATTCTTTGTTTGATTGAGGAGCGACTGAGCTTCGTTTTGCAGGCTCTTGATCTGGTTGTTGACCTGGTCCAGGGCTCGGACCGCCGACAGCACATTCTGGCTGTAGTTGTTCGGATCGAAGACGATCTGCGCCGCGACCGGCGGCGCGAGAGCGATGCCGAGCGCGCAGGCACCGGCAAGGCAAAGTGGTGTCCTCATGATGCGGTCTCCTGATTTTGCGGAAGCGGGAATTGGCGGATGAGGTCGGCTGCCCAATCGAGCCCGCGCACGTCGAGCCATGCTGCGGCAAAGGCATCGTGCCCATGGGACACGAGGACATCGTCCATCTGGCGATGATCCTCGGGGCGGCTGGCACCGGCGAAGGCGAGCGCCACAGGCCCGAGATCGAGGTCGAACAGCCGATTGCCGAGACGGGATTGGTAGTAATAATCCCGCTTCGGCTGAGCCCGCGTGATGATATCGATCTGGCGGCTGTTGAGGCCAAATCCTTCATAGATCGTGCGGAGCTGCGGTTCGCTCGCCTGCGGCGACGGCAGGAAGATCCGGCTCGGGCAGCTCTCGACGATGGCTGGCGCGATGGCAGAACGCTGGATGTCGGCAAGCGATTGGGTGGCGAAGACGACGGCGACGTTCTTTTTGCGCAGCACCTTCAACCATTCACGGATGCGCGCAGCGAAGATGGGATCGTCGATAAATACCCAAGCCTCATCGAGCACGAGCAGCGTGGGCGATCCGTCGAAACGCTCATCGAGACGATGAAAAAGATAGGTGAGAACCGGCGTCACGGCGCTCGCCGTGTGCATCAGTTCCTCCATTTCGAAGCCCTGCACGTCGCCGAAGCCAAGCCGATCGGCATCGGCGTCCAGCAGCCGGCCATGTGGCCCCGACAGCGTGTAGGGTTGCAGCGCCTGGCGGAGCCGGTTCGATTGCAACAGCGTGGAAAAGCCGGTGAGCGTTCGCTCCTCACGTGGGGCGGACGCAAGGCTGGTCAGTGCCGACCAGACGGCGTCCTTCACATCGGGCGTGATCTCGACGTGTTCATGCCCGAGCAGGCCGGCGATCCAGTCGGCCGCCCACGAGCGGCTGTCGTCATCCTCAATGCGGGCGAGTGGCTGAAAGGCAATGGCGTCGGAGGATCCGAGATCGTAATACTCGCCGCCGAGGCCCAAGACGGTGGCGCGGGCCGAGCCACCCTTGTCGAAGATGAAGATGCGAGAGCTGGCATAGCGGCGGAATTGGAGCGCCAGCATTGCCAGCAGCACGGATTTGCCGGCACCGGTGGGGCCGACGATCAGAGTGTGGCCGACATCGTCGACATGAGTGACGAGCCGGAACGGCGTGCCGCCGGCCGTGCGGGTGACGATCAGCGGCGGAGCATCGAGATGACCGTTCTTCTCGGGGCCTGCCCAAATCGCCGAGACCGGCATCATGTGCGAGAGGTTCAGAGTCGAGATCAGCGGCTGGCGAACATTGGCGTAGGCATGTCCAGGGATCGAGGATAGCCATGCCTCTGTCGCGTTCAGCGTCTCCGGAATGGTGACGAAGCCACGCCCCTGGATGATCCGCTCGACGGCCTTCAACTTCTCGTCAGCGAGGTCCGGACTTTTGTCCATGACCGTAACGGTGGCCGTGACATAGCCATAGGCCACGGCGTCTGAGCCCAGCTCCTGCAATGCTTCGTCCGCATCGGCGGATTTGTTGGCGGCGTCTGAATCGACCAGCGAAACTTCCTGCTGGAAGATCGTTTCGCGCAGCAGCGTCACGATACCCTTGCGTTTCGCGAACCATTGCCGCCGCACCTTGGTCAGCTCGCGTTCGGCTTCCGCCTTGTCGAGCGACAGGAAACGGGTGGACCAACGATAGGCGAAGCCGAGACGGTTGAGGTCGTCAAGGACGCCGGGCCAAGTCGAGGGTGGAAAGCCGCGAATGGTCAGCACACGCACATGCTGGTCGCCCAGCATCGGCGCTAGTCCACCGGTGAAATCGCAATCGGGCAACAGCGCGTCGAGATGGAACGGCACCTGGGAAACGGCGACAGGGTGCCGCTGCGTGGAGATGCAGGCGTGAAGGTAAGTCAGCGTCTCCTCATCGGAGAACCAGCGGATCTCCGGCATGACGCCGTCGAGCAAGGAGAGAAAGCGGTCGGTCTCGGAAATGAAGGCTGCGAGATGGTCGCGCCAATTCACGGTGCGCCGCTCGGTGCTCTCGTAGAGGAGCTGGCCGGCGCGGGCCTTGCTTTCGGACGGCGGCAGGAAGGCGAGCGTGATGCAGTAGGCGCTCTCGAAATGTGTGCCTGCTTCCTCGAACGCCGCGCGCCGCTCTTCCTCTACGAGCCACGACAACGCGTCGGGAAATTCCGAGATGGGATATCCGGCGGCGATGCGCCGTTCAGCGTCGACGAACAGCGCCCAGCCGGAGCCGAGGCGCTTCAGCGCGTTGTTGAGCCGGGCGGTGGTCGCCACCAGCTCGCTTTCCGTTGCGCTGTCGAGGTCGGGACCACGAAACTGCGCAGTGCGTTGGAACGCACCGTCCTTGTTGAGCACGACGCCTGATGCGACCAGCCCGGCCCAAGGCAGATAATCCGCGAGGCTCGCGGGGCGCGTGCGATATTCGGCAAGGTTCATCATGAACTCACGCCTCCAGAAACGCGCGGTGCTTCAGGTGGCGGGCGAAGACCTCCATGAACTGGGGATCGGCCTTCGCCCCCCAGACGGCGAGCGCATGGCCCGCCATCCAGAGCACGATGCCGCCAATCCACAGATGCAGGCCGATGCCGATGGCGGCGGCGAGTGTCCCGTTGAGGATCGCCACCGATCGCGGGGCGCCGCCCAGCAGGACGGGCTCCGTCAGTGAGCGGTGCAGCGGCACTTCGAAGCCGTCGGCATGGACCGCCATTAGACCAGCGCTCCGCCGCCAAAGCTGAAGAAGCTGAGGAAGAAGGAACTGGCGGCGAAGGCGATGGAGAGGCCGAAGACGATCTGGACCAGCTTGCGGAAACCGCCGCCGGCATCACCGAACGCCAAGGTGAGCCCGGTCACGATGATGATGATCACGGCGATGATCTTGGCAACCGGCCCCTCGATCGATTCAAGGATGGATTGCAGGGGCGCTTCCCATGGCATGGACGAACCCGCGGCGTAAGCTGGGGAAACCAGAAAGGCGGACATCAGCAAAGCCGCCGTTCCGGAGATCCGGTTTCGAAACTTTCCTGCAACGCTCGAAAGCGGATTTTCGGAAATGCGCATCTCCGGATTTACGGAAACGCACGAATCCGCACTTGCGGATTTACGTTTCTGGTTTGTTCCGGAATTCAAGAAAAGCGTGAATGCGGACGTGATGGGCGGCATCCCTAATCTCCTGTGAAGTGCTCTATTGCGTAGGCATCGCCGTCGAGGCCTGTGACGCGGATGATGTCCTCGACGCGGCGTTTGCTACCGCGCCCAGCGATGAAGACGATGATGTCTACGGCCTCCGCGATCAGCGCGCGCGGCACGGTGACGACGACTTCTTGTATGAGCTGCTCCAGCCGGGTGAGCGCTCCCCGGGCGGAACCTGCATGCAATGTCGCGATGCCGCCGGGGTGTCCGGTTCCCCACGCCTTGAGGAGGTCCAGCGCTTCAGCGCCGCGCACCTCGCCAACAACGATGCGATCCGGGCGAAGCCGCAAGGTGGAACGCACCAGATCGGCGGTGGAGACGGTATTGGCCTTTGTCCGGAGAGCCACATGATCGTCGGCTACACATTGCAGCTCGATCGTGTCTTCGAGCACCAGGACGCGATCGCCAGTGGCCGCGATCTCTTGGAGCAGGGCGTTGGCGAGGGTGGTCTTTCCCGTCGACGTTCCACCGGCAATGATGATGTTCCGTCGGTCGAGAACCGAGCTCCTCAGAAACTCTGCCTGCACCTCGGTCAAGATGCCGTTGGCGACATATCGGGCCAGCGGTATGACGCCGGCGGCCCGCTTGCGGATGGCGAAGATCGGTGCGACGGCGATGGGCGGCAAGACGCCTTCGAACCTTTCACCCGTTTCCGGCAACTCGGCGGAGAGAATCGGATGCTCGCGGTTGACCTCGAGGCCGACATGGTTCGCCACGACCTTGATGATGCGGGCGGCATCCTCCGGGGAGAGGATGGCGCCCGTGGGCTCGCGGCCCGAGCCGAGCCTGTCGATCCAAAGCTTTCCGTCAGGATTGAGCATGACTTCCACGACGTCCGGATCGTCGAGCGCGGCGATGATCGCCGGCCCCATGGCGCTGCGCAGCATGCGGACCTGACGATCGCTGACGATCCGGGACGGGGAGCGCGGCCTATCCGTCATGCGGCGCCGCCTCGGCATCGTGGTCTTCCGATCCGGCGGACCCCTGATCCTCGTTGTCGTCGGCCAGGCCGAAGAAGCGACCTTCATCAGGGAAGATTTCTTCATGGACCTGCCGAACGAGGCTGCCGCCACGCTGCAAGTGGCGGCCGAGTTGGTCGACGAATTGGTTGAAGCGTAGGCGCCCCTGCGCGCGAGCCGCCTTCTGATGCGTCTCTGGAAGCGGAGCTGAAACCGACAACGTGTAGCGGATGTATAGCGCCAGGGTCTCGATCAGGATGGTCTGGTCGCGTTCCAGCCGGCCGAACTGGTTCGACAGTCGGTCGAGGCGTGAGGCCAGCGCCGCCTCTCGCCGGTCGGCACCATCGGGAGAAAGATAGGAAGAGAGCGCGGCCGCGACGATCGCTGATTTCGTTTCACCTTTGAGGGCTGCAAGCTGACGCAGTCGCTTGGCATGGTCGGGCTCGATGAAGATGTTGAGACGGGTTTTGCTCATAGCGCGATCCCGTCATCGGGATCGAGCGAGGCCAGACGCGCCACGCGCCGGAACTGCCGGTCCGGTTTGGGAAGCTTACCGTCGCGTGTGACGGGGTTATCTGTCTCATCGTCGAGGACGGACAGATCGTCATCGCGACCATCATGCAGACGTATGACTTCGGCTTTGTCGAGCTCCGGGACGAGTTGATGTCCGCCTTCTACGGGCACGGCCGATGCCTGTGCGCCCGTAGAAGCGGGGAGAGAAGATTTCGACCGCGGAAGGCCGGTCCAATCGTCCGTTCGCGCTACCGGCCGATCAGCATATCCATCGTCTGAGAGAACCGGCGCCGGCAGCACGCGCGAAGTGAAATTGCTGTCGGTGAAATATCGGATCTTGGTGGCCTTGGCAGGTGGATGGCCGGAAACCATGATGACTTCTTGAGTGTCGGGAAGCTGCATGACCTCGCCGGGCGTCAGGAGCGGGCGGGCCGTCTCTTGCCGAGATACCATGAGGTGTCCCAGCCAGGGTGACAGGCGATGGCCGGCATAGTTGCGCTGGGCGCGAAGTTCCGTCGCCGTGCCGAGCGCGTCCGAAATGCGTTTGGCTGTGCGTTCGTCATTGGTCGCGAAGGCGATTCGAACGTGGCAGTTGTCGAGGATGCTGTTGTTCGGCCCGTAAGCCTTTTCGATTTGGTTGAGGCTCTGCGCGATGAGGAAGGAGCGCAGGCCGTAGCCGGCCATGAAGGCCAAGGCGCTCTCGAAGAAGTCCAGCCGGCCGAGCGCCGGAAACTCGTCGAGCATGAGAAGCAGCTTGTGCTTGCGGGCGATACCGTCCGAGCCGTCGAGGCTTTCTGTCAGCCGGCGGCCGATCTGGTTGAGGATCAAGCGAATAAGCGGCTTGGTGCGCGAAATGTCCGAAGGCGGCACGACCAGATAAAGCGAGACCGGATGATCGGCGGCGATCAAGTCGGCGATGCGCCAATCGCAGCGCGATGTGACGGTCGCGACCGTCGGGTCGCGATAGAGGCCGAGGAACGACATGGCGGTCGAGAGCACGCCGGAGCGCTCGTTCTCGCTCTTGTTCAACACCTCGCGCGCGGCGCTGGCAACGACGGGGTGCGGGCCAGGCTCCCCGAGATGCGCCGTGGTCATCATGGACCACAAGGCCCTCTCGAACGGGTGAGCCGGATCGGAGAGGAAGTTGGCCACACCGCGGAGCGTTTTGTCCTCTTCGGCGTAGAGGACATGCAAGATGGCGCCGACTAAAAGCGAATGGCTGGTCTTTTCCCAGTGATTGCGCCGCTCCAACGCACCTTCGGGATCCACCAATATGTCCGCAATGTTCTGGACATCGCGGACCTCGTGCACACCTCTGCGGACTTCCAAGAGAGGATTATAGGCAGCGCTCCTCGGGTCCGTCGGGTTGAACAGGAGGCAATGGGAGAACTGCGCGCGCCAGCCGGCGGTCAGCGTCCAATTTTCCCCCTTGATGTCATGGATGACGGCAGAATGCGGCCATGACAGCAGCGTCGGCACAACGAGCCCGACGCCCTTGCCGCTTCTCGTCGGCGCAAACGCCATGATGTGTTCGGGGCCGGCATGGCGCAGATAGGTGCTGGCCATGAGCCCGAGAAAGACGCCGGCTGGCTTTGTCAGGCCCGCCGCTGTGATGTCCGTCTTATCGGCCCAGCGGGCGGAGCCATAGGTGGTGACGAGCTTCGACTGCCGAGCTCGCCAGACGGAACCGATGATGGCGGACAGAGCGGCAATGACGCCGCTGCCGCCAGCGATCGTACCCCCCGTTTGGAAAACGTCTGGAGCATAGGCATCGTAAACATACCACCACTCGAACAACCGCCAAGGGTAGTAGATTGCCAAGTTGTCGATCAGGAACCAGGGCTCTCCAAGCCGTCGCTGGAAGCCGAGCTCAAAGGCGACCCATTGCGTGGCGGCCCAGGTGCCGGCAAGCGCGATGCCGAACACCACTAGCATCTGACCGATCAACACCTTCGTCGGTGTCATTCCCGCTCCTGCAAAAGCCGCAGTTTTCGGCCGTGCGAACGGCCGACAAGGCATAAGGCTTGTTGCTTGAAGGGGTTAAGTCAAAGACCATTCTTGCGCGCGACAGCAGCAACTATGATCTAAGTACGATCCGGCCCCACTCCTTACCATTTCTTACTACTGGCGGAAATTTAGTATTGCGGCAATGAGTCACGTAAACAATCAGAAATATCTTATGCACCAAGGTGCGTCAGAGCCAAACAGCATACAGCCATGCAATACAGTACCTGCATTCTACTTCTAGTATGTGCGGAAGGATTCTGCTCCGATAGCGATTGGTGCGGCGCACCAAAATAGGTGGCGCAAGCGGGGATGTACACCGCTTAGCTTAGAGGCCGTGTCGACATTCCCGACGTCGCATTGACTCATCCGATCGATCACGGCCCCGCGCTTCTGATCGACGTCATTGGCGCTTTCAATAAAAATTGAAAGCGCCAATGACGATAAAATTGAGCTGTGCTCAATCGCACGCTTGGCTAGGCAGCCAACGCCAGCTTTGCTCCGTCGTTCGTCATCTTGGAGCTGATATTGAACCATGCATTTGGAGAATCGGGATCGATCTGCTGGACTTTGAAGCCAAGGGCTAAGGCGGCTGCGATCAGCATTCCATTCGCGACATAACCACGCGAATGCCGTGAATCCCCGAAACGCTCAGCCTGATGTTTCAGACCATAGCTAGAAGATTTGCGGTTGATCGTCTTACGTTTGCTGAACTGCGATAGAAAGCGGCATGCTTGGATGAATTCATCGGCGGCGTGATCGCCCAGCATTGACGCTCGGTCTGCCAGGAACTCGGCCCGGCGCTCCTCAGGGGTCTTTGAGCGGCCGCGATAAACATTGTAGCCGAATTGAGTGAGGAACGGTTCCTGCGCCATCGCACGGCGAATGCCGACCTTGGCCAAAGTGCGTGCGAGCCGTCCAGGTTCGGAATCGAAACCGTGCTCCTGGAGATAGCCCAAGAAGGCTCCTTCGTTGGTGGAAACCTCGGCTGAGCCATTCGCGAGGCTCGCCCTCATGGCGGCATTGGTGTTCCACCCGAGGCCCCGAGCAAGAGCCTCGATCCTATGCGACGATTTCACCTCCGGCAGAGTCGCACGCAGCTCTGCCTTCATGTCCTCGACATCGTTTGCGGTGATTTCCAATCTCATCATCAAGTCCTCGGTTGCGGGCTCGAGCAGTTCGCCGATTACGCAGCCAGCCCAATCCGCAAGGATCGATGAGAGGTGGCATGAGGATCAATATTTAGGCCGTCTGACCCGGCGAAAGGTCGAAGGTGGCAAGCCCACGTCGAAGATGGTCATCGCGTGGCTCGGCGTCAAGGTTGACGTCAAATTCCCAGACCCTTGTGCCGCCCGAATTCCCACGAGACGCTATTGCCACGAACAACCCCAGCGACCGTCTGGCCAAGGCGCTTTTCCAGCACCGGACGCCACGGCACGAGGCTGAATCCCACGCCGTCGTCCAGCATCGCAAAGCGACCACTGGCGAGCATGACGGAGCGGCGATAGATGCCACCGACGTGTTCTCCGTCGCGCACGGCACGATGATGCAGGCCGGTCTCCTCTACGATCTTTCTGGCAGCGGTTTCGACTTCCCGATCGCGCAGCGTGGCGAGCAGATTCCGGACGAGCAACACACGCTGCCCACGCCGCTCGGCCAGGCCCTGATCGACGAGGAAGTTCTCCCGCTCGCGCATGGCCTCTCGAACGCTGGCGCCGAATCCGGTCTGCGCGAGTGCGGAGGTGTCGCCAAAGCGCTGCCGATCGAGCCAAGTCGCACCAATCGCGCGCGTCTGTCGATCAAGCGGCAGATGTGATCGAAGCTCGACATCGACACCACCAAGGCCGCGGGCATCATGAGCTTTACCGCGCTCGGCGAGGTCGGCCGGCACGCGCCAGACGCCTTCGTCCATACGGTCGACGATCCCGACCCGGCGAAGGGCTTCGAGTCGACGGACGTGTGCGGCGACGAAGCTCTCCGGATCGTATCCTGGCTTGGCTTCGGCGCGCTCCACCGCAAGATGCTGTTCGGCGCGGTAGACGCCGTCAACAGCGAGGCTGGCGATGGTCCTGTCCGCCCCGCGTTCCACTACCGCGCGCGTCTCGACGATACCGCCGATCGGAAGGGCCTCGAGATCGGCGCTCACCGAAAGCGGAACATAGTGTGCCCGGCCATCGATCCCGTCGACAACGAGATAGGCGCGATCATAGAGTTCGTCAGCCAGTCCCTTGTCGACGATGCGACCGATGACGGGCGTCTGCGATGACATCGCGTCGAGCACGACCAGCTCACGCTTCTCGCCGGACATGACGCGCTGCATGGTACGGATGATGTCGCCGCGCTCGCCCATGGCACGCAAGGCGGTTTCGGCGTCGTCGTGAAGCGCCCAGACGCAACCGCCAGTGCGGTCGGCAAGGCCCATCTCGGTGAGCCGCTGGAGCCGACCGATCATCACCGTGCGTCGGAAGCGAGCCTGGGCGTCGGGCGGCTCGCTAACCAGGTCGACAATACCCGCGTCCGCCTCATGCTGGATCATCCGGTCGACGCGGGTCCAGCGCTCCTGCTCAACCTCGCGCAACATGGAGTTGCGGATTTCCATCTCAGTGCGGGGACCGAGCCATTCGGTTGCCAGTTCACGGGCGCGGTTGCGCATGCCGTCGGCGATGTAGTCGCGGGCGATGACCAGATCCGATCCGTCATCCTGGCGACCGCGCAGTACGATATGAGTGTGAGGATTGTCGGTGTTCCAGTGATCGACCGCCACCCAATCGAGCTTGGTTCCCAGATCGGCTTCCATGCGGCCCATAAGATCGCAAGTGAAGGCTTTCAGATCGCCAAGATCGACTGCATCTTCCGGCGAGACAATGAAGCGGAACTGATGTCGGTCCTCGCGGCCGCGCTGTTCGAAAGCGGTGGTATCGGCCTTGTCCGTGCCGGGACCATAGGCGTGGGCCTTGCTGCCGTCCTTGGTCACGCCGTCGCGCTCGATATAGCGTAGATGGGTGATGGTCGAGCGCGCACCGGCCTTCTCCAGCTTGACCAAGCGGGTCTTGATGACCACGCGGCGAGAACTGTCTTGCAGGGACTGACCAGCGAACTTCGCGGCGACGTGGCCGCGGCCGAGACGGGCGCCGGAACGCGCCTGCCCGGAACGGAACGACCGGTCGCTTATCGACCCAGAATGGGAAACCGCCTTAAGAACGCGTGCGGTGAACTTCGGCGTCCTTGCTCGGCCACGCGATTTTGGTGGCGAGACCCTTGGCCGGAAGCGGTTGTCGTCACGATCTGGCATGGCGGCGCTCCCACCAATCCTGTACAAGCCCATGCGATGAAGCACGCGAAAGCTCACGCATAAACAATGGCTTGATGATTCTATAGGCACGCGGGCTCATCCGCCGCGTGCCGCCCCAACCGACGTGCAGACAAGAACTTCGGGACAGGCGCGTGCCGTCCCCTTTTATCTTGCCCTGCGCCCCCTAGCGCTCCGCATCCGTGCTTCATCGTGGCTATGGGATCACCTCTGCTGCACGTCGGAGCTGTCGCTGTCGTTTGGTTCGACGTATTCGACGCGTGGCTTGACGGTCACAAAGAGCGCGCCAGCAGATGGTCGAGAGGGGAGTGAACCGACGGTGGATTTCGTCCGCGCGTCGACCGCGAACAGTGGTGCATCCGGACCGCGGTTTGTGCGCGTCTCCGAACCCGCGAAGAGGCTCGGAACCGGGCTGCCGATGATCGATGCGAGCTTGTCGAGATAAGCACGCGTCTCATCAGGAAGCGGCACACCGAGGAGTTTGTGTTCCTCATAGCGCGCCGGCCCTGCATTGTAAGCGGCGAGGAATCCCGGCGCCCCGTAGCGATCGTACATCTCGCGCAGATAGGCAGCACCAGCGGTGATATTGTCATACGGATCGAAGGGATCGTCGCCGAGCCCGTATCGGCTGCGCATCGCCTCCCAGGTGGCGGGCATGATCTGCATCAGGCCGATCGCACCTTTCGCTGACACTACGCGCGTTTCGCCGTCACTTTCGACACCCATGACGGAGCGTATCCACTGCTCCGGAATGTCGAAACGTTGTGCCGCTTCGGCGATCTGTGCAGCCCACGGATCGGCCGATAGTTGATGGTTCGCGGGCGCTTTCTCAGGCGGCGATGAGGACGCAGGTTCCGCTCGGGCCACGGCGCCGGAAATCATCATCAGCGTACAGGTGATGATCGCTTGCATGACGCGCCGTAGAGGTGAGCGCGACGACGTTTTGCACCATGCTCCTTGTCCGAGCGCCGACAGCCTGCCACCGTCCTCGCTCCGGTCAAGGGCGAGGCGTTGCCGGCCGCAAAGCGACCGCCCCTGGCCTTCACTGCGCGCGGTGGCTGTCTGGCCAGCGATCGGGTCGGAGGGATGATCCCGTTTCCCATGGATCAGAGGGATAAGGGTCAATCCCAGTTCGCGCGACCCACACATGACATCAGGTCCGCTCATCACGCTTCGATGGGCGTGTCCAGAGCAGGTTCCAAGTCGCGTTGTCGATTTCCGACTGGAACAGGTGAGCGCGGAGCGGCTGGGTGAAGGACGGATCGTCTATGGCGAGCGACAGGTAGTCTCCGGCTCTCTCGCCGGTGCGCTTCCAACCAGCACCGGTTTCGATATCGTCGGTGGTGAAGATGCGATAGTGCGGCGCATTTTCGGCGTCCGCATTTTCAGCCGACCTGATGACCAGCTCGGCGTCGAGCGTCAGCGTCCGGATACGGCCGGTGAAGCCGTCCTTCGTCTTCTTGAAAGTCCCGATCTGCGGCATGGCACACTCCTTCTGGGGTCGGACACGAGCCGCCTATGGCTCGTCGGGAACCGGCTCTGAAGCCGGATCAATGTCGTCGTCGGTGGTCCAGATCGGAACCGCGCGACCGACGATGGAAGAGAGGGGAAGCGGGCCAAAATACCGACTGTCGAATGAGTCCGGCGCATCCCAGTTCATGAGGAAAGCGGCGTCGCTCGGGACGATGCGGCAGCCCTGCCAGACAGGCAGTGGTCGGCCACGACTGTCACGCTCACGAGCCGCCCCGTAGCGCCAGCCGTAAGCGATAATGTCGAAGCCCTCACGGCAGACGGTTTGGCCTGCGAGCGCGAGCACGCGCTTCAAGAGCGGCACGCCGCGCGGAAGATAGCCGCGGGCATCGAGGAAACCGGCGAGCGGTTCCGGCGGCATGACAATGGCAAGGTCCGTGACCGCGATCCGGTCTGCCGGCTCGACGCGATAGAGGCCGACCGGCACACTTGCCGACGCATTCCAGATGAAGCGCGGCGCGTGCCCCGACCAGACGGGTGCTGCGATCAGCAGCACACCGCTGGCTGTCATCATCAAGAAGAGGCCACGTGCCGTCATGACAACAGCTCCCGGCGACGGAGCCAGGCGTCATGCTGTTCTTGCGAATAGGCGCGCGGTGTCTCATGCACCCACAGCCTGTTGTGGACCTGCTGCCAATATTCCGGCGCGGCGTCAGTGGGGGCGACGCCGAGGGCTTCGACGGTGTCGACCGCCTTCAAGGCGCGCTCGACCTGACCCCATCCGGCGACGAAGAGCAGTATTTTCGCGCCGGGACGCACATATGGCCACATGCAGCACGTTTCACCCGGTGCAACCGCGCGCATGATGGCGAGATGGGAGAGGGTCGTGCCATAAGCGTTCGCCTCCCAGCGCAATAGCGCGAACGTGCTACCCGGAGTGAACATCGCGAGGCGTCTGCGACGATCGATCTGGCGCTCGCACACCGGTTTGCCGAAGCGCAGCCGGACATTGATGCGGTCGCGCTCGAAGACGACCAGGACGCTCGTGTAGCGGCGCGTGGTCATGCGTCTGCTCCGCCTTCGGGAAAGCGCGTTTCGAGCAGCGCGCGGATCATTTCGGCGACGGTGACGCCTTGCTTGAAGGCGGCGACCTTGACGCGGCCGCGCAGTTCCGGCGTCACGTCGATGGTAAGGCGCGCGGTGAAGATCTCGGCTTTCGCTGCCGAAGCCGGCGGCGTTGCCCGAACGGCCATTTCGACGTCGTTGCCCTGCTGTACCCAGGCATCGACTGTGGGTGCGGCGGGTTTCGCGCCGAAGGTGACGCGCTTGCCGCTCATGAGCTGCCTCCCATGATCTCGGCAGCGAGCGCGGTGATCTCCTGTGCGGCCGCGCCGCCGGGCTCCAACTCGCGGGCCAGACGGCCAGTGGCGACGCTCTCGGCGAAGATGACGCGCTGGCCAATATCGGCGGTGAGCGCGGGCAAGCCCTCCGGCAACGCGGCGCGCACGTCGCGGCCGATGATGGTGCCGACGATGCGGCGGTTGACGACGAAGGCGGCGCGGAGCTGCGGCTTGAACAGCCGCGCCTCGCCGATGAGCGCTACGATCTCGGCACTCGCCCAGACGTCATAGGGCGACGGCTGGACCGGGATCAGCACCAGGTCGGCGGCGAGGATCGAGGAACGCGCCAGCGCGGTTACGCGTGGCGGGCCGTCGATGACAACGTGATCAGCGCCGCGGGCGATGTCAGGAACTTCCGCATGCAGCGTCTCGCGGGGCAGCCCGAGAACGCCGAACAGGCGCGGCAGGCCGCTTTCCGCGCGCCGCTGCGACCAGTCAAGCGCCGAGCCTTGCGGATCGGCGTCGACGACGGCGACACGCGCGCCAGCGGCCGCCAGCTCACCGGCGAGATGGGTGGCAAGCGTCGTCTTGCCGACGCCACCCTTCTGGTTGAGGAGCGCCACGATCATGACGCGCCCTCCAAGCAGGTAGGGGCGTCATATCCGGGTATTAGTCGCCCTTGGGGGCGCGCTGGCGCGATAGGCTGAGCGACGATCGTATGGGATTTCTCATAAGCGTACTTATTCGTATAACTTGATATATAATCGTACGTTGTCAGTTTAAATTTGTCGTAATTATCAACATCGTCGCTAGATAAATAAAGAAAGTTAGATTCCATATTAGATAAGTTAGGGGGTGGCTTTTGCAAAGCGCCACAATTGCTTAACGCGCATTTGCGCCTTTGATGGCACGAGTGCCGTGCCCCCGATAGCACGAGTCCGAACGCCTTCGATAGCACGAGACTATTCACAGCCTTTCCACAGCCTCCCTTGAACGAGCGGACAGAAGCGGTGTGGCCGGCGCGAAGACGAGCAGTTCGCGGCCGTTGTCGAGCCGGTCGATGCGCAGCCGATAGCCAGGCAAGGGCTGGCGGCGCACGATGTCGCGCAAATCGCAGGCGAAGTTCGAGAAGCGCGAGAGGCTGCCCGACTTGGCATGGAGATGATGAAAATCGAAGCTCCAGCCGCCGGGCTGGCGGCCGCCATGCTTGCGCACCAGCCGGTACAGCCAGCGTTCGATGCCACCGAACAGATCGAAATAGTTGCGGTCGATGGTCAGGATCAGGGCGTTGTTGAGAATGCCTTCGTAGAACCAGTCCGGCACGATCAGCTCGATGCCGAGCGGTCGGCCTTTGGGATCGAGCCTTTCCTTCCATTCGTTGATCCAGGAAAAGCGATGCCGGCGCCGCTCGGATGGCTGGCGGATCGATGTGGCGACGGTGGTGGCTTGCAAACGGTCGAGCGCGGCCTTGAGGCGCTGATAGTCGCGGACGGATGTACCGCGGCCGATGAAGGTCAGGATTTCATAGGGGGTCGTCGCCATCAGCCGCGAGGTGCGCAGGCCGAGATCGCGGGCGTCGATGATCTGCGAGGCGGCCCAGATCAGGATGTCGGCGTCCCAGATGGTGGCCAAGCCGAACTCGGTCGGAGCCTCGACGTGGATGCGGACGTCGCCGGCCTCGAATTTGATCGGCTGGACGCGCTTCGACTTGGCGAGGGAGAAGAAGGGATAGGCCATGAGATCCTGCGAGTCGCGGGTCGCCATGTCGCCGGGGCGCGATCGGAACAGTTCGAGCTGGTCGCGCTCGGATATGCGTCTGCGCGCCGGCATGCGTTGCCGTCAGCGGGCTTGGGCGTAGCGGGGATCGGAGGTGGTGCTGCAGGCGCGCGCCTCGATCCAGGTTTCGAGGTCGTCGATCGCGTAGACGACGCGGGAGCCGAGCTTGCGGAACTTCGGTCCGCCGCCGATGACGCGCTTCTTGTTCAGTGTGTGTGGCGAGAGCTTGAGATAGGCGGCCGCTTCCTCATTGGTGAGGTAGCGGCTGGCCGGTTTGGATTCGGGACGATCCATGAAGCTGCCTCCGTCTCAGGCTGGCCGAGCGAAGCCCGGTCCAGCGGTTGGGAGGCAGCTTGGGGAAAGCCTGTCCTGCTGCGTATGGAGAATCCTGGCCGGTCGGCTTTCTCCCTCACGGGGCGGCGGCGGGCATGGGATATTCGCCGGCTCGACGCGCGGTCGCACCCCAGAGGAAACGGCGATAGCCGCCGTTCATGAGGGCGCGACCACGGTGGACGAGATAGCGGACCCTGGCGCGCAGCTCGCTGTCACCATGCCATTTCTCCTTCACGATGCGCGCGCCGAAGATCGCGATGGCGATCTCGCGCTCGCTGGCTCCGGCGAGATGACCATCGAGGGCCTGCAAGGATTGCATGGTGATGATCGGTTCGGCCGAGCCGCGCCGGCTGGCAAGCCCAGCTGGGCGGCCGGCGATCACGGCCAGCAGCTCCTTGGCCTCGCGCAAGCGGGCATCGGCCCGGTCGTCCGGTGCGATCGCGAAGGTGAAGGGCATGGTGGCGTCGAGCGCGCCGGCGATATGGACATGCCAGGAGCGGCCGCGCCGGGTGAGTTTCAGCGCGAGGCGTCCGCCGTCATGGCCGATCGCCTTGCGGCCGGGAAAGGTCCAGAAGTCGAAGACCGGTGCAGCAGCCTCCGGGTCTTCGTCCGGCACGATCGGCAGCGCAATGTCTGGATCAGGCCGCCAGAACGGCAGCGCGTCGCGCGCATCGTGTTTTGGGTTCTCGAAGAAATCGTAACCCCCAATTCTGCGCATGTGCGCTCAACGATGGACGCCGCTTCGTGCCAAAGCGGCGCCAGTCGTTCCGATAGCCGGGATTGCGCCGCAGGTGCTCCCAGGCGACAGCCGGACGGTCGAGAAAGAGGATGTAGAGATAGGCGGCGTTGGCCATCCAGTCTTGCGTGTGGGGCATGTTTCCTCCGTGTGTTTCGGAAAGCTTCTGTTCTCAAGAGCACGCACCGTGTCCCCAAAATGAGGCGGCTAAAGTTAAGGTGTCGTGCATCGTCGGGAGAGGACGATTGCAGATGGCAATTGTTCGGATAGTTGAGGCCGTTCCAATTATGACTTGCGAGCCGGGCGGAGCCCGGCGAGCCGCGGCCGTGCTGTCGAGGCGCGGCCGCGCCGCCGACCCGGATTTACGGATCGGAGGAAAATTCCGGATACGGAAAGCCGCACGGTCGATGGACCGACCGCGCGGCATCTGTGGTTATGCGGCTTTCTCCAGCAGGGTCTTTGCTTTCGCTTCCAGTTCAAGGCGACCGTCCTGATGCGCCTTCGCGCGGGCATGCGCCGTCATGCCCTGCACGAAATCGAAGATGCTTTCGGGCGGGCGACCTTCCTCCTGCAAAACCGTCTCGATGATCTTGCCGGTCTCGGCCTTGCTGAAACCGCGCTTGCGCAGGAAGCTCTCGCGGTCTTCGTCCGTACGGGCGACGATCTTCTCCCGGGCCGCCTTGATCCCGGCGACGAATGGCGCGGGCGAGGAATTAGCGAAGCTCGTCAGCGCCGGGGCCGCTTCATGGGCGAAGCGCTGCGCCGCGAACTTGCTGTGCCGAATGCTGATTTCCTCGAAACCTTCCACGCCCCAAAGGTTGCGGTTCATGCACACGGCGCGGAGATAGAAGCTCGCAATGCCGAGGGTCTTCGATCCGACTTCGCTGTTCCAGCAGTAAAAGCCCCGGAAATACAAATCCGGCTCGCCGTTCGGCAGGCGCCCGGCCTCGATGGGGTGGGTGTCGTCCACGAGGAATAAGAACACGTCGCGGTCGCTGGCATAGAGGGTGGTCGTGTCCTTCGTGATGTCCACGAAGGGATTGTGCATCATGGTCGCCCAGTCCAGCATGCCCGGCACCTTCCACATGGTGTCGCCGGTGCCGTTGCCGGCGATCTTCATGACGGCGGCGACAAGCTCATGGTCCCAGATACGGCCATAGTCCGGGCCGGTCACGGCGCGAAGCTCAACCCGTCCGTCTTCGGTTTCCAGCGTCTTCACAAGCTCGGCGCGGTGCGACAGCAAGCCGTGCTGCAGGTTGATGCCGGCGAGCGGTGCAGGAAGCTGGCGCATATAGGTGGCTGGCGCGCCGACAAGGCTGCACAACTGACCGAAGCTCCAATGGGTCGGGGCAATGGGGGCCTCCTGCCCGGGGACGATCAGCGAAAGCCGCTCCGCATCCTCCCGGCTCGCCTCCACGCGCACGGCGCGGCTCTCCACGGTGCGGGCGGTGGCGCGATCCGCGCGGACCTTCACGGCATCGTAAAGCTCGGTGAGCGACAGGAAGCGCTCATCGTCGGGGCGCGAGAACCATTCCGACGATACGCGGCCGATCCGCTCGCCGTGCGAGATGTCGACGCGAAAACCGCTGTTCACAGCTTGGCCGTGCTGGCTGCTGGCGATGATGTTCATTGTCCTGTCCTTTCCCGTAAATGCCGAAGGCATGTCCCCCGGCATGCCTTCCGGGGGCGCGTGAGCGCGCAGGGATGGGAGGGGACAAGTGCCGGCGAGCATGGCCGGGCTGCCAGGGCGAGCGGGACGGTGGCGACGATCGGCGGGATGACGGATATCGTCCGTCCTGCGAGCCGGCGGCCCTGCCATCGCGCAGGCGGCACTTGAGGGGAGAAAGGGGAAAGTCCCCCTTGGCTCCCCCGAGGATCGGCAAGGCTCCGGCCGCGGCCGATCAGGACAAAGGGAGCGCAGCTCGCCATACTCGATGCAGGCTGTGGGAACCTTCGTCAGCCCCGGCCGATGGCCGTGCGCCTCTCGCAATCGTCGCGGAGACGGGTTATATAGATCGAAATTCAATATCGAAATCAGACCTGATTTCGATGCCGTTATTCGAGGACGAGGCCATGCAGCGCGTGGAAGCCGAAATTGCCGTCAGCGTCTCCGACCTGAAGAAGAACCCGACCGCCATCGTCGACGGTGCGCGGGGCAGCGCGGTCGCGATCCTGAACCACAACCGGGTCATGGCCTATATGGTGCCAGCCGATACCTATGAGGCGATGATGGACGCGCTCGACGATCAGGCGCTCGTCGAAATCGCCAAGGCCCGCGCGAACGAGAAGGGCGTGCCGGTCAGCCTCGATGACCTATAGGCTGGAGTTCCTGCCCTCCGCGCGCAAGGAATGGGACAAGCTCGGCGCGACGCTGCGCGAGCAGTTCAAGAAGAAGCTGGCGGAGCGCGTGAGCCAACCGCATGTGCAGGCCGACGCGCTGCGCGGCATGCCGGATCATTACAAGATCAAGCTGCGCTCGGCCGGTTATCGGCTGGTCTATCGCGTCGAGGATGAAAGGGTCACGGTGGTCGTCGTCGCCGTGGGGAAGCGCGAGCATTCCGAGGTGTATGAGGCGGCGAAAAAGCGCCGTTAGGACGCTTCACAGCCGATCAGGGCAAAGGGAGCACGGCTCGCCGTATTTCCTTCGGGCGGCGGCGGACATGAACATGGCGAAGCCCCGCTTCGCGGGGCTCCCCCTGTGGCGGCCGGTGTCACTCGGCGGCGCGGCGGGACCAGATGAGTGCGAACTCACCCTCAGTCTCCGTCTCGACCAGGCTCGCATAGATCGGAGCCGGGAATGATGGATCGTCCAGCTTGACGGAGTGGTAGTCGCGGCCCTCGCGCGAGGTCTTCTTCCACGCCGCTCCGAACTCGGTGGCACCGGAGAAGATGCGGAAGTCCGGCCCCTTCTCGTTGTCGCCTTCGGCGGGGACGAATTCGACTGCCTTGACGTTGAGGCTCAGGGTCTTGACCGCGCCCTTGAAGCCCTTGGCGGTGGTGGTGAAAGTGCCGATGGTGGCCATTGCGGTGGTTCCTTCTGCTGACTGGGCCGCGCCCATCGCGGCCTCGATGGGGGTCGGCAGACCGGGGACGATCGGCCCGCAACATCCGGCGAGGACTTTTTCGCTTCGCGGTGCAAAGCCGGCCCTGGCCGGCGGCGGGAAAAAGCCGCAGGCGGCGTGTTGCGGGTTCAAGATCGAGGTGACGCCCGCGTCGCCGGTCTTCGGTCAGACCCCTGCCTATCGAGGACGTGATGGACGTGGCTTCAGACAGCTGGACCGGAGGAATCGCCCGATAGCTGGAGTCGGAACGACGCTTTCACCGCCAAGGGCTTCTCCGAAAGGGCCGGACAGGCCCTCAGCCTCACCGGCGGGGCGAAGTGATCGGTTCTCCCTGACGATCGGCCGGCGACAATGAGAGCGGGCTGAACCCTCTCGACTCCTTGCCTGCCAACGAGTTCGGGGCGGCGTGCAAGAAACGACATTGCTCCCGTGCAGGGCCGTGGCTGCCTCGCCTCCTCAAGTGCCCGGACGATACGGGCTTTCCCGGCTCCGTTCGATGCAATGCGGGCACGGTCGAGACCGACATCGGAGGGCAAGATCGTCCTCATCCCCTCCCGCCATCCCGATTTGCCGAGTGACGCCGGCCGTCACAGGGGGAGCACCGCGAAAGCGGGAGCTTCATCGTGGGAAATGCCCGCCGTCGCTGCCCCTTGCGTCAGGGATCGTTACCGAAGGCGAAGACCCGCAAGGGGCTTCGGAAGCCACCGCAGGAGGCGCGTAGAGCCCGGCCCGAAGGGCGACGCCTAGCATCTCAGAAATATAGGTGGTGAGAATGTGTTAGCGTTGTGAAAATTGCACTGATGTTCGATCATAACGTCTTTCGCTTCGCTTTACGCTTCGGCGCAATTGCAGATACTTCGCGGATGACGTCATGGGGATCGAAGCCGATCGTTTCGGCCAGCTCAAGGAACTCGACGACATCGATGCGACGGCCGCCGGATTCGATAGCGGCAACGACGGACTGGTATCGGCCGAGCGCTTCGGCCAGATCGGACTGGCTCATGCCGGCTTCCCGGCGCTTGTCGACGATGAGCTGAACCAGACGCAAATGCCTTGGCGAGCGAAGCGTTTTTTGCATATGCCCTGCCGGTCATTGACGAAACCGGCAGATCAATTAAACCGAAATACAGATAACCAGAAAATCTGGTTAGCCTTGGCACGACGGATTCCAGCATGGATTCTCGATTGTTGGCGGACCGACATCCAGCGCTAGGTCAGCTTTATCGCGTCTGGCTTGCGCGCCGTGAAGGCGCGGCCATGCCGCTGGCTGGGAATATCACCGAGCGTCTGGCCGATCTGGATGATGTGATCGTCGTGATCCGGCGCCCGTCCGAATCGGACGAGACGCTGAGGATCGAGCGCAGCGGCAAGGATGTCGATCGGCTCTATGGAGTTGCTTTGGCCGGCGAGCCCGTCGGCGGGCTCACGCCGTCGAGCGCGGATGCGGACAATGAGGCGGCCATCGTTCTCGCGTCCGGGCGCACGCTGATGATGGAAGACCAGGTGCAGGTTCCGGGTGGGTCCGCGCGCATCGTCCGGCTCTATCTGCCGTTTGCCGACGAGGCCGGTGCTGTAGCGGGCGTTGTGGTCGGCATCGTCAAGGCCGTCTGAAATCCGTTTTTGCGGATTTCAGGAAACGGAGCGATCATCATTGCATCCGTCCGGCATCCGGTGCGTCTGTAATCACGCCGCGCCGGCCTTGGTTTCAGGTGACGATTATGCCGGCATCGCCCGCTGCTCGATATAGGTTTTCATGATGGGGATCCCTGCTGTCATGCAGTCGAGGTCTCCGGCCGCGCCGAACCGGCGCGGCCGGAAAATTCTCGATGCTGTCGAGAGACTGGCCGGAACCGCCGAAGCGGCTCCGGCCGTGGGGCTCACTCGGCGGCGTGGTTGAAGGCTGCGCCGTCCTCGACCGTGCCGGTATCGTCACGATCGGTTGCGGTCGGCGCATTCAGGACCGCTCCGGCGTTAGCCTCCGGGGCATCCAGCCAAGCCGGCCGCTCGGTGCGCAGGAGCGCGGGAAGCCATCCGGTGGCAGCGACAAGCTGCTCGGCGGCTTCCGCCATGGGCTGCTTCTTCAGGCCGGTGATCCGGTCGGCGGCCTCGTCGCTGAAGGCCTCCCGCACGGCGGCGACAATGTGCGCCTTGGTTACGCGGCTGAAATAGCTCCGCGCGGTGGGGGTCCAATGTGCCGTCATGTCGAGGGCGAGCCCCGTTGCCAGCCTGTCGGCGGTCTCATGGGCGCGGGGCTTGCGCTCCCAAGGCTGCTTCACCGCATTGACGGTGAGCGAAGCACAATGCGCGAACAGCGCCAGCACGCTCGCCTGATCCAGCGCGGCGATGAAGCCCCACAGGTCCGCCACGTCGCGCGGCATATCCGCCTGCCAGCCGGCATGGCGATCCGCCAGCGCCTTCGCCGGGGCGGTGTCCTCGATGCCGTCCGCATGCCCGCCGAGATGCGGGCTGCTCGGGCGGATTTCGAGGCAGGCGGCTTCCGAGCCACGATAGAAGGTCTGCGCGGCGAGAGCATGGGTGACAGCGATCAACGCCATGTCCGGCTGCTCGCCAAGGGCGAGGCGCAGGCCGAGCGTGCGGTGGGCCGTTAGGTCGCGCACGAGAAGGTCGGACAGCGGCTTGCCCGCATCCCCGGCGTCCTCGTCCTCCACGTCGAGGGCGGAAACGCGGTTCTCGTCCTCGTCCTGCTCGCCGTCCTCGGTGGCGGCGCTTGCGTGGTCCTCGGCTTCTTCCGCTTCCGGCTTCTCATCCTCCGGGCGGATGAAGCCGCGCTCGATGCGGCCGCTGCCGTCATGGGCGAGCACAACTAAGACGCCGCCGCGCGCGATGTCGTCGGGGTCATAGGCGCGCCGCAGCGCGTCGATGCGCTCGATTTCCGCTTCAAGCTCCCCGAACCGCTCGTCCGTCTCCGGGGGAAGCTCGTCCGCGCCGTCCCATTCCTCCGACAGCCGGTTGTATTCCTCCTGCACAGAGGCATAGGCGGCGGCATCTTCCTCGGAAAGCTCCACCGGCTGCGGATAGGCGCGGCGCAGGCCGTGGGCATGGGGATAGTCGATGTGGACCGAGACCCACTTCCAGCCTTCCGCCTGAACCTCGGCGCCGATCCGCTCCAGCTTCCCGGTGACGAGCCGGTCCAGAAGCGCGGCATCATCGTAGAAGCCGCCGCGATCCTCCGTGAACAGGTCGCGCAGGATCGTGCCGCCCGCCTCGGTGTACTCCTCCGGGCCGACGAAGATCGCCCGGCGATCCGTTGCCGGAATGTGTGCCTTGGTGAGGTCGCGGCGGATGATCCACGGCTCGCGGTTGTGGGAGAGGTTCGCAAAAACCTGCTCCTGCCGCCTGTGGTCCTCGGTGATGGCGAAGGCCATCAACTGATCGAGGTTCAAGCCGCCGTCGCGGTACACCTGCAACAGCTTGGGGCTGACAGCGCCGAGCCTGAGGCGCTGGCGCACCACATGTGCCGTCACGCCGAAGCGGGCGGCGATCTCCTCCGCTCCCCACCCGCGATTTTCCGCGAGCTCGCGGAACGCCTCGAACTGGTCGGCCGGATGCATCGCCTCGCGGGTGACGTTCTCGTCAAGGCTGATCTCGTGCGGGTCATTCGCCGTGTCGATGACGCAGCGCACCGGCTCAGTCTTCTTGATCTCCTTGCGCTTGACGCGGAGAAGCTGAGCCAGCCTGCGGCCTTCGCCCACCGTCACGAAATAGCTGCCCGTGAGCTCGCCCGCCGCGTCAAGCTCGGGCTCCACGACGAGGTTTTGCAGCAGGCCCTTGACCGCGATGCTGGCGGCCAGCGCCTCGATGATCGCTTCGCTGTGCGGGGTCTTCCGCGCATTGCGCGGCGACTTCTTCAACTTGTTGAGCGGAACGAATATCTCCATGCCGCTCGCAGCGACCACGGTCGGTTCCGCATTAGTGCTCGCGCCGACTGCATCCATCTGATCCGCCGCCGCCTCGATGACGGTTTGTGCTTTCTTCGCAATCCTTGCCATTGTTCCGATCCTTTCTCCGTCAATGCCGAAGGCATGTCCCTCGACATGCCTTCCGGGGGCGCGTGAGCGCGCGGGAGTGAGGGGGGCCAATGCCGGCGAGCGGAGCTGGGCTGCGCGGCGAGCGAGACGGGATCGGATCGGTTCAGGCGGTAATTGCTGCACACCGTCTTGCGAGCGGGCGGCCCCGCTCTGTCCGCAGGCGGCGTTGGCGGGGGAGCGAGGGGAAAGTCCCCTCGCTCCCCGAGTCAGGCTGTAGGAATTAAATCGAAGCAAAATGTATTGACATTGTCATGGCAAATCTTCAATGTCCGGCTCCTGAAATAGGAGCGTTCCGATGGTGCAATCAGCCCGCTCGGAGAATGGCCGCAAACGTGATGCTGCTCGGAAAGACGATCTCATCCAGATCCGCGCCTCGGCGGGGACGAAGGCGATCCTAAGTCGGGCTGCGAACTTGCGCGGACAGAAGCTGTCAGAATTCATGCTGGACAGCGCCCGTCGGGAAGCGGAGGAAGCCATTCTCGACCAGCGTAGCTTCTTTCTTGATGATGCGGCGCATGTGGCCTTCCTCGCGCTGCTTGATGCTCCGGCCAAGCCGGCCGAGGAACTTCGTACACGGATGAAGCGCAAGCCCGTCTGGGCGCGTTGATGCCGGCCGGCAAGGGAGAGGAAAGCCAAAAGCGGCCCCAAGGACTACGCGTTGACCCTCCGGAGCGGTTGGCCGGCGATCACGATGTCGGGGCGTTCCGAAACGGCAGGCATCCGTCTCTCGATGACTGGTTGCGGGATCGAGCCCTTGCCAGTGAAGGGATGTCGGCGCGCACCTATGTGGTTTGCGACAGGGACACCCCGAAGCGCGTCGCTGGCTATTATGCCATCTCGACCGCCATGGAAGAGCGGATCGCGCTCCCGAGCGCCAAGCTGCGCCGGGGTATGCCGGAGCAAATTCCCTTGCTGCTGATCGGTCGTCTGGCAGTCGATCAAGCGTATCAGGGAATGGGGCTTGGCACCGATCTGCTCGCCGATGCGCTACGGCGCTGCTTGGCCGCGTCCGAGATCGCCGGCGTTCGAGCTGTCGTAGCTCACGCAATCGACGATGCGGCCGTGAGCTTTTACCAGCGGCACGGATTTATTCTCTCCCCGCTCGGCGAACGGACCATGATGATGCCGATCGAGACGCTACAGGGACTATTTTCGGAAGCGTGACCCTTTGCTTCACGCATCAGCTATCGTGCCGATGCGTATCCGCACCGAGGAGGCTGGGCGATCATCGCATGCGTCATGGACCGCCCAACTCGTTGTCCTGAATGTATGACGGATTGAAATCCTTCAGGGCATCGAGCGGGTCTATGGCAGGCCCCCAGATCCTCCGTCGCTCATCCTCGGCTGACGCCCAGAATTGGTCCAACGCTGCCGTGTTGGCGAAATAAGGCCATAACCTGGGATCGCCCATGATGCGGGCGAGAGCCTTGCGCGCCACAAATTCGATGACGGCTTCCTTCTTGACGAGCTCGAGTCGAGCTTCGCGATCAAACTCCTCAAGGTAAAGGTGCTCTCGGAGGTGCTCCACCTTGCTCCGTACATCGTAGATCTCGCCCATCAGCACATGATGGCGTGACCCGACAAACAACTCAGTACGGCTCTTGAACTGTTTCGATCCATAACCCGGCTGCGTTACGATCAGGCCATCGATACAGCGGGTGAACTGGTGGATCCGGTCGAGCAGCTCTCGTTGCGCCTTCGTTTCCACGAAGAGATGTCGAATCCGGTTCAGGCGCCAGCGTCCCCCGGGCACGTCGGTCGCATTGAAGGCGACCAAGTGCTCCCCAAGCTGCGCGGCGGCCTTAAGACTGGCCCCGGAAATGGAGGGATAGGGGACGATCATGCCAGGAGGTGGGAAATCCAATTCGCTGTGCTCGAAAATGCCAATCTCCCCACCCTCGCGGGCACCCGTGAGCAAATTGGGCTTGTGTGCCGGAGAAAAGAGGCAGGTCATGAGGAGGCCGACATAGAAGGACCAGACCCGACTTTGGAGTATTTGGTTCTCAGCATCGAGAACCGCTGCCTTCTTGGATTTCATGGTGCTCAATAAGAACAAGTTGCAACCGCTGATCTCCTCACAACGGACGCTCCCAAGCCATTCCTGCCATAGTGGTGGCACCTGAAAATTCGCGTCGGTCAGAAACGACAGGTTCGGCATCATAGCCCCCCGCGGGACGCCATCTTCCAAATTCACGCTCAAGCCGATAAGCGCATATTTTTCGTCGTGGCCGAGCCAATCCTCCTGCGATCGCTCATTCATTGGCGATTCCACGGTCTCGGTTTCTCTGCAGATGTGCTCGACACTGGGGTTTGCATGGGTGCGCTATATATCTCATAGAGAAACACGCCGAGCGCGACCGCTGTATTGACGGCGAGGCGCGCAACCGAGGTAGGGGGTCGGGGAGCGTCAGGCACATGTCCGTGGCCCGATCCTAATTGACCGCGAAGTTCCGCGACGCCTTGGGTAATGCTGGAGAGCCCACTCAGCGTTTGTCTGAGGGTATCGCCCGTTTGAGAGGACACTGATAGGTTTAACGCCTCACGGGTCGCCTTCACCAACTGTGGCAGTGTTTCGGAACCGCGCGGCGGCGTTCCGCGCGCCGTGAGAATGCCCTTACAAATGGACTCGACGAATTCCTTGGCGGAACCAATCGCCAAAGATGGATCGGCCTCGACCGCTGTCTCCATGCGGGTGATGAGCACCGAAATGTGCTCCGAGGACAATTCATCGGCAACTTTCCGGGCGGCGGCCACTTGCGCCACACCACCTAGGCGCCGTCGCGCCGCATAAATCGGCTTTCCGGAAACGTAGGTGTTCGGCACGAGTTCGAACCCGTCCACATGAAGATGCCGATTGAAGATTCCCAGCAGCTCGCCGACCACCTGAGCATCGGACTGGACAATTGGGTGCAACATCTCGCACAGAAAGGTGAGGAGAATTTCATCCTGGCACCGTAGAAGGTCAAGCCGCACATCGTCGTAGACCCAGTCATTGGTCCAGTCCTGAAAGCGTTCCCGATGCATCCAGATATCACCGGCCATATGTGGCTGGCGGTGGTCATCCGAGGGAAGCGTCTTCAGATCGAAAATGCGGCCGAGAAAGTCAGATTCGGCCAGCCTGCCCGACCAGGGCGCGTTGCGCAGGCGCAATTCGTCAAACAGGTTGCGCCGGGTAACTTCGGAAATGGTCCGACTGGTCATAGTTGGTCATAAACCGAGTTGGCAGTTGCACGGCATCGCGCCTGAATGCGCGAAGAATCAGACTAGGTCAGCCACCGCAACCGGTGAAAGCCCCGATAGCATGGGCCGCCTTGGTGCGGCTGATCGGCAGCGCGCGCCACGGCACATCGCTGATGGACGAGTCGGCGGACGTCGAGGGTTCGCGCCCAAAGCGGCGACAGACTATTCACCTTCCTGAATAAGAAAGGCGAGCCTAGGTGCCGGGACATTTCGGCATCTGCGTCACCCTTACAGCCATGCAGCGGCGATGCAGGTGCTGATCTCAACCGGCGTAATCCGGAGGAAGACGTAGGTGGCGAAAGCCGCGCCGGCGATCGCCACGACGCCGATCCCGATCAGGGCCGCGCGATGCCAGCAAATCCGACCACCGAGCTTTGAGAACAGATCCATGAATTGCGCTGCGATTGCCGCATAATCCTGCTCGAGGCGTTTCCTCTGACCGTCAATCTCCTGGCTGATCGACCCAAGAGTGACCCACTGGTTAACGATCGCGATCGCAAGCAGCCCCACGAATATCCAGGCACCGCCTAGAATGGCGATGTTCGTCCAAAACTCGAGGCCGCATGACTTCGCGGTCTTCAGCTGAGACGCGACAATGACGGTCGCCACGGGAATTCCCAGCAGCTGCCCCTGGATGTCGATCAGCGTCTTATGGATCTTGCTGACATAGTCGACGCGAGCGGCCTCAATTTCGCCGCGGATCTTTGCGTATGAGAAGCTTGAGGCGAACAGCTTGTAGCCGTTGCGCACCTCCTTCTCCATCTCGTCCAGATTGTCCAGAAGGTAGGTGAACCGGCTCGCGGCGGAGCGCGGCGCGCTCAGCCGACAGATCGACTCGCTCAGGATCGCAAGCTTCTGGTCGATGTGGACGTCGTCCGCGAAATGGCCGAGGAGACGGTCCGCATCGCTCATGGAAAGGCGCTTCAGCAGAGCGACGTCGTAGACGACTGGCGTCACGAACTTCCCCTCATGGATGAAGACGAGCTCTTCCCTGATCTCGTCAAGATAGGCTGCAGCCTTAACGAAGAGCGCGACAATCTCGAGTGCCGTGCGGTAGCGCGTGATCTCGTCCGGCACTGGCGTGGTCGAATGATCCAAAGCGCCTTCTATGATGAAATATGTGTCAGGCTCCTTGAGCCGCGCCCGACGACTCTCTAGCAACTCGTCGAGCGATCGGACGATTCGTCCGATCGACAGGCGCGGCGGACCGACACGGATCCGCACTTCGTCGCCAATGCGCAGTTTCGCAGGATCCGAAAGCGGCTCAATGCCGGCGGCCTTGCCAATCTCGGGCTGTGTATAAATCTCTCGAAGGTCCGTCAGGACCTCGCCGGTGGCGATCGCAAGCGAGCCATCTTCGCCGCGAGGGTCAAACCGCGTTGCGCGGTAGATCGCCAGCAGGCGATCAAACCCGAGCTCAGACATCCAGAATCTCGTGCCGTAGCTCGGCCGCGAAATCCTCGGGCAGATCCTTTAGTATCAGGACGTTCTGTTTCGGGTCGTAATCGACCTTGCCCTGGTGGATGGCGCTCCGCTCGAAGGCGACGCTCCAGTATGGAGTTTCGCGTTTGAGCTTTACCAAAGACCCAAGCGCCGATCTGTGCGGCACGAAGCCATCGTTGAGGCCACGGTCCGGGTCGACGAGGAACGACAGCAGTGGTTCGGGATCGTCGGGCACAACCGCATTTGATAGCGTTTCGAATGCAAGCGGCTGCTTCTCGCGCGCGATCTGGTCGCAGAAATCTTTGGCCTTGGACAGGAATCCCTCGCGCTCTGGCGGCTTCATGTTCTGAGCGTCAGCGAAAGCCTTGAGAGCCTCGACGAGGTCGTTCGTATCCTGGCGATCTTGGACTGTGGTGTCGCATCCGAGGAAGGTTTTGAAGTAGTCTGAGACCTCTCCTTTTCCCTTCAGGAAGCTGATGTAGCGGTCTTCCTTGGCCGCCCACCCGGTCAGGCTGATGCGTCCGGCGAAGCGGAATCCTTCGATGTCGAGGTGTTCGGCGTCTTTGACGTCGTAGGTCTTGGTCAGGGTCGCACCGAGCTTGTTGGACACGACCGCAACGAGGAGGAACTGCCGCTCGTCCCGCTCGAGATGCGCAAAGAAGACAAACCCGCCCGAAGCGGCATTCTGGCTGGACGCATGAACCCTGAGCGTTTCCATCAGGCGCGAGATGAAATCGGGGAAGCCCGCCCCCTTCGTCGCGACATAATCTTCCAGATGTTTCTGCGTGGGAGCCACATCCGCCGCGGTCGAGAACTTGCCGTGAGATTTCGAGGCGCGGCGTTTGTAGAGATCGAATAGCTGGGCGGTCACCCGATCGATCGTGGGAGTGATCGCGAGCTGCTCCTGGCCGAACTTCACGCGAAAGCCGGTGTCGGCGCGCTCGAGCTCATGTACCGCGACGTGGAAGATCCCGTCAGCCACCAAACTCTCCACAGCTTCTCCCTGGGGTCACCGGCCACCGCCGTCCCTAGGGCTATCGTATTGGGTATTCAAGGATCTGGAGTCGACCAGGCCTTGGCCAATCGCATTTCTACACTTGCATCCACGGATTGAAAGACGTGCGCACAAAGCAATTTTAAAGAGGGTTCACTTTCCGCTTGAGCGGCCCTTAGAAGGAGGAGACTTAAGCCGTAAATGAGAACAAAATAAGAACATTTGCAGTCCGATTGCAACATTTGAAGGTCGATCCGAACGTCGTGCGGCGTCCCGCATCTGCGGGAGAATCGCCTTCGCTGGAACGAGCAATCCGATCCAACCCAACGGAGGCGCCGTCGCGTTCGTACTGCGCCGTCTGACTTGAACGCAGCCCGTAGGCCCTCCGCCGCGGTCTTGGCGCGCTCAGTGATCATCGCTTCGGTATGAGCCACCGCCGTCCAACCCCGTCTCGAGGTCAGAGTGTCCGCCAGATCAGCTGCATCCTCCAAAGCGAGATTCACCTGCGGTTTTCCACAGGGGGAGAGCTGGTGACCACTCCCGACATCGGTGGTCACCAAGTGGTCACCAAGCCAAAAACGACAAAGCCGCCTCTCAGCGGCTTCGCTATAAGCTATTGATTATTTTGAAAGTTTTGGAGCGGGCGAAGGGATTCGAACCCTCGACCCCAACCTTGGCAAGGTTGTGCTCTACCCCTGAGCTACACCCGCATCCATCCGCCGCGCCATGCTCGGCGCCAGCGGTTCGCTCATATGGCAGCAGCCGAGGCCGAATGCAATGCCCTTGATGTCCGCGGGCCCTACTGCTTGTGGATGACGTCGCCGTCAGGCGCGCAGAAGGGGTCGCGAGAGGTCATCAATACCACGCGTTTCTGGCCTCACCCGCCTCGGGGAGCGGCGCAACGCGCTGCGCTCAGGTCCGCGGTGTCCGCTTTCCCTTTGGCTTTCCCGCGAAAGCATCGGGGCGCCGGCTTTTCGGCTGACGCTCACCTTTGCCCTGCCCCGAAGGCTTGGCGTCGCGCGATTTTTCGAACGCGGCCTTGCCGTGCCCAGCCCTGCCTTCCGCGGACCTCCCCTGCGCGGGTTCATCGCGGAATTTCCTGCCCCTGAACGGCTTCTCGTGCGGCGCCCTCTCCTGAACCGGTTTGCCGCGCATGGGCTTGCTGCGGGCGGGACGCTCTGTCTGCCCCGCCGGGGGGCCGCCAGGCAGCGGCTCGATGATCACGTCTTCCTCGTCCGCCTTCCGCACCGCTTTTGCGAAGCGGTCCGCAGCAGCGAGGCTGACCTCGAAAGCCGTCTCCTCATCCAGGACGCGGATGAAGCCGATATCCTTGCGCGTCACGTTTCCGCGCCGGCAGATCAGCGGCAGCAGCCATTTCGGGTCGGCATTGTTGCGGCGGCCGACATTGAGGCGGAACCAGACACTGCCCCCGCCCGAGGCGCCGCCGAAATCCCGGTCGGCCGCGCGGTCGCGCACCGAACGCGACATCCCGGGATCAGTGACCTCCTCGGGGGCCGGCAAGCCGGCGCGGTAAAGGCGCGCCAGCGCCGCGGCCAGATGCTCGGGCGAGTACGCCGCGAGCAGCGCGAGGCCGGCGCCGGTGTCGTCCTCGGTCGGCTCCTCGGTGATGAGGGCATCGCTCAGCATGCGTTCATGGTCGAGCTTGCGGATCTCCTCCGCGGTCGGCGGGCCGGACCACACTGCATTGATGCCCAGCCCCCGCAGCAGGTCTTCCGTCCGGCGGCGGCGGAAGGGGGGCACCAGCAGCACGCTCACGCCCTTGCGGCCCGCGCGGCCCGTGCGTCCGCTGCGATGCTGCAGGCTTTCCGCATCGTTCGGCAGGTCCGCGTGAATGACGAGGCCGAGATTCGGCAAATCGATGCCGCGCGCGGCGACATCGGTGGCGACACAGACCCGTGCCCGCCCGTCCCGCAGGGCCTGCAAGGCGTGATTGCGGTCGTTCTGGCTTAGCTCGCCGGACAGCGCCACCGCAGAGAATTGCCGCTCCTGGAGCATGGCATGCAGGCGCCGCACGGCCTCGCGCGTGTTGCAGAACACGATGGCAGTGGGCGTATCGTAATAGCGCAGCACGTTGACGACCGCGTGCCCGACCTCCGTCGGAGCGACGCGCATGGCGCGGTACTCGATATCGGCGTGACCGCCATCAGCGCTTGCTACCTCGATGCGAAGCGCAGCGCGTTGATAGCGCTTGGCCAGCGTGATGATTCCCCGTGGCATGGTCGCGGAGAACAACAGGCTGCGCCGCTCCGGCGGGGTGGCGAGAAGAATGAACTCGAGATCATCGCGGAAACCGAGGTCGAGCATTTCGTCGGCTTCGTCCAGCACCACCACCCGCAGCGCGGAAATATCCAGCCGTCCGCGCTCCAGATGGTCGCGCAGGCGTCCGGGGGTGCCGACGACGATATGAGCGCCCTGGCCGAGCTGGCGCTGCTCCTGGCGCGGGTCCATGCCGCCGACACAGGACACGATGCGCGCGCCGGTCCCCGCGTAGAGCCACGCGAACTCCCGCTGGACCTGCAGCGCCAGCTCGCGGGTGGGGGCCACCACCAGCGCCTGCGGCACGGTCGCCGGCCCAAATCGCTCGGTGGAGCCCAGCAGCGTCCCGGCCATGGCGAGGCCATAGGCGACGGTCTTGCCGGAACCGGTCTGGGCGGACACCAGAAGATCGCGCTCCGCCGCCTCGGGCGCCAGCACGGCCAGTTGCACCGGCGTCGGATTGTTGTAGTCCCGTTCCGCCAGGGCGCGGGCGAGCGCCGGATTGGTCGTCATGAAAGGCACGGCTGGTTCCACCTATCTCGCGTTATCGTCAGGCGTCGAAGGGGAGCCATCGGAAAGGGTCTGAAACGCCTTCCTAATAGGATGAGGGCGGAGATGCCACAGGCGAAGCGGCGCGCCTCCGCCGCGCAGAGCCATTATTCGACGGGCATGCGCAGCCAGACACCATGCCAGCTCTCGAAGTTCTCAATTCTCGAAGCCCCACCTATCGAAAAATCATGTCCGCCATTTGCTATATTTACGACATTTTCTCCGAAAAACTTTCACTGAAACCCCTCACCTGCGGCACTCCGCGACGCGCGCGACAACGCCCGGCCGGACACATATCGGCAACCCGACTTCAAGGCCCGGAGAGTGCTGCCACGCGCGGACAAGGAAACCCTGTCCCTCCCGGAGCCTTCCGGGAGGGACACTACGACCATCAGCGGCCTCGGCTCGAAAGTCCCACCGTCGCGGATGATGACGCGCGCCCGCTCTACGTGCACATTTCAGGCGCTCCCCGCGCGGGAACCATCAGGGCTTACGTCCGTAGACGACGACCCGCGCGCCCCGGGAGAACTGCTCATAATCACCCAACTCGCTCGGCAGGACATGCAGATGGGAGAAGCCGAAGCCACGCATCAGAAACAGCAGGGCATTCAATGACGGAACGAGAGCCAAATCCGTCGAGCCACCTTCGCGCTGGGCGGCATAATCCGGCGTCAGCCCAAACACACCTTCGATGGGGCGAAGGCTGTCATAATGCCCATCCTCGATCCGGCCGGACATATCGTAAGGAAACACCTGCGTCTCAACCAGAATATGCTTCCTAGACATCTGGCTGGCCAGTCTCAGGGTGTGAATTGGATTTTCCATATGGTAAATCAAACCATAAAGTAGAACAAAATCCGCTACCTGCTCTGGATCGAATGGCATGCGCTGCATATCCGCTTCGACATATTCTACATTCTTGATGCCGAGCGCCCGCGTGATGAGCCATGCGGCATCCCGGCTGGACTTGCGAATTTCATATCCGCGCACGGATTTGAAATGCCTAGAAAGCTCTACATAATAATACCACTCATGAGAGGCAATATCAAATGCGGTTAATTCAGATGAATTAGGAACATTATCGCGGATAATTCGCAACGTTTTGCCCCGCCGAGAGGTGTGAATAGGCAGAATTGCATCTTTAATATTTGTTGATGTTTTTGTTCCATCAGGAAGCTCGAACTCGTAAAACCATGTGCGCCCCTTCACTTCCTGCAAATTTCTTCGTCCTGCATCATCTCTCTCATGGTGACAGTTTTTGTGAGTCGGCTACTCATATCCCTTAGCACATGCACTCACACCAATCCCCGACAGCGGCTTGCGCGAAAACACTCCGGACTGACGCAGGGGCATAAAAATGGTGCAAAGACGCATGGCCCCGGACGATGGAGGGATCTTCGCCACCATGAATCGATTTCCAGTATCGCCATCAATTCTGATGGGTATCAACCACCCTGGCCGCACGGTAACGGCCAACCCAGCGACTTCTTTAACTTGGCCGTATGGTGATCACCTAGGCTCGAATACCGCTCATGACTGGATAGAGCACGAGATGAAAACCGCCACAGTCGACGGGCAGAACGACTGAACCGTCGCCCTCACGTTGCGCAGCGCCAAACCAGTGAGCGGCACTTGCAGATATCGCCTGAGTAGCATCAGCGGCGCACCCACCACCCTGCCCATGCACCTGCGAGGCTCATCTGTATCCGCAAGGACCCAGCCGGCGACCAGACCCCTTACATGTTTGAAATTTGCTGCACGTCCGAGCGCTTTGAAGCGATTCTGAAGGCCGATATGGCGCGCTGCTCGGCCGCCCGCCCAGCGCTGGACCCGCTAGCACTTCAAGCAGCCATCTGTTTTTGGCAATGGTTGCGGGGGCTGAGTCTCTGGCTTCGAGCCGCGCGGTATATTCCCCGTCCACCAGCCCGAAGCTGCTCCTTTCGCGACCTCGGCACGGACCTTGTCCAGTTTGCGGACCGTGGAGGGGTCCTGGCCGTCGAGGAGCAGCTTTTTGACGTCCTCTCTTTTCTGCCGGGCGTCGGCCAGTGACACGGTGGGATAAGGGCCGAATGAAAGCTGCTTCGGCTTGCCGGAGAAGCGATACGCCAACCGCCAAATGCGGCTTCCATTGGGATTGACCAGAAGGTGCAGGCCGCCGCCTTCGAACAGCTTGTAAGGCTTCTCCTGCGGCTTTGCATTGCGCAAAACCATGTCCGTGAGCGCCATCTGCAGGCACCCCCTGTGTCGGCATAAACGCGATGCCTGCGAACATGCCCACGCGCGCGAGATTCAACCGGCTCTCAATGGACCCCACCGGACCATCAGGACACCTTAAATCATTGATAATTCTAATTTTTTTGGATGCTAAAGGACGGCTTCGGAAGCCGATATGGTGCCGCAGAAGGGATTCGAACCCCCGACCCACGCATTACGAATGCGTTGCTCTACCAGCTGAGCTACTGCGGCACGCCCTCCTCATACGGATTGCGCGCCGCGTTTTCAAGGCTGCACGACATGAAATGAGCATCGGCGGTGTTCCGTCCACATCCTGCCGACAGCCGAAGTGGCCCGCGCCGACCTCACACCACCTGCCGCAGCCCCGGCACGGCGCGCACCAAGCGGTCGACCGGCTCGCTGCCGGCGGTCTCGCGGGCGTAGTTCACCGTCTCGCGCACCGCCGCCTGCACCTGGGGCATGGTAAGGCCGAGGGCCATCATCCGGTCTGCCACCTGCATCAGCCGCGCCATGCCGCCGAAATAACGCTCCGAGGCGGGAAGCGCCGGCTCGCAGGGGACTTCCGCAACCAGTTCCGGAATCCAGGGATGCGCATCCAGCAGCGGCTGCATGACCTCCGCCGGCGCCTCGCGGTCGAGGAACTGGAGCACGAGGCCCACCACCCCCCGCGCAGTGGCCGGGGTGAGGTTCAGCCGGGCCGTCAGCCGGGCGATGAGTTCGTCCATGCTCGCTCCTTGAACCGCGCTCGACGCTCGGGCCGCACCTGCGGCGCGGGCCGGGCCCCTCGCGCGGCGCAGCTTGCCCGCGGCGCTGGCGCGGCGCAAGGGGGCGACCTCCCGGCGCCCCGCCGGCAAGCTTGCCCCCGTGCGGGAAAGCGCGCGACAACAGGGCATTCGACTCAGCCCTTCGCGAGGAAGCGGCCGGGGATGTTTCCAGGGAGATAGACCCATGACGCTCCAGGCCCCAGCATCGAGCCCTGACGTGGACGGCAAGATCTTTCTTGGAAAGGTGCTTCCCCCCGCGAGCGCACCGGCGGCCAAGCCTGCCCGGGGCGCGAAGGCGGCGGGCAAGGCGCAGCCGCCCGGCGTGGTGGAGGCCGGCGAGTACCTCACCCTGCGCCTCGCGAACCGCCACGGCCTGGTCACCGGCGCCACGGGCACCGGCAAGACGGTGACACTGCAGGTGATGGCGGAAGGCTTCTCGCGCGCAGGGGTGCCGGTGTTCGCGGCCGACATCAAGGGCGACCTCTCGGGCATCGCGGTGCCGGGGGAGCCGAAGGACTTCCTGCTCTCGCGCGCGGCGGAAGTGGGCATCACCTACACGCCGGACAGCTTCCCCGTGATCTTCTGGGACATGTTCGGCGAGCAGGGCCATCCGGTGCGGGCCACGGTGTCGGAGATGGGGCCGCTGCTGCTCTCCCGCCTCATGAGCCTGAACGACACCCAGGAAGGCGTGCTCAACATCGTCTTCCGCATCGCCGACGAGCAGGGCCTGCTGTTGCTGGACCTGAAGGACCTGCGCGCCATGCTCGCCCATGTGGCGGAGAATGCGGCGGAGCTCACCACCCAGTATGGCAATGTCTCCACCCAAAGCGTGGGCGCCATCCAGCGCCAGCTTCTGATGCTGGAGAACCAGGGCGCCGACAAGTTCTTCGGCGAGCCGGCGCTGGACATCCGCGACATCATGCGGGTGGACCGTTCCGGCTACGGCACCATCTCCATCCTGGCAGCGGACAAGCTGATGGGTGCGCCGCGCCTTTATGCCTGCTTCCTGCTGTGGCTGCTGGCCGAGCTGTTCGAGCAGCTGCCCGAAGTGGGCGATCCGGAAAAGCCCAAGCTCGTCTTTTTCTTCGACGAGGCCCATCTGCTCTTCGATGAGGCGCCCAAGATCCTGCTGGAGAAGGTGGAGCAGGTGGTGCGCCTCATCCGCTCCAAGGGCGTGGGCGTCTATTTCGTCACCCAGAACCCGCTCGACGTGCCGGAAAGCGTTCTGGCGCAGCTCGGCAACCGGGTGCAGCACGCGCTGCGCGCCTTCACCCCGCGCGACCAGAAGGCGGTGAAGGCGGCGGCCGAGACCTTCCGCCCGAATCCGGCGCTCGACACGGCGCAGGTCATCATGGAGCTGGGCAAGGGCGAGGCCCTGGTCTCCACGCTCGAAGGCAACGGCGTGCCCTCCATCGTGCAGCGCACCCTGGTGCGCCCTCCCGCCGCCCGCGTCGGGCCGCTGACGCCGGCCGAGCGGGCGGCGATCATGGCGAAAAGCCCGGTGGGCCATGTCTATGACACGGCCGTGGACCGCGAATCCGCCTTCGAGCGCCTGCAGGAGAAGGCCGACGACCCGGCCGGCACCCCATCGGGCGAGACCGCGGCGCCCGCCCCTTCCGGCCGCGGTGGGTTCCTGGATTCGGTGCTCGGCACCGTGCTCGGCCTGCCCGAGGTGAAGCCCGAGACGACCACGCCGAAGACCGCGGGTCGTGCCGGCGCGGCAAAGACCGGCGGCACCAGCGTGCCGAGAAGCGGAACATCCAGCCGCTCCTCCACCCGCATGTCCACAACCGAAGTGGTTGTGCGGCAGGTCGCCCGGTCGGTAGCGACCCAGGTGGGCACGCAGCTCGGGCGCGCCATTCTGCGCGGGATACTCGGAAGCATTAGCCGCTAATGCAGCGAACCCGCCTTACGGCGCTTCCGCCCGCGGCCGAGGCCAAGAAAAGCCCGGCCAAAAAGTGGCACCCGACCCGGGTAGGGGGCAGTTGCTTCATGCACGCATAACAGGTATCTTAAAAGCGCACCGATGGGATTGCGGGGTTCCATCGGATAACGCCTTGAATAATGCGTCTCATCTTGGCCTTTGCCGGATGCACGCGCTTTCAAATGGAGCGCCTCATGAAGGTGTTGCCCACCGCCCGCATTCTCCTCGTTGATTCCCAGGTCGAGCGTCGCATGGCGCTTCGGGAGGCTCTCACGGCCTTTGGCGTGGGTGGCGTCCTGGAAGCCGCGAGCCTCGAAGAGGTCGCCCACGCCCCCACCCCGGTCCAGGCCGACGTGCTCGTCGTGCAGGTGGACGATCCCGAGCAGGTTCCGGAGAACCCTTTCCGCGACGGCGCGGGCGCCCCGGCCATCCTGATCGCCGACGTGCCGGCGCAGGCGCTGGTCCGTTCCGCCGTGCGCGGCGGCTATGAGGCCGCGCTGGGTGCGCCGCTGGCGCCGCGCCTGCTTTATCGCCGCATCGGCTCCGTGATGCAGCGTGCGCGCCGCGTGGGCCGCATCGGCGCCGCCTCGGTCCCGGCCACCGCAGAGCCGGTTCCGGCCGAGGGCGGCCATTCCGCGGCCCTCTCCCCCCTGAGCTGACACGACGGCGGGGACGCCGAAACGGCGTTCCCCGGCCTGTCTCGTTCTCCAGGGCGGCATTGCAGTGCCGCGGAGGCGAAGCTTTCGCACAGCGGCAGGCGAGCGATACGGCAGACGAGCGGCCCTGGGCCGGCATGCCGCGGCAGGACCTCGGGCCTGCACGAGTACCGTTCCCGTCTTGCCGCTCCATTGCAGGTCGCGCGCCACGCCCTTGCATCCGCCCACCATGTTCGCCTCGCCCCCTTGGCAGCTAAGCCTCTCCTTTTGCGCCAGCCGCGCAGCCCACACGGGCCTGTTGCACCATTGCACGCCGCAGCCGGCGCACGTCCCCGCGGCCGACCCGGGAACAGGCCCACCGCGGCGCGCGGCCTTCCAGAAAGCAAAGCTTGAAGAGAGCTTGCGCCAGCCGCGTGAGCGCGCCAGCATCCGGCCGCGAGTCCCGCGGGGCTGGTTCGTGGCGCCATGGCCACAGTCGCACGGCGGATGCGCCTGGCGCGTGCCCTCCCGGCGTTCCTGCCGAAGGTGCGCTTTGGTTCCCCCGGCGGCACGGCGTGGACAGGCGACGAGACATGGAAGGCGGGGCCCCGGCCCCGCGAAGGTGGAGGATGCGATGACGGCGGTGGATCAGGCGTTGCAGGCGGTGGACGGCGGGCTTGATGCCGCCCTGGCGCGGCTGTTCGAGTTCCTGCGCATTCCCTCCATCTCCACCGATCCCGCCCACAAGGACGCCTGCCGCACCGCCGCGCAATGGGCCGCCCTGCAGCTCACGGAACTGGGCTTCGCCGCGCAGGTGCACGAGACCGCCGGGCATCCGGTGGTGGTGGGCCGCACCGACACCGGCGCCCCCCGGCGGGTGCTGTTCTACGGCCATTACGACGTGCAGCCGGTGGACCCGCTGGACCTGTGGCAGACGCCGCCCTTCGAGCCCCGCTTCGGCGAGACGACGGACGGGCGCCGCACCATCGTCGCCCGCGGGGCGGCCGACGACAAGGGACAGGTGCTCACCTTCCTGGAGGCCCTGCGTGCCATCAAAGCCACCACCGGCCGCCTGCCGGTGGACGTGACCGTGATGCTGGAGGGTGAGGAAGAGTGCGGCTCCCCCAGCCTGCCGGCCTTTCTCGCGGACAACGGCGATGCGCTGAAAGCCGACATCGCGCTGGTGTGCGACACGGGCATGTGGGATGCGCGCACCCCCTCCATCACCACCTCCCTGCGCGGCATCCTGCACACCGAGCTCACCATCACCGGTGCGAACCGCGACCTGCATTCCGGCCTCTATGGCGGCGCGGCCGCCAACCCCGTCCATGTGCTCGCGAAGATCATCGCCGACGTGCATGACGCGGACGGACGCGTCACCATCCCCGGCTTCTATGATGATGTGCGCGAGCCGCCGGCGGAGGTGCGCGCGCGCTGGGCGCAGCTCGGCCTCACGGCGGAAGGCTTCCTCGGCCCGGTGGGCCTCGGCCGCTCCATCGGCGAGGCGGACCGGATGCTCATCGAGCAGATCCAGTCCCGCCCCACCTTCGAGGTGAACGGCATGTACGGCGGCTATACCGGCGAAGGCTCGAAGACCATCATCCCCTCGAAGGCCACCGCAAAGATTTCCATCCGCCTGGTGGCCGACCAGGACCCGGCGAAGATCCGCGACGCCCTCGCGGCTTTCGTCGCCGCAAGCGTGCCGGCGGATTGCAGGGCCGAACTCGGCAAGGGCGAGGGCTCGCGCGCCTTCCTCGTTCCGCCGGAGAGCCCGGACCTCGCCAAGGCCGCCGCCGCGCTGGAGGCGGAATGGGGCGTGAAGCCGGTCACCATCGGCACCGGTGGCTCCATTCCCATCGTCGGCCAGTTCAAGGCCCTGCTGGGGGTGGACACCCTGCTCATCGGCTTCGGCCTGGACGACGACCGCGTGCACGCGCCGAACGAGAAATACGACCTCACCTCGTTCCACAAGGGCACGCGCAGCTGGGTGCGAATCCTCGAGGCCATGGCCTGAAAGGGCGACGGCGGGCTTTTCTCCGCTTTCCCCGGAGTTCACCGCTGTGGATGATCTTCCTTCCCGCCCCAACGCGGCGGGAAGGGACTCGTGAACCCCGGTCCTGCTAAACGAGACCCCCAAGCCGTGGACTCGTGACCATGCTCGACTTTCCGAACGCGGGGGAGATCGTCCCCACCTACCGTCAGGCGCCCCACAACCTGGAGGCGGAGCAGGCGCTGCTCGGCGCCATCCTGGTGAACAACGAGGCGTTCTACCGCGTCTCCGACTTCCTGGAGCCGCGCCATTTCTACGAGCCGCTGCACGGCAAGCTGTTCGAGGTGGTGGGCGCCCTCATTCGGGCGAACAAGATCGCCACCCCGGTGACGCTCAAAACCTTCCTGCCGGCGGACCTCGACGTCGCCGGCCTCACCGGGCCGCAATACCTCGCGCGGCTGGCGGCGGAAGCGACCACCATCATCAATTCCGAGGACTACGGCCGCGCCGTCTACGACCTCTCGGTGCGCCGCGACCTCATCCGCATCGGCGAGGAGATCGTCAACGAGGCGTTCGACGCCACGGTCGACGCCTCCCCCCAGGAGCAGATCGAGCAGGCGGAAAAGCGCCTCTACGAGATCGCCGAGAGCGGGCGCTACGACGGCGGCTTCCTGAAGTTCGGCGACGCGCTGCGCGAATCGGTGGACATGGCCTCCAAGGCCTTCCAGCGCGACGGGCACCTCTCCGGCATCGCCACTGCTCTCGACGACCTCGACCAGCAGATGGGCGGCCTGCAGCCTTCCGATCTCATCATCCTCGCGGGGCGCCCGGCCATGGGCAAGACCTCGCTCGCCACCAATATCGCCTTCAACATCGCCGCCGCCTATCGCGGCGAGCAGAAGCCGGATGGCTCCATCGAAGCGGTCTCCGGCGGCGTGGTCGGGTTCTTCTCCCTGGAAATGTCCTCGGAGCAGCTCGCCACCCGTATCCTCGCCGAGCAGGCGGAGATCGCCTCCTACAAGATCCGCCGCGGCGACATCTCGGAGGCCGAGTTCTCCAAGCTCGCCGCCGCCGCCCAGACCATGCAGCAGATCCCGCTCTATATCGACGACACCGGCGGCATCTCCATCGCCCAACTGGTGGCGCGCGCGCGGCGGCTGAAGCGCCAGCGCGGGCTCGATTTCATGGTCGTGGACTACCTTCAGCTCCTGTCCGGCTCCGGCAAGTCCGCCTCCCAGGGCCGCGTGCAGGAGATCACGGAGATCACCACCGGCCTCAAGGCCTTGGCGAAGGAGCTGCAAGTGCCCATCATGGCGCTGTCACAGCTTTCGCGTCAGGTGGAAGCGCGAGACGACAAGAGGCCCCAGCTTTCGGACCTTCGCGAATCCGGCTCCATCGAGCAGGACGCCGACGTGGTCATGTTCGTGTTCCGCGAGGAATATTACCTCAAGAACAAGGAACCCAAGCCGGGCACAGAGGAGTGGTTCAAGTGGGAGATCGAGATGAAGGCGGCCGAGAACACGGCCGAAATCATCATCGGGAAGCAGCGCCACGGCCCGACGGGAACGGTGAAGGTGCATTTCGAGCCGCAGTTCACCCGCTTCTCGAACCTGGCGCGGGAAGATCACCTGCCGGAGCGCCATTGAGCGCGGACACCGCGGCCGAGGCCGGCGCCATCCTCACGGTGGATCTCGGCGCCATCGCCGACAACTGGCGCACGCTCGCCGCCCGCGCCGCCCCTGCGGAGTGCGCGGCGGTGGTGAAGGCCAATGCCTACGGCCTCGGCATCGACCGGGTGGCACCGGCCCTGTGGCGCGCCGGCGCGCGCACCTTTTTCGTCGCGCACCTGAAGGAGGCGGTGCACCTGCGCGCCCTCCTGCCCGATGCCGTGATCCACGCGCTGAACGGCCTGCTGCCGGGCACCGCGGCGGCCTTCGTCGCACACGGCATTCGCCCGGTGCTGGGCTCCGAGCCCGAGATCTCCGAATGGGGTGCCCATTGCCGCGCCCTGGGCGCCGATCTGCCCGCCGCCATCCATGTGGACACCGGCATGCATCGCCTCGGCGTCTCGCTGGAGCAGGCCGCGCGCCTTGCGGAAGCACCCGCCGCGCTCGGCTTCACGCCGAGCCTCGTCATGAGCCACCTCGCCTGCGCGGACACGCCGGGCCATGCCCTCACTGCGCGCCAGCGGCAGGTGTTCACCGATGTGGCCCGGCGCTTCGCCGGTGTCCGTGCCTCGCTCGCCAATTCGGCGGGTACTCTGATGGGCGAGGGCTTCCGCTTCGATCTCGTGCGGCCGGGCATCCTGCTCTACGGCGGCGGCGCCATCGCGGGGGAACCGGCCCTGAAGCCCGTTGTGCGCCTTGAGGCGCGGGTGATCCAGGTGAGCCACGCGCCCGCCGGCGAAACGGTGGGCTACGGCGCCACCGAGCGCCTGAAGCGCGACAGCCGCCTCGCCACGGTCCACATCGGCTATGCCGACGGGTTCTTCCGCGCCGCCGGCTCCACCGATGCGCGCAAGGGTGCCGAGGCGGTGCTCGCCGGCCGGCGCTGCCCGCTGGTGGGGCGCATTTCCATGGACCTCGCCACGCTCGACATCACGGACCTGCCGCCGGAGGCCGTGGCCCGCGGCGACACGGCGGTGTTCCTGGGCGAGGGCATCGGCGTGGACGAGCTGGCTCGGAAGGCCGGCACCATCGGCTACGAGGTGCTCACCGCGCTCGGCGGGCGTTACCTGCGCCGCTACATCGGCGGCTGAAGGTCCTCGCGCCCGACCGTCGCCCGCCGGCGGTATCCACGGGCGTCACTCGGGTGTCACGGCCTCCTGGCAACCAAGGGAGGATCGCCGGATGGGCGATCCTCCGATGGTTGAATGGAGACGTTCATGTCGCAAGCCGCGACGCCGCGCCACGCCGCCCCGGCGGGTGGCCAGCACCACGCATCATCCCGCCGCGCGTCCATGGATCGAGACCATGGCCTTCTGGAAATCTTCCTCTTCTTCGCCCTGCTGATCGGCGGGCTGGGCTTCACCGGCTTCTCCATCTGGCGGGACGTTGTGGATTCGGGCACCGACACCCTGGCGGTGCTGCCCTTCATCCTGCTCGTGGTCGCGCTGCTGATCGCGCTCGGCTTCGAGTTCGTGAACGGCTTCCACGATACCGCCAACGCGGTCGCGACCGTCATCTACACCAATTCGCTGCCGGCCCATTTCGCGGTGGTCTGGTCGGGCGCCTGGAACTTCCTCGGCGTGCTCGTGTCGTCGGGCGCGGTGGCGTTCGGCATCGTCTCGCTGCTGCCGGTGGAGCTGATCCTGAACGTGGGCTCCGGCGCCGGCATGGCGATGGTGTTCGCGCTGCTGATCGCGGCCATCGTGTGGAACCTCGGCACCTGGTCTCTCGGCCTGCCGGCGTCGTCCTCCCACACCCTCATCGGCTCCATCATCGGCGTCGGCATCGCCAACCAGATCGTGCAGGGCCGCGACGGCACCTCGGGCGTGGACTGGGGGCAGGCCGCGAACGTGGGCTACGCGCTCCTGTTCTCGCCGCTCATCGGCTTCATCGCCGCCGGCCTGATGCTGCTGACGCTGAAGCTCACCGTGAAGAACCCCGCGCTCTACCGCGCGCCGGAGGGCCACAAGCCGCCGCCGTGGTGGATTCGCGGCCTGCTGGTGCTCACCTGCACCGGCGTGTCCTTCGCCCACGGCTCCAATGACGGGCAGAAGGGCATGGGCCTCATCATGCTGATCCTCATCGGCATCGTGCCCACCGCCTATGCGCTGAACCGCGCGGTGAACGTGGAGGAGGTGGCCCAGTTCCGTGCCATCGCCCAGGCGACGGAAGCCTCGCTGGTGGCCGCTTCCGCCGGCGTTCAGGCCCCGGCCGATCCGCGCGCGGCGCTTACCGCCTTCGTGCGCGACCACGAGCCGACCGCGCAGACCGTGCCGGCCCTCGCCCAGGTGACCCGCGAGATCTCCGACATGGTGGCGACCCACGAGACCCTCGCCCAGGTGCCGGCGGCCTCCGTCTCCAACATGCGCAACGACATGTACCTCGCCTCGGAGACCATCCGGGTGATGAACAAGATCGGCGCGCCGAAGCTGGACGCCACCGCCCGCGACAACCTCGGCGCCTTCAAGCGCCAGCTCGACCAGGCCACGAAGTTCATCCCCATCTGGGTGAAGATCGCGGTCGCCATCGCGCTGGGCCTCGGCACCATGGTGGGCTGGAAGCGCATCGTGGTCACCGTGGGCGAGAAGATCGGCAAGACTCACCTCACCTACGCCCAGGGTGGCGCCGCCGAGGTGGTGGCCATGGCCACCATCGGCGCCGCCGACATGTACGGCCTGCCGGTGTCCACCACCCATGTGCTGTCCTCCGGCGTCGCCGGCACCATGGCGGCCAACAACTCGGGCCTCCAGATGTCCACGGTGCGCAACCTGCTCATGGCCTGGGTGCTCACCCTGCCGGCGGCCATCCTGCTCTCCGGCGGCCTCTACATGGTGCTGCGCCAGATCATGTGACGGCGCAGGCGGAACGATGCGAGACGCGGCCGGAGCGGCACCCCTGCTCCGGCCGCGTCCCGTTTACGGTCCATGAAGCCGCCGCCCCTTGCCGGCACAGGCTTCCCGTACCATTCCTTAAGCAAAAATTAACCATGTCGCGGCCATCATGAAGCCACGCCCGAAGCTGGCTGACGGTCGCAGGTGCTCGATGCGGCGCGCAGGAAAACTGCGCCATGTGTCACGCTCTCCTGCCCGACTTCCCGGCGAATGACCCTGGCGCCTGCGCTTTCGTGGAGAGGCCCCTATGTCGGATCAACTCGATCTTTCTCCGGAACACACCGGTCTCATCGATCGCTTCGTCGCCTCCGGCCGCTTCGAGGGCCCGCAGGCCGTCATCGGCGCCGCCCTGGCGCTGCTCGAAGGCCGCGAGCGCGAGCGCGCCGAGAAGCTGAGCGTGCTGCACGATGCCATCTCCACCGAGATGGAGGCCACCTTCCGCGAGATCGAGCAGCTCATCGCCACCGGCCTCGGCGCCTTCAGCGCGCCGGTCCTGCGCGAGGCCTGCTGAGGTTCCGCCCCCGCCCGCCGGAAACGCCGGGCGATGATGTAAGCTCCCGCCGGGCACGACGGATTCGGCCGCCGTGCCCGAGCGGAACCACCCATGGCCAAGCGTGACCACTCCTTCGTCTGCCAGTCCTGCGGCGCCGTCTACACGCGCTGGCAAGGCAAATGCGACGCCTGTGGCGCCTGGAACACTATTTCGGAAGAGGTCGCCGTCGCGGCCTCCGTGCCCGCCGCCCAGCGCTCATCCCGCAAGGGCCGCGCCTTCGCGCTGGAGAGCCTGGAGGGCGCCGGCAATCCCGCCCCCCGCCTCGTCTGCGGCATCGGCGAGCTCGACCGCGTGGCCGGCGGCGGCTTCGTGCCCGGATCGATCCTTCTCATTGGCGGCGATCCCGGCATCGGCAAGTCCACCCTGCTGGTCCAGGCCTCGGCCGCCCTCGCCACCCGCGGGCTCAATGTGGTCTATGTTTCCGGCGAGGAGGCGGTGGACCAGGTGCGCATGCGCGCCCAGCGTCTCGGCCTTGCGGGCGCAAAGGTGGGCCTCGCCGCCGAAACCAACGCCGAGAACATCCTCGCTACCCTCTCCAGCGGCCCGCCGGTGCATGTGGTGGTCATCGATTCCATCCAGACCATGTGGTCGGACAGCGTGGAATCGGCGCCCGGCACGGTCACCCAGGTGCGCACCTCCGCCCAGCTCCTGGTGCGCTACGCCAAGCAGACGGGCGCCTGCGTGATCCTGGTGGGCCACGTGACGAAGGACGGCCAGATCGCCGGCCCGCGTGTGGTGGAGCACATGGTGGACGCCGTGTTCTCCTTCGAGGGCGACGGCGGGCACCAGTTCCGCGTGCTGCGTGCGCAGAAGAACCGCTTCGGCCCCACCGACGAGATCGGCGTGTTCGAGATGACCGGCGGCGGCCTGCGCGAGGTGGCCAACCCCTCCGAGCTGTTCCTCTCCAACCGGGACCTCGGCGCCCCTGGCACCGCGGTGTTCGCGGGAATGGAGGGCACGCGGCCGGTGCTGGTGGAGATCCAGGCGCTGGTCGCGCCCTCCTCCCTCGGCACGCCCCGCCGGGCGGTGGTGGGCTGGGACCCCAACCGGCTTTCCATGGTGCTGGCGGTGCTGGATGCCCGCTGCGGCGTGCGGCTCGGCGGGCACGATGTCTATCTCAATGTCGCCGGCGGCTTCCGCATCAACGAGCCGGCGGCCGACCTCGCGGTGGCGGCGGCGCTGGTCTCCTCCCTCACCGGGGCGCCGCTGCCGGCCGATGCGGTCTATTTCGGCGAGGCGAGCCTCACCGGGGCGGTGCGGCAGGTATCACAGGCGCCGGCGCGGCTGAAGGAGGCGGCGAAGCTCGGCTTCGCCCGCGCCGTCATCCCCGCGGGCGGCCAGGACGGGTCTGCCGCGCCGGTGGAGATGGAGGCCGTCTCCTCCCTCGCGCAGCTCGTGGCCTCCATCGCGGCCCGCGCGCCGCGAAAGGCAGCCATGCGCCCGGCTCAGGGCGGAGGGAACGCGCGCCCCCGCGTGGCCTCCAACGCCACTGGGGCAGACATGGACGACGACTGACGAAACAGGGAGATGACGAGGCGGGATACGCGGGCTATATGACCCGCGCGGCACGCTCCGCATGGCGTGGAGCGGCAGGGCGTGCCTGTCCAGCGCGCCAACGACCACGGACCGATGCACCAATGCCTGTCACCCTACTGGACATCATTGTCATTTCCGTGATGCTGATTTCAGGCGTCCTCGCCATGGTGCGGGGCCTGTTGCGTGAAGTGCTCAGCATCCTGTCGTGGGCTGTCGCCGCGGGCGTCACGCTCTTCTTCTACAAGCCCGTGCTGCCTTACGTGAAACAGTACATCTCCCAGGACACGGCCGCCCTTGCCGCGACGGTGGGATTACTGTTCCTCGGCACGCTGCTCATCGCCTCCATCGTCACCGCACGCATCTCCGACCTGGTGCTCGACAGCCGAATCGGCGCCCTCGACCGCACCCTGGGCTTCATGTTCGGCCTCGCCCGCGGCCTGCTCGTGATGGTGGTTGCCTTCCTTTTCTTCAATTGGCTGGTGCCGTCCAAGAACCAGCCGGCATGGGTCGCGGATGCAAAATCCCGCCCCGCCCTGCAAAGCACGGGCGAGTGGCTGATGGCCCAGTTGCCGGATGACCCTGAAAACACCATCTTGAACAAGCTAAAGAAGCAGCCCGCCCCCGAGGAGGGGGAAAGCCCCGCGGCCCCGGCGGGGAACCAGCGTTCCGGCAACGCAGGCTCGGGTTCCGGGGCTCAAGGCACGGCGGCTGGCGCCGCTCAGGGAGCCCAAGGAAGTCAGGGTCAGGCAGGCCAGGGGTCCGCCGCCTATCGGCGCACGGACCAACAGGGCTTCGATCAGTTGCTGGAGAGCACGCGCGGCACCGGCCAGTAGGGCCGCCGAGCGGAGGTGCAAGATGGACAATATGGACGCAGGCGGCATGAACGGCGCGGGCGCAGACGCCCGTTCTTCCTCGACGATCGATCTCGACCTCGACGGCGACCGGCTGCGCGAGGAATGCGGCGTCTTCGGGATCTACAACCATCCCCACGCCGCGGCGGTGACGGCCATCGGCCTGCACGCTTTGCAGCATCGCGGACAGGAAGCCGCCGGCATCGTCTCATTCGATGGCCGGCGTTTTCATTCGGAGCGGCGCCTGGGCCTGGTGGGCGATGCCTTCTCCGACGCCGCCGTCATCGATCGCCTGCCCGGTGATTCCGCGGTCGGCCACGTCCGTTATTCCACTACCGGCGAGACCCTGCTGCGCAACGTGCAGCCGCTGTTCGCGGAGCTGGACTCCGGCGGCTTCGCGGTGGGCCACAACGGCAACCTCACCAACGGCCTCACCCTGCGCAAGCAGCTCGTGCGCGAGGGGGCCATCACCCAGTCCACCACCGATACCGAGGTGATCCTCCACCTCGTGGCGCGCTCCGGCAAGCCGCGCTTCATCGACCGCTTCATTGATGCGATTCAGCGCCTCGAAGGGGCCTACTCGCTGGTGGCCCTCACCAACAAGAAGCTCATCGGCGCGCGCGATCCCCTGGGCATTCGCCCGCTGGTGCTGGGCACGCTGGACGGCTCGCCCATCCTCGCTTCCGAGACCTGCGCCCTCGACATCATCGGCGCGCGCTACGTGCGCGACGTGGAGAACGGCGAGGTCATCGTCATCGACGAGGACGGCCTGCAGTCCTACAAGCCCTTCCCCGAGGTGCCGGCCCGGCCCTGCATCTTCGAGTACATCTATTTCGCGCGGCCGGATTCGGTGGTGGGCGGGCGCTCCGTCTACCAGGTGCGCAAGACCTTCGGCCGCGTGCTCGCCGAGGAAGCCCCCGCCAACGCCGATGTGATCGTCCCGGTACCGGATTCCGGCGTGCCGGCGGCCATCGGCTTCTCCCAGCACTCGGGCATTCCCTACGAGCTGGGCATCATCCGCAACCATTATGTGGGGCGCACCTTCATCCAGCCCACCCAGTCCATCCGCGACCAGGGCGTGCGCATGAAGCACTCGGCCAACCGCTCCGTGGTGGAAGGCAAGAGCATCGTGCTGGTGGACGACAGCCTGGTGCGCGGCACCACCTCCGTGAAGATCGTGCAGATGATGCGCGATGCCGGCGCCAAGGAAGTGCACTTCCGTATCGCTTCCCCGCCCATCACCCACCCGGATTATTACGGCATCGACACCCCCGACCGGGACAAGCTGCTCGCCGCCACCCATGACCTGGAAGGCATGCGCCGCTATATCGGAGCGGATTCCCTGGCCTTCCTCACGGTCAATGGCGTCTACCGGGCCATGGGCTACGAGGGCCGCGACCCGGTGCGGCCGCAGTTCACGGACCACTGCTTCACGGGTGATTACCCGACCCCCCTCACCGATCGTGCCGGTGCCGTGGGCGCGCAGCAGCTCTCTCTGCTCGCCGAGGCGAGCTGAGCCCGCACCGGGTGGCGCGGTCCGCACAGCGCGCCACCCTCCTCCGCCTGCGGCGTCGCGGCCGGGGGGTCAAGGGCTGGACTACATAGCGTTTTCAAGCGAAGAAGATGCTGACGCACACAAAAAACGTGCGAAAAATCAATAACTTGTAGAGATTGCCGGGAGCCTCTGCGCGCGGGAGCCGCTTCCGGCGCGATGACGGCCCATCTCGCCCCCCGACGACAATGCCCGGAGCACCCATGACCGACCTCAGCCCGGCGGGCGACAAGCCCCTCGCCGACAAGATCGCCCTCGTCACCGGCGCCACCCGCGGCATCGGCGCCGCCACCGCCCTGGCGCTCGCGGGCGCGGGCGCCCATGTGGTTGCGGTGGGCCGCAGCGAAGGTGGGCTCGAGGAGCTGGACGACGCCATCACCGCCATCGGCGGCAACGCCACCCTGGTGCCGCTCGACCTGAAGGACGGCGAGGGCATCGACCGCCTGGGCGGCGCGCTCTACGAGCGTTATGGCCGGCTTGACGTGTATGTGGCGAACGCCGGCGTGCTCGGCCCGCTCTCGCCCCTCGGCCATGTGCTGCCGAAGGACTGGGACTCGACCATCGCCGTGAACCTCACCGCCAACTGGCGCTGCATCCGCTCGTTCGATCCCCTGTTGAGGCTCTCCACCACTGCCCGCGCGGTGGTGATTTCCTCCGGAGCGGCGCACAAGGCGAAGGCTTATTGGGGGCCCTACGCCATCACCAAGGCGGCGCTGGAGGTGATGGCCCGCACCTGGGCGGCCGAGGCCATCAACGGCAATCTCAAGGTGAACCTGTTCAACCCCGGCCCCATCCGCACGCTCATGCGCGCCAGGGCCTTCCCCGGCGAGGACCCCATGACCCTGCCTACCCCCGAAGAGGCGGCGGCGGCCATCCTGCCCCTGTGCCTGCCGAGCTTCGAGGACACCGGCCGACTCTACGACTTCCCGCAGAAGAAGCTGCTCGACTTCCAGATGCCCGCCTGACCAGCCGGGCGCGAAAACGAGAAAGGCCGCCGGGACACCCGCGCGGCCTTTTGCTTTTTTTCAGGCGTGCACGACAGCGGGCTTCACCCAGCCGCCAGCCGCATCTGCGCCGGCGCGGCACCGGGCTCGGCCTGCGCCATGGCGGCGGAAAGGGCATGGCCGTAGAGCACGATGCAGGGGGCTGAAGCCCCCTCCTCCACCGCCCGGTCCACCGCCTCGGCCAGGGTGCCGATGGACGCGCGCACCACCTGCTCCTCCGGCCGCGTGGCGGCGAACACCGCCACCGCCGGCGTCGCGGGATCGATGCCGGCAGGCACGAGGCGCGCCACCAGCTCCCTCAGGGTATGGCGGGGCATGTAGACGACGGTGGTGGCCACCGGGTCGGCCAGGGACTTGAAGTCGAGATCCTCGGGCAGCCGGCCGTTGCGGGCGTGGGCGGTGACGAACTGGAGCCGCCGCGCATGGTCGCGATGGGTAAGGGAGGCGGCGATCCGGCTCGCAGCACCCTGGGCGGAGGAGATGCCCGGCACCACCTCCACGGGAATTCCGGCAGCGCGGCAGGCGGCGATCTCCTCACCCGCGCGGCCGAAGATCATGGGCTCGCCGCCCTTGAGGCGCACCACCCGGCGCCCCTCGCGGGCGAGGGAGACCATCAGGGCGTTGATATCGTCCTGCCGGCAGGAGGGGCCGTAGCCGGTCTTGCCCACCAGCATCTTGCGCGCCTCGCGGCGGGCGAAATCCAGCACGGCGCCGGAGACGAGATCGTCATAGAGCACCACGTCCGCCGACTGCAGGGCGCGCACGGCCCGAAGCGTGAGCAGTTCGGGATCGCCCGGCCCCGCCCCCACCAGCACCACCGAGCCGCCGGACACCGGCCTCGCCGCGGCGAGCAGCGCCTCGCGGTCGGCATCGCCGGGGGCGCGGTTCGGCTCGGTCAGGGCCTTGGCGCTGAAGCGCTCCCAGAAGGCGCGCCGCGCGTGGGCGGAAAGGCCGAGGCCCGAGACGGTGCGCCGCCATGCGCGCGCCGCCGCCGCCCAGGCCGCGAAGCCCGCCGGCAGCAGCGCCTCGATCTTGGCGCGCACGGCCTGGCCGAATACCGGCGCCGCGCCGTCGGTGGAGATGCCCACCACCAGGGGGGAGCGATTGACGATGGCGCCGAAGGTGAAATCGCTGAAGGCGAGCTTGTCCACCGCGTTCACGGGCACGCCCGCCGCCCGCGCCGCCTCCGCGAAGCGCGCGGCTTGCGCGTCGTCCGCGAAGGCACCCACGGCCAGCGCCGCGCCGGAGAGATCGTCCGTGCGCCAAGGGCGGTCATGCAGCACCACCGCGCCGGCGGGCGGCGTCGCCGCCAAAGCCTCCAGCTCCGCGTGGGGCGCGGCGGCGAACACCTCCACCCGCGCACCGGCGGCGGCGAGCACCTCCACCTTCCAGGCGAGCCCGGCGCCCTCTTCCCCCGCCACCACGACGCGCCGTCCCGCAAGGCCGAAGAACACCGGCAGCCGCGCCAGGGGGGCCATGCGGCCCTGCGCGGTCGTATCGGGACGGCGGATGAGGCCGGAAACGGCCATGTCACTGCACTCCGTGAAAGGCGCCGGTGGCGGCCGGCTCATTTCACAGATTATGCGCACATCCGCATAATTTCAACGCGAGAATACGTGATATATTTATTTCACGCGCACCCTTCGCTTAATGCGCCTCATCCCAGTTCGCCGCCGCCCGCGCGTCCACCTTCAAGGGCACGGCGAGCTGCACCGCCGGCGCGGCGGCGGTCTCCATCACATGGCGCACCAGGGGCAGGGTCTTCTCCACCTCCGCCTCGGCCACTTCGAACACCAGTTCGTCGTGCACCTGCAGCAGCATGCGGGCGGAGAGCTTGGCCGCGTCGAGGGCCGGCTCCATGCGGATCATGGCGCGGCGGATGATGTCCGCCGCCGTGCCCTGGAGGCGTGCGTTGATGGCCGCGCGCTCGTTGAAGGCGCGGATGGAGGGGTTTTTCGCGGAGATGTCCGGATAGTGGCAGCGCCGGCCGAACAGGGTTTCCACATAGCCATGCTCACGGCAGAAAGCCTTGGTGGCCTCCATGTAGTCGCGGATGCCGGGAAAGCGCTCGAAATAGCGCTTGATGTACTGGCCCGCCTCCTCGCGCGGAATGCCGAGCTGGTTGGCAAGGCCGAAGGCGGAGATGCCGTAGATGATGCCGAAGTTGATGGCCTTGGCCCGGCGGCGCACTTCCGGCGGCATGTCCTTCACCGGCACGTTGAACATCTCGGAGGCGGTCATGGCGTGGATATCCAGCCCCTCCTGGAACGCCTGCCGGAGCGCCGGGATCTCGGCGATCTCGGCCAGCAGGCGCAGCTCGATCTGCGAATAATCGGCAGAAACCAGCCTGTTGCCCGCTTCCGCCACGAACGCGCGGCGGATGCGCCGGCCCTCTTCCGTGCGCACGGGAATGTTCTGCAGGTTCGGATCGGATGACGAAAGCCGCCCGGTGGTGGTGGCGGCCAGCGCGTAGGACGTGTGGACGCGATGGGTGTCGCGGTTCACGAAGTTGGGCAACGCATCCGTATAGGTGGAGCGCAGCTTCGCGAGCTGGCGCCATTCCAGGATCTTCTGCGGCAGGGGGTGGCCGGTTTCCGCCAGCTCCTCCAGCACGTTGGCCTTGGTGGACCAAGCTCCGGTCGGCGTCTTGGAGCCGCCCGGCAGGCCCATCTTGCCGAACAATATGTCGCCGATCTGCTTGGGGCTGCCCACGTTGATCTTCTCGCCCGCGAGCTCGGAAATCTCGTCCTCCACCCGCGCCGCGCCCTGCGCGAACTCCGAGGAGAGTCGCGCGAGAAGCGCCTTGTCGATGGAGATGCCCCGCGCCTCCATGCGCGTGAGCACGGGGATCAGAGGGCGCTCCAGGGTCTCGTAGACGGTGGTCCGGCCCTCCGCCACGAGGCGGGGCTTCAGCGCCAGCCACAGGCGCAGGGTCACGTCCGCGTCCTCGGCGGCGTACTGGGTGGCGGGTTCCAGCGCCACCTTGTCGAAGGTTACCCGCGCCTTGCCCTTGCCCGCCACCTCGGTGAAGGCGATGGGCGTGTGCCCGAGATGGCGCACCGAAAGCTCGTCCATCCCGTGGCCGTTGAGGCCCGCGTCCAGCGCATAGGAGATGCACATGGTGCAATCGATGGGCGCCACCGTGATGCCGTAGCGCGAGAGCATCAGCACGTCGTACTTGGCGTTCTGGCCGATCTTCAGGGTGCCGGCGTCCTCCAGCATGGGCTTCAGCGCCGCGATAGCCTGCTCGATCGGGATCTGCCCTTCCAGCAGCCCCTCGCTGAACAGGCCGTCGCCCGCCCCTGCATGGGCGAGGGGGATGTAGCAGGCCTCGCCCGGCGAGAGCGCCAGCGACACGCCCACCAGATCCGCCGACATCGGATCGAGCGAGGTCGTCTCCGTATCGAAGGCCACGAACCCCTGGTCGCGCGCCCTGGCGCACCACGCCTCCAGCTCGGATAGGTCGGTGACCGCCCGGTAGCCGCCGCGCTCCACAGGCGTGGCGCGAGCCGCCTCGGCGCGGGCGCGGGCGAGATCGGCGGGCTTCAGGATGCCGTCCACGGCAGCATCGGCGGCCTTGCCGGCAGGCGCGCCTGCGGGTGCCGTGGTTGCCGCCGCGCCGGCCTCGGCTCCGCCCTCATCACCCGCACCGAGAGTGAACAGGCCCTGCGGTGCAAGCCTGGGGTCCGCATCGACGGCGCTCGGGTCCACCCCATAGGCCTCCGCCACGCGGCGGGTGATGGTGGTGAATTCCATGGCCTTCAGGAAGGCGACGAGCTGGCGGACATCGGGCTCCTCCAGCACCAGGTCTTCCAGCGGCACCTCCACCGCCACGTCGCGCACCAGCTCCACCAGCTGCTTCGAGACGCGCGCCGCCGCCTCGTTCTCCATCAGCGACTGGCGGCGCTTGGGCTGCTTGATCTCGCCGGCGCGGGCGAGCAGCGTGTCGAGGTCGCCATATTCGTTGATGAGCTGGGCGGCGGTCTTGATGCCGATGCCGGGCACGCCGGGCACGTTGTCGGTGGAATCGCCGGCCAGGGCCTGCACGTCCACCACCTTCTCCGGCGGCACGCCGAAATACTCCACCACCTCGGCCTCGCCGATGCGCCGCTCCGGCCGGGCGCCGCGCCCGCCGCTTTCGCCCGAAGCGGGATCGTACATGGACACGCGGGGACCGATGAGCTGCATCAGGTCCTTGTCGGCGGAAACGATGAGCACTTCCGCGCCCGCCTTCTCCGCCTGCTGGGCGTAAGTCGCGATGAGGTCGTCGGCCTCGTAGCGCGCCTGCTCCACCGGCACGAGGCCAAAGGCGCGCACCGCCTCCCGCATCAGGGGGAACTGGGGAATGAGCTCGTCGGGCGGATCGGAGCGGTTGGCCTTGTAGGCCGGGTAGAGCGCCTTGCGGAAGCTGTCCTCGGACTTGTCGAAGATGATGGCCAGATGGGTAGGCTTGATGCCCACCGCGCCGTCGCGCACGAACTGGAAAAGCTTGGTGCAGAACAGGCGCACCGCCCCCGTGGGCAGCCGGTCGGAGCGGAAATTGTACTTCCGGTCCTGGTTGATGGACTGGAAATAGGCCCGGAACACGAAGGATGAGCCATCCACCAGGAACACGCGGTCTCCGGGCTGGATGGGGCGGGGCGAAGGGGACATGGCAGGCATCCATCGTGGCGCCGGGCGGCGCGGGGCGAAGCGCCGCGCACGATGCCCCACGCCGCCCGGTGGAACAACCCCGCCCCCGCGCCGCCCCCAATCAGTGACCGAGCGCGGCCAGCAGCAGCAGCGCGACGATATTGGTGATCTTGATCATGGGGTTCACCGCCGGCCCGGCCGTGTCCTTGTAGGGGTCGCCCACCGTGTCGCCGGTCACGGCCGCCTTGTGGGCCTCCGATCCCTTCTCGTGGCGCACGCCGTTGCGGTCCACGAAGCCTTCCTCGATGGACTTCTTGGCATTGTCCCAGGCGCCGCCGCCGGAGGTCATGGAGATGGCGACGAACAGGCCGGTCACGATGACGCCGAGCAGCATGGCCCCCACCGCGGAGAAGGCCGCCGACTTGCCGGCCACCCCGCCGCCCGCCACCAGATACACCACGAAATAGCACACCACCGGCGACAGTACCGGCAGCAGGGAGGGCACGATCATCTCCTTGATGGCGGCGCGGGTCAGCAGGTCCACGGCGCGGGAATAATCAGGCTTCTCCCGCCCGGCCATGATGCCAGGCTTCTCGCGGAACTGGCGGCGCACCTCCTCCACGATGGCGGAGGCGGCGCGGCCCACCGCCGTCATGCCCATGGCGCCGAACAGGAAGGGCAGGAGCCCGCCGAACAGCAGGCCCACCACCACATAGGGGTTGTCGAGGGAGAAATTGGGCGAGACGCCCGCGAAATAGGTGCCCTCCCCCGCCGTGGCGATGAAATACTTCAGGTCCTGGCTGTAGGCCGCGAACAGCACGAGGGCGCCGAGGCCGGCGGAGCCGATGGCATAGCCCTTGGTCACCGCCTTGGTGGTGTTGCCCACCGCGTCGAGCGCGTCGGTGGACTGGCGGACCTCCTTGGGCAGGCCGCTCATCTCGGCGATGCCGCCGGCATTGTCCGTGACCGGGCCGAAGGCATCGAGGGCCACGATCATGCCCGCCAGCGCCAGCATGGTGGTGGCGGCGATGGCGATGCCGAACAGGCCGGCGAGCGCATAGGCCGCGAGAATGCCGAAGATGATGACAAGGGTGGGCAGCGCCGTCGCCTCGAGCGAGACGGCGAGGCCCTGGATGATGTTGGTGCCGTGCCCCGTCACCGAGGCCTGGGCGATGGACACCACCGGGCGGTGCCCCGTGCCCGTGTAATATTCGGTGATGACGACGATGGCGCCCGTCACCAGCAGCCCCACGACGCCGCACAGCAGCAGCGCCGTGCCCGTGAAGGCCGCGCCCGCGACCGGCCCGAAGCCCGGCAGCAGCCAGGTGACCGCCGCCAGCGCGAACACGGAGAGCCCGCCGGTGGCCAGGAGGCCGCGGTAGAGCGCGCCCATGATGGTCGAGTTGGGCCGGAGCTTCACGAAGAAGGTGCCTGCGATGGAGGTGAGGATGCAGGCCGCCCCGATGGCGAGCGGATAAAGCTGCATCACATGCAGGGTCTGGGGCGTGGCGGAGAAGAAGATGGCCGCGAGCACCATGGTGGCCACCACCGTCACCGCATAGGTCTCGAACAGGTCCGCCGCCATGCCGGCGCAGTCGCCGACATTGTCGCCCACGTTGTCGGCGATGGTGGCCGGGTTGCGCGGGTCGTCCTCGGGGATGCCGGCTTCCACCTTGCCCACGAGGTCGCCGCCCACGTCGGCGCCCTTGGTGAAGATGCCGCCGCCGAGCCGGGCGAAGATGGAGATGAGGGAGGCGCCGAAGCCCAGCGCCACCAGCGCGTTCACCACCGTGCGGCTCGCCGGCGCGTAGCCGAGCGGGCCGGTGAGCACCAGGAAGTAGACGCTGACCCCGAGCAGTGCGAGCCCCGCCACCAGCAGGCCGGTGACGGCGCCGGCCGTGAAGGCGAGATCGAGCCCGGCAGCGAGCGAGCGCATGGCCGCCTGTGCAGTGCGCACATTGGCCCGCACCGACACGTTCATGCCGATAAAGCCCGCCGCGCCAGAGAGCACGGCGCCGATGGCGAAGCCCGCCGCCACCAGCCAGCCGAGCCCCAGGCCCAGCGCGACGAAGATGACGGCCCCCACCGCGCCGATGGTGAGATACTGGCGCCGCAGATAGGCCGCAGCGCCCTCGGCGATGGCGGCGGCGATCTCCTGCATGCGGACGGTGCCGGGGTCCGCCTCCATGAGCCGGCGGGCCGCCCAGGCCCCGTAGACGACGGCCAGGAGGCCGCAGGCGATGATCGGCAACAGGGCCAGCATGGGGCCACTCCTCAGCGTTTCCGAGTCTTCGTTATTATACCAGCGAGTGTGGAAGCGATGACGACAAGGAACAAGAGCCTTGCCGCGCGCTGCGGAAAATGGACCCCTCCGCCGCTGCAACGCGGCGATGCGCGCCTGCCGGCAGGGGCAGGCGCGCGCCGTGCCCCTCCGGGACGCGGGATTGACGGACGCTCCGCGCTCGCCTAACCGGTGCCCCTGCCCCCAACAGTTGAAGAAGCCGTCGCGCATCATGGCCGAGACCGCGCAGAAGTCGCCCCGCATTTCCTTCGTTTCCCTCGGCTGCCCGAAGGCGCTGGTGGACAGCGAGCGCATCGTCACCCGCCTGCGCGCGGAGGGCTACGAGCTCACCAAGACCCATGCGGGGGCTGATCTCGTCATCGTGAACACCTGCGGCTTCCTCGACAGCGCCAAGGCGGAGAGCCTCGCCGCCATCGGCGATGCGCTTGCGGAGAACGGCAAGGTGGTGGTCACCGGCTGCATGGGCGCCGAGCCCGAGCAGATCACCGCCGCCCACCCCGGCGTGCTGGCGGTGACCGGCCCCCAGCAATATGAAAGCGTGCTCGCCGCTGTGCACGAGGCGGTGCCGCCCCAGCACGACCCCTTCCTCGATCTCGTGCCCGACCAGGGGGTGAAGCTCACCCCCCGCCACTACGCTTATCTCAAGATCTCGGAAGGCTGCTCCAACCGCTGCACCTTCTGCATCATCCCGAAGCTGCGCGGCGACCTCGTCTCCCGCCCGGCCGGTGAGGTGCTGCGCGAGGCGGAGAAGCTGGTGAAGGCCGGCGTGAAGGAACTGCTCGTCATCTCGCAGGATACCTCCGCCTACGGGCAGGACCTGCGCTATGCCCCGAGCCTGTGGAAGAGCGCCGACGGCGAGAGGGAGGTGGCGACCCGCTTCCTCGACCTCGCGGAGGCCCTGGGCAGCCTCGGCGCCTGGGTGCGGCTCCATTATGTCTACCCCTACCCGCACGTGGACGCGGCGATGGAGCTGATGGCCGCCGGCAAGGTGCTGCCCTATCTCGACATCCCCTTCCAGCACGCCAGCCCCTCGGTGCTGAAGCGCATGAAGCGCCCGGCCTCCCAGGAGAAGACGCTGGCCCGCATCAAGGCCTGGCGGGAGAAGGTGCCGGATCTCACCTTGCGCTCCACCTTCATCGTCGGCTTCCCCGGCGAAACGGAGCAGGAATTCCAGGAGCTGCTCGACTTCCTGGAGGAGGCCGAGATCGACCGGGCCGGCGCCTTCAAGTTCGAGCCGGTGGCGGGCGCGCCTGCCAACGCACTGGAAAACCCCGTCCCCGACGAGGTGAAGGCCGAGCGCTACGACCGCTTCATGCGCACCCAGCAGAAGGTTTCCGCCCGCCGGCTGAAGCGCAAGGTGGGCACGCGCCAGCAGGTCATCATCGATACCGTGACCCCCTTCGGCGGCATCGGCCGCACCAAGGGCGACGCACCGGAGATCGACGGCACGGTAAAGGTTTCCGCCCGCCGCCCGCTGCGCGTGGGCGAGATCGCCACCGTGAAGATCGAGGCCGCCAGCGCCTACGACCTCTCGGGCACCGCGGTCGGCTTCTGAGGCACAAAAGAAAACGGCCGGGCAAGGCCCGGCCGTTTTCCCTACCTTCACGGATGCGGGGCCGATCAGCCCTCGTCGTCGTCCGAATGCTCGGGCGGCACGAGGCCCTGGAGGCCGGCGAGCAGCTCTTCTTCGGTCATGCGGTCGAGCATGACATCGCTGTCGTCGCCGGAACCGCTTTCGCTGGAGGCGATCATCGGCACCGCCTCGGGCTCGGGCTCGTCGACTTCCGTGTACTTCTGGAGCGAGTGGATCAGGTCTTCCTTCAGATCCTCGGGGCTCACGGTCTCGTCGGCGATCTCACGCAGAGCCACCACCGGGTTCTTGTCGTTGTCGCGATCGATGGTAATCTGGGAACCCGAAGAAATCATGCGGGCGCGGTGGGCGGCGAGCAGCACCAGCTCAAACCGGTTGTCCACCTTGTCGATGCAATCTTCAACCGTGACGCGGGCCATGGGCTCGGCACTCCCTCATGCGCACTTGGGGCTGGATCATAGCCTGGGAAGAGGCGGTCGATACAACAATTCAACATCCCTAGCAAGCGGCTGGCACCTTTTTCGCTTGCGTTGAATCGGCCTTCGTCGGAGAAAGGCAGCGGACGGCGCGGCATACAGTCGTTCCAGCGTTATGCCCATCCCATTCCACCGGCGGACATTTTATGCAGGGCCTTGAAAAGATCGCTCTTCTCATCGACGGCGCAAATCTTTACTCCGCGACCAAGGCGCTCGGCTTCGACATCGACTACAAGCGCCTGCTGAAGGAATTCCAGGGGCGCGGCTACCTCCTGCGCGCGTTCTATTATACCACCCTGATCGAGGATCAGGAATATTCCTCCATCCGCCCGCTGCTCGACTGGCTGGACTACAACGGCTATTCGGTCGTGACCAAGATGGCGCGCGAGTTCACGGACGCCCAGGGCCGCCGCCGCGTGCGCGGGAACATGGACATCGAGATCGCGGTCGATGCCATGGAGATCGCCGAGCACGTCGATCACGTCGTTCTGTTCTCCGGCGATGGCGACTTCCGCTCCCTGGTGGAGGCGCTGCAGCGGCGGGGCATCCGCGTGTCCGTGGTTTCCACCATCTCCACCCAGCCGCCTCTCATCGCCGACGACCTGCGCCGGCAGGCGGACATGTTCATCGACCTCGTGGAACTCCAGCCGAAGATCGGCCGCGACCCCTCCGAGCGCCAGGGGCGCATGCAGGAAACGCCGCGCTTCCTGGAACGCCGCGGCGCCCCCGCCGGCTCCGACACCGACGGCTGCTGAGCGCGCCCCATGGCGCGCGCCGCCGCGAAGACCCAAACCGCGCCGCCAGTCGCTTCAAAAGACTGCGCCTTCGAGCCCGCGGTTGACTGCCCCCTCTGCCCCCGCCTCGCGACCTTCCGCGAGGAATGGCGCACGGCCGAGCCCTCCTGGTTCAACGCGCCCGTACCCGCCTTCGGCGCGGACACCGCGCGCCTGCTCATCGTCGGGCTCGCGCCCGGCCTGCGCGGGGCCAACCGCACCGGGCGCCCCTTCACCGGCGACTATGCGGGCGACCTGCTCTACGAAACCCTGCTTCACTTCGGATTTGCAACCGGCCGCTACGAAGCCCGGCCGGACGACGGGCTGGAGCTGAAGGACGCACGCATCATCAATGCCGTCCGCTGCGTGCCGCCGCAGAACAAGCCGACGCCGGAGGAGATCCGCACCTGCCGGCGCTTCCTCGCCCCGGCCTTCGCGCACATGCCCCACCTGAAGGCGGTGGTGACGCTGGGCAAGATCGCGCACGATTCCACCCTCGCCGCTTTGGGGGCGAAAGCCTCCCATCTCAAGTTCGGCCACGGCGCCTCGGGCGAGATCGGCGGCGTCAGGGTGTTCGCGAGCTACCATTGCTCGCGCTACAACACCAACACGGGCGTTCTGACGCCCGCCATGTTCCGCGCGGTGTTCCAGCAGGTCCGCGCCTTCCTCGGCTGAGGGAGCCCGCTATGCGCGCTCCCCGCTCCGGTGGGCCTTCAGGTGCGCCAGCACCTGGGCGGCATTCTCGTCGGGCGGGAACACCGGGTAGAAGACATGGGAGATGGCACCCTCATTGATGATGAGGGTGATGCGCTTCAGCAGCACCTCGCCATCGACGGTGAAGGTGGGCAGCCGCAGCGCCCCGGCGAGCTCCCGCCGGGGATCGGAGAGCAGAGGAAACGGCAGGTCGAGGCGCGCCGCCGCCTCGCTCTGGTAGGCCGTGTCCTGCACGGAAAGGCCGAACACGTGCTCCACGCCCACGGCGCGCAGGTCCTCGTAATGGTCGCGGAAGGCGCACGACTGCGGCGTGCAGCCCCGCGCGCCGGGAATGGCGTCCCACCCGTCCGGCAGGGCCGTGCCGGGCAGGCCGGTGCGCGGGTAGACGTAGACCACCGCCTTACCCGAGAGGGCGGAGAGGTCTACCCGCCGCCCGTCGGTGGCGGCCAGCCGGATGATGGGCAGCTCCAGCCCCGGCAGGTGATCGGCCGCGCCGTCATCCTCCGGCGCGGGAAGGTCCGGCGGCAGGCTCTGAAAATCGCTCATGGCGCCCTCGCATAGGAGATGAATTCGAGCAGGGACCCATCGGGGTCGCGGAAATAGACGCTTCGGCCCGGCCCCAGGGCGCCGAAGCGCTCCACCGGCCCAAGCTCCGGCGTGATGCCCTGGCGGGCAAGGTGGGCGATCGCCTGCTCGATAGGCCCATCCCAGCGGAAGCACAGGTCGCTGTTGCCGGGCGCAACGGGCACGCGCGCCACCGGCGTGGGGTGGAGGCCCGGCCCATGCAGGTTGAGCTGGCGGTCTCCGAAGCGGTAGACGAAGCCCGCCCCGCGCGGCAGCACCTCGGCGCCGAGCACGGCAGCGTAGAAGGCGTTGGAGACGGAGAAGTCGCTCACATGCAGCACGCAGTGGTCGAGTGCCACGGGCAACGGCGCGCCTTCGCTCATCTTCCGGCCTCCCTCACTACCCCCGGTCGCGCATGAGGCGCGCCTTGTCGCGCGCCCACGAGCGCTCCTTCAGCGCCTCGCGCTTGTCGTGGGTCTGGCGACCCTTGGCGAGGGCGATCTCCACCTTGGCACGGCCGCGATCGTTGAAATAGATCTTCAGCGGCACCACGGTCATGCCCTCGCGTTCCACGGCGTTGCCGAGCTTGGCGATCTGCCGCTTGTGGAGCAGCAGCTTGCGGGGCCTGCGGGTCTCATGGTTGAAGCGGTTGGCTTCGAGATATTCGGGGATGTAGGCGTTGTAGAGCCACATCTCGCCATTCTTCTGCGCGGCGTAGCTCTCGCCGATGGTGGCCTTGCCGGTGCGCAGGCTCTTCACCTCGGTGCCGGTGAGGGCGACGCCGGCCTCGAACACTTCCTCGATGGAATAGTCGAACCTGGCCCGCCGGTTCTCCGCGGCCACCTTGCGGGGGGCGTCTTTCTTCTTGTCGCTCATGCCTGGAACCTGACGCCTGCGGCTCCCGCAGACAAGGGGGCCCGCTGCGAAAAGCGGGCCCCTTCACACCGGAAGAGGTCAGCCCAGCAGGCCGGCATGCTCCATGGCCGCGCGCACCACGGCGCGGGTGGCCTCGGAAACCGGAACCAGGGGCAGGCGCACCTCCTCGCCCATCTTGCCGAGCAGCGAGAGGGCATATTTGGTGGGCGTGGGGTTGGTCTCCACGAACAGCGCCGTGTGAAGCGGCATCAGCTTGTCCTGAATCGACAGCGCGGTCGCGAAATCACCCTTCAGGCACGCCGTCTGGAACTGGGAGCACAGGCGCGGCGCCACATTGGACGTGACGGAGATGCAGCCTACGCCGCCGTGCGCCATGAAGCCGAGCGCGGTCGCATCCTCGCCCGAGAGCTGGATGAAGTCCGGCCCCAGCACCTGCCGCTGCAGCGACACCCGCGCCATGGAGGCGGTGGCATCCTTCACGCCCACGATGTTCGGGATCTCGAACAGGCGGGCCATGGTCTCCACCGACATGTCGATCACCGACCGGCCGGGGATGTTGTAGATGAAGATGGGCAGGTCCACCGCCTCGGCGATGGCCTTGAAGTGGCGGTAGAGCCCTTCCTGGGTGGGCTTGTTGTAATAGGGCGTCACCACCAGCAGGGCGCTCGCGCCCACCTTCTGGGCGTGCACGGCGAGGTCGACCGCCTCAGCGGTGTTGTTGGAGCCGGCGCCGGCGATCACGGGCACGCGCCCGGCCGCCTGCTCCACCGCCCAGGCCACCACCTTGTTGTGCTCGTCGTGGGTCAGGGTCGGGCTCTCGCCCGTGGTGCCCACGGGGACGAGGCCGTGGGTGCCCTCGGCGATCTGCCAGTCCACGAACGCGCGAAACGCTTTTTCGTCCAGCGCCCCGTCGCGGAACGGAGTGACAAGGGCGGTGAAGGAGCCGCGAAACGGCGACGGGGACGGGATGGGCGACATGGCGAGCGCCTTGGTTCCTGGGAAGCTGGGTGGGATTGCGGACACAAGTCCCGGATGACGGCATTGTGATGACGCCGGCGGTGCCGTGCGGAGCCGCCGGCCGGGACGGCGCGGAAACGTTCCCATAGCCTGTCGCGGGCATTCCGGGAAGAGGCTCGGCGCAAGCAACCGCGCGGTCGTGCTTTTGCCGCGTTCGCCCGACAGGTTGCAACGCCTGGGTGAGGCGCGCGGATCACGTGCAAGCCGGATCGGAGGATCTGGTTAGGGTTTCGTCAAGACGCCTCGCCCAACATGGCGGCCACCATTTGAGAGCGCCCCGCAGAGCGAGGAATTCTGATGTCGCCCTTCTCGAGCCTGATTTCCGCGAGCGCCCTGGCGATCACGATCGCCCTGGCCGGCGTCGCGCATGCAGCCACGGAAGCGGCACCGACACCCTCCTCGAAGTCGGCGGCCGCCAAGCATTCCGACAAGTCCTCCGGCAAGCCTGCCGCCGCCAAGCCGGCTTCAGGAAAGCCGGCGTCCGGCAAGGACGCCAAGGGCTCCACCAAGCCCACGAAGGACACCAAGTCGAGCAGCGCCAAGCCCTCAGGCGCCGGCACGCAGCAGAAAGCCGCAGTCAAGCCCACTCCCGCCGCGAAATCCGCCTCCCTCGCCGCGCCGGCGCGCGTGGCGCCCGTGGCCTTGGCCTCCGGCGAGATGGGCACACTCAGGAATGCCGTGTCCGCCGCCCGGAACGGGCGCGCGGCCGAGGCGATGGCCGCCGCCCGCCAGCTCGACGATCCGGTGGCGCGCAAGCTGGTGACCTGGCTCGTCATCCGCCACGCGCCCAACGACCTCGGCTTCGAGAACATCTCCGAATTCCTCAAGGAGGAGCCGGACTGGCCGACCCCCTCCACCCTGCGCCAGCGGGCTGAGCGCGTGCTGTTCCAGGAGAATCGGGACCCCGGCCGCACCCGCGCTTTCTTCGCAGAACGCCCGCCCATCACCGGCGAGGGCAAGGTGGCGCTCGCCCGCGCGCTCATCGCCAGCGGCGACCGGAAGGACGCCGTGGACTGGGTGCGCGAGGCCTGGCGCGAGGACCAGCTCAACGAGAGCTTCGAAGCCAAGATCATGGACGAGTTCGGCTCGGTGCTCACCCGCACCGACCACAAGCTGCGCGCAGACCGCTTCAGCTACAAGCCGGACACCGAACGGGCCCTGCGGGCCGCATCGCGCGCCGGATCGGATGTGGTGGCGCTCACCAAGGCGCGGCTCGCCGTCGCCCGCAAGGAGCCCAATGGCAGCGCCCTGCTGTCCGCGGTGCCCTTCACCCTCGCCAACGATCCGGCCTATCTGTTCGCCAAGGCCCAGCTCCTGCGCCGGGCCGACAAGCCGCAGGAGGCCGCGCGCGCCCTGCTCGCAGGCTCCTCCGACGAGGCCGCCAACGCCGACTCGGACGAATGGTGGATCGAGCGCCGGCTCGTCGCACGCGAGTTGCTCGATGCCGGCGATGCGCAGACCGCCTACAAGGTGGCGGCCACCGGCGTCGCGCCCAAGGCCGACAACTACCGCGCCGAGCAGCAGTTCACCGCCGGCTGGATCGCCCTGAGCTTCCTGAGGGATTCGCGCACCGCCGCGGCCCATTTCGCCCGCGTGGCCCACGGCCAGAAGCACCCCATCACCCTCTCGCGCGCCGCCTACTGGCAGGCCCGCGCGGCCGAGGCCATGGGCGACAGCGGCCGCGCCCGCGCCTCCTACCAGGAAGCCGCGCAGTATCCGGCCACCTACTACGGCCAGCTTGCCCGCACCCAGCTCGGCATGAGCCCGGTGGTGCTGCGCACGGCCCAGGTCTCGTTCCAGGACCGCAACGACTTCCCGCGCGTGGAGCCGGTCAAGGCCATCCGCCTGCTCTACGCCATCGGCGAGCGGGATATTCCGCTGACCATCTATTACGATCTCGCATGGCGCATGGAGAGCCCCGGCCAGCTTGCCCTTCTCGCCAACCTCGCCGAATCCAACGGCGACGCCCGTGGCGCGCTGGTGGTGGGCAAGGAAGGGATGGCCGAGGGCCACCCCCTGGAGCAGGAGGCGTTCCCCACCTTCGGGCTGCCGGGCTACACCTCCATCGGCTTCCCGGTGGAGAAGGCGGCTGTCTACGCGGTGGCGCGGCAGGAAAGCCAGTTCAACGCGCGCACCCTCTCCAGCGCCAAGGCCATGGGCCTCATGCAGGTGACGCCGGCCGCCGGCCGCGAGGTCTCCAAGCAGACCGGCGTGCCCTACAACGAAGCCCGGCTCATGAGCGACCAGTCCTACAATGTTCAGTTCGGCGCCGCCGAATTGGGCGAGCTGGTGCAGAACTACAATGGCAATTTCGTGCTGGTGTTCGCGGCCTACAACGCCGGGCGCGGCAACGTGCGCAAATGGATCGAGCGCTACGGCGACCCGCGCGACCCCAAGGTGGACGTGGTGGACTGGGTGGAGTTGATCCCGTTCGCGGAGACCCGCAACTACGTGCAGCGCGTGATGGAGAATTACCAGGCCTACAAGGTGCGCTTCAACAGCCCCACCAAGCTGCAGATGGAAGCGGACCTGCGCGGCACGCGCTGACCGGCGGCGCTCCCGGCCGCAAGGCCGGGGCGGCAGGCGCTCTTTATGCCGAAGGCCCGTGAGCTCAGCTCATGGGCCTTCGCTTATCGATCGCGCGCAATTTGTACCAGCACCGCCGGGCATTTCTCGGCGCGAGGCCAAACCCTGAGGCAGGCCGCCGGACTGAGGGCCGCTGACACCAGCGCAAACACGTCCGCGCAATACGATCTCCCCGGCTAGGCCGGCGCCAAGCAGGTTCACTCCGATGTCGCTCGGGTCCGGGCGGAAGACCTGAGACAGGCTCACGAGCCTTCGGCATTTCCCGTTTGCCTTGAGCACAGGGGCAATCACTCCGGCTTCCTGACGCCACGCACGTTCCGCACGCGAGTCGGAATCCGCTTCGGCTGACAATGGCCCGAAGGCACCGGCCTCAGGCCTGCGGCTTCTGCGCCCGTGCCGCCAGGGTCCGCGCCTGACCGATCCAGTCTTCCCGCTCGATCCGCCCGGGAAAGGCGAGATAGCTGCCGACCCAGGCCGCCTCTTCCGGTGTCCAGGCGGCAATCTGCCGGAAATGGAAGATGCCCAGCCCGTGCAGTCTCCGCTCGTTCTGCGGACCGATGCCCCTGAGCTCCTTCAGGTCATCGGCGAGACCACCCTCCGGAGCGGCCAGAACCGGCGGCTGCACGCCCGGATGATTTTCCCCCTCCCGCGCAGCCACGCCACGGCGCGGTAGAGCCGGCTCCTCCGCCAGCGCTCCGGGCTGCACGTTCAGCAGATGGCCGAACAGGTCCGCGACCGGCTCGCGCAAGGGCGGCAGCGGGCGCTCCGCAGCCGGCGGCGGCGCCGAGGGGGCATCCGCTTCGGGCTTCGAAGGCGACTGGGCAACCGGTGCCCCCGGTGGCGCAGGGTCGGCGGCCGGCGCGGACGCCGGCGGTTCGCGCTGGGCCTGCAAGCTCGACGGCACCGGCACCATCACCTCACCCTCGCCTACGCTCTGCCGGGACCTGCGCAGCCACAGGCCGACCGCCACGCCGAGCGCGAACGCTGCCAACAGCAGCAGCAGGACCTCCAGGTTGAAAGCCGTCACGGCGTGCCTCCCGTCCGCTCCCCTTTGAGAAAATACCCGGTGATGACGCCGATGGCGAATGCCGCCAGCAAATAGAGCCAAAGCGAAAGCGCAAGATAGATCATGGCCCCCGCCCCTCCTTCACCGTGAACACGATGCGTCGGTTCTGCGCGCGACCCGCCTCGCTGTCGTTTTCCGCCACCGGCTGTGTGGCGCCGTGGCCGACGGTGGAAAGGCGCTCCCGCACAATACCCGCCTCCCCAAGAAACGCGGATACCGCCGCAGCCCGCGCCTCCGAAAGCCGTTGGTTCACGGATGCATCGCCCACGGCATCGGTGTGGCCCGCCACCTCCACCACGGCCGAGGGGCAGCGCTGCAGCACAAAGGCCAGCCGGTCAAGCAGGCCCAGAGAATGGCGATCAATACGCGCGCTGCCCGTATCGAACAGGATCGTCCCACGCCCCAGGAGATCGGAAACCAGCCCCTGACACTCCTGCGCACCGACGAGCGCCCCGGGCGCCGCAACCTCCAGCGCCACCTCCCCCACGAATGGACCCCTGAGGTTGCGCTTGAGCTCCTCAGCCACTTCCGTCGCGGCGGCGCCACGCAGTGCCGCCCCCGCTAGGCGGAGCTGCGTATCGGTCATGGTGAGCTCGCCATTCGCCATACGCGCAAGTTGGCCGAGGCCCGCCAGCGCCGCCGGCAGAAAGCCCGGGGGCGCGCCGCCGCCGATGGCCGTCAGATCGTTCACCTTGTCCTTCAGGAAATCACGCTCCAGCACCTGCAGGAGTGCCTGATGCGCCTTCTCGTCCGGGTAGAAGCCGGAGACGGTAAGCCCGTCGCCATCCCGCCGCACGGCGAAGACGTAGGGAGAGATGCGCGGTGGCTCCACCGCATCAGTGGCGGAGAGCCCCGCCGGCAGCGCCTTCATGGCCTGGGCGAGCGCCTGATAGGCAGACGAGTCCAGCGCCTCGCCACTGAGCACGAGCGCCGCGCCGCTCGCCTTCACCCGGCCCGTGCGCAGCCGCGCGAGCTGCGCCACTGCGAAATTTGCGCCGGCTCCCCAAATCTCCGCCGGCGGGCCGCCGGAGGCCAGGCGCATGCCATCTTCCACCGGCACCCCGGGAAACGCGCTGCGCAACGCATCCAGCAGCAGGCGGCGCGCTTCATCGGAGGGCACGTATCCGCTCATACGAACCCCATCCGCCGTGCGCTCCAGCTCCCAGGCGAAGGGCACCGCGCGCGGCGGCTCCACGGCGAAACGCGTGACCTGGAAGCCCTCGGGCGGCGCTTTCCGCGCGGTGGCGAGAACCTCGAACGCATCGAAGGTGGGCGCGACGCCCTCCACCGTGATGGCGCTGTCCGAAAGCGTGACCTGGAGCTGGGGCGCCGCCGCGAGCATGCGGGCCGCATAGGCCACCGCCTTCAGCCACAGATCGGCGCTCGGCGCGCCGTCGGCGAGGCGCGTGTCGTCGCGCACAGTCACGCCCGGCAAGGCCGCCGCGAGAGCCTTAGAGACATCGCTCCGCACTGCGTCTGATGGCACGAAGCCCGAAAGGCGCAGGGTCTCGCCCTCCCGGCTCGCGGACCAGACGAAGGGGGAAGCCACCGGAGGCCGCACCGCGAAGCGCGCAAGCGTCATCCCATAGGGAAGAGGGCCGCGCACCGTCTGTGCGATGGAGGTGTAGAGAGAAAGATCGGGCGCGCGCCCCTCGATGGCGAGGGCGCCATCGGAAAGGGTGATGCGCCCGGAAGGCAGCCGAACGAGCTGCCCCAGGCCGAACTCCACCAGGCCCGCGAAATCCCCCGCCGGTGCCCCCCGCGCGCGGACCAGCCGGTCCTGCCCCGTGATGCTGTTGCCCGAAGCCTTCACCGCCGCGACGATGCGTGCCAGCGCATGCCGCGACGGCACATAGCCATCGAGGGAAATCATCCGCCCGTCCTTGACCGCGCTGAACGTGAAGGGCCGCCGTTCGGGCAGCAGCGTGGTCGCGTCCCGCACCGTGCGCACGCCGAACATGTTCTCCAGCGATGCGCGCACCTTGGCCCGCGCCTCCTCGGCAAGAGATTCACCTTCGAGTGTCGCGTCCCGTCCCTCGAATTGCGCCGTGGCCCAGGATTCGCCGCTGCGCGCCAGCACCGCCTCCGCGCTGCGGCCGAGATCCTCTTCGATCGGGCGGCGCGCCGCCGTGAGCGTGGCCGCCACGAGCACAGACCACGCAAGGAGCCCGAGCACGAGAACCCAAGGTCGCCAGCGCCCCACGACCACGAGACGATGGCGCTCCCTCGATTCTTCCGGGGCCGCCGCAGGGCGTGCACCTTCACCGTCCGGTGTTTCCACCGCCATGAACCGGTCTCTCCCCATCATTGCCCGATGCCGCGCGGAACTTCAGCACATTTACGCACCCTTCCGAAAGCCCGCCCCGCCCCAAAACGCCGCACGACCAGCGCCTGCCAAAACGCAGAAGGGCCGCTGGGGGGATATCCCGGAGCGGCCCCTCGTCATCCTTCGGCTGAATGACTACCTTCAGAACTCCCGCTGGGCGAACAGCAGCACTTGGCTGGCGTTCACCGAGCTGTTGGTCGGGCCGAAGCCCGTGTTCAGATAGTTGTTCGCCTTGTTGTAGTTCCAGTCATACTGCAATGCGAGGAGCAGGTTCTTCACCGGCGTGAAGCCGATGTAGCCGCCGACGTTTCCATTCTCTCCACCGGTAGTGCCATAAAGCGTTTCGGCAATCGTATTGTTGAAATCGTACGCCGCGTACCCGCCGAACACGGCGGTGCTCCACTTGGCGTTCCAATTGTGCAGCAGCGAGGCCGTCACGTTCCAGCCACTCACCTTGCTGAGACCGCCGAAGCCGAGGAACGCATCCGGCGGCGCATATTCGCCGGTGGGATCAACAAGGCCGAGATAGCTGACCGCGCCATCCACGTAGGCGCTCTGAAGATAGAGCGTATCACCCTCGCCCAGCATGGGCAGATTGAACATCAAGCCCGCCTGCAGGGCATAGCCCCAGGTGTCCTGTGTGCCCGCCAGCGTGTTGTAAAGGTCCACGGCGCGCACCTGATGAAGCGCTCCGGAAATCTGCGCCTGACCCCACTCACCGGTGTAGTTCAGGTGGCCGACGATGTCGGGAACCTGAATGCCGGTCTCGTAATTGTCGAGCACGCCGGCGGGAAGGGGGTCCTGCGCCCTGACACCGGACTGGCGATCCGCCTGGTCTTCCAGGGACAAGGTCGCGCTGAAGCCCTTGCCGAGCTCGGCTGTGTAGGCGACGAGGTTAAGCCGCACATCATCGCCGATGGTGGCCGGATCGGTGCCGAGCACATTCGCATTCGCATAGAAATCGAAGAACGACTGCGCATGGCCGAAGGTGAAGCCCGCGAACTGGATGTAGGCGTTCCACACCTCGATCTCGCTGCCGTTCGGGCCATCCGACCACGGGTCCGCCGACCGCCACTTGAAGCGCGTTTCCAAATAGGAGCGCAGGGTGCCGTACTCGGTCTCCGTCCGCGCGTCCAGGATCAGGCCGGCGGTGGCGATCGAATAGGTCTTGTCATTCTCTGAGGGATAATTGGAATAGGTGTTGTAATAGCCTTCAGCCCACAGATACCCACCCACGCGAAGGCAAGTGTCCGTGCCGGGGATGTAAAAAAAGCCCTCCCCCTGAGAGAGGCACTGCTTCATGTACGTGGGCTGCGCCTTCGTCTGCAGCAGATCCGCGGCGATCGCAGGCGCCCCCAGCAGGCTAGTACCGCCCACCGCGACAGCGAGCGCGCCCGAGGCGCCCCACGCCTTCAGCCGCGGAAGATGCAGAGCAACTTTCATGAGAACCCCCAGCGATATATTGTATCAATAAGCAGTGCCACATAGCATCTGCATTGGCAAGTCGGGAACCGACTCTCGCAAAGAAACCGATTGCCACCGCCCCGCGCTTGAAACTGACGGACACGCGCCTAACTCCCACGCCGAACCCCAACGTCCTCAACGAGGAATCAGCCCTTAGCAGCGATAATCAAAGCATTTGAATTTTGCGATCAGATCTCAAAAAAGGGAATAGCTGGAGGATAACTATAGGATTATTCCAAATTGTGCGGAGCGTAGGCGCAACATCCATAAGGGCAAAGAAAAACCCCAGTGGTTGCCCACTGGGGTTCTTCCTGACATCGCTTAAGCTGCGATCAGAAGTTCCGCTGAGCGCGGAAACCGCCCGACCACACGTCAGCCGAACCGCCGACCACGCTGGTGACGGCCGTGCCACGCGCGTTGTAGACGTTCTGCAGCGGATCAGAGCTCTCAACCTTGGTGTAGACGGCCTCAAGGCCGAGGTCGAGGTTCTTGACCGGCGACCACACGAGGTCGGTACCGACCTGCCACAGGTTGGCGCTGGTGACAGCAACCACGGTGGAGGTGGGCATGTCGACGTTCACGTAGCCACCGTAGACGACCGAGCGCAGACCCGGGGTCCAGTAGTGACGGAGCTGACCCTGGATCGCCCAGGCCTGAACGGTCGAGTAATCACCGAAGTCGTTCACGCGCACGGCGTCAGACAGCGGGATGAAGGCGCCGGACAGGTAGCCGTTGGCGTCAACCTTGATCCGACCCCAAGAGGTGGCAGTGCCCTGGCTGTTGGCGCTGGCGCCGACATAGTTGAGGGCGCCGTCAGAGTAGTTGGCCTGCAGGAGGAGGCTGTCGCCGGCCGCAAGGAACGGCAGCTTGAACTCCGCCTGAGCGCCGATCGCCCAACCCCAGTTGTCCGTGGAGGACGCACCGGCGTAGGCGGCGTTGAAGACGGTGTTGGCGGTGTAGTCGAGCGCGTTGACCTGGTGCAGGGCACCGGAGATCAGGAACGAACCCCAAGCCTGGTCGAGACGGATGTTCGCGACGATGTCGGGAACGGTCTGGCCAGCCTGATAGTTACGATAGGAGAGACCACCGCTGCTGGCGGTGTTCACTTCGTTGATGAAGGGGTTGTTCGAGTAGACGAACGACACGCCGGTAGCGGTGGCAGCCTGCACGCCGGTGGTGCGGTTGGCCGCGTCTTCCAGGGCGACGCTGGCGGAGAAGCCGTTGCCGAACTGGGCGGTGTAGCCGATCAGGCTCGTCCAGGTGTTGGAGCCGGCATACGGCGTGGTCATCATATAGTTGGTGCCGAGCTCGAAGAACGACTGGGTGTAGCCGAACGTGAAGCCGGAGAACTGGATGAACGCGCGCTCGAAGTAGAAGCTGCTGTTCGGGCCCGAGCCGGCGCCGGCCTGGGAATCCCACTGGCCGCCGAAGCGGACGTAGGAACGCAGGGTGCCGTAATCGGTCTGGGTGCGGGCGTCGAGGTCCACCACGCCGCGGACGCGGGTCAGGTAGTCGGCGTCGCCGTCGTCACGGAAGGGGTAGGTGTACACGCCGGCGTTGGGGCCGGAGAAAGCGGCGCTGGCGCTGGAAGCGATGGCCGGGCGGAAGGTCGGGGCAGCGCCGACGATCGCGTCGAAGCGAGCGTAGCCACCGATCTTCAGGCAGGTGTCGGTGCCGGGGATATAGAAGTAACCCGCGCCGTAAGCGGAGCACACCTTCACGTACTCCACCGCCTTCGCCTTGACCGGCAGATCGGCGGCCTGGGCTCCGGCCACCGCGACGAGACCCGCCGCGCTGCCAAGAAGAAGGCTCTTCACCATCGTCATTGTGACCTCCAAGTTTGGTTCCGAGGGAGCGAGCGCCGCTTCGCCGGTGCGTTTGCACGTTTGAGAGGTTCTTGCCCCGATTACCATCCCGCTGCGCCGCATTCGAAGCCGAAGCGTCAGCAGCGATCAGGTCGACCGGGGACTGCCCCCCTTCGTCGCAAAGCCAACATACAAAAGGCGGAAGCGTGTTCAATCAGAAGCACTCGAAACAGGCCCTGTGCCGGCCCCTTTTCCCATGAGTGTTGCAAGAAGATCACGACGGCGAGATCGCCATCATAATACCGCCATGACGCGCCCCGCATGGCAAGCCAACATATTCATAATAAATGATTTATTGTCGATAATGCAGCAAACGGCAGCGCCCGTTTACCGAGCTCGATGAGAGTTTTTGCCGGCTACTCTTTCGATCGGCCCCAGCTTCGTTGGGGGGTCTTTGGGAGCGTCGATTGCGAGCGGCTTGCCACAAAACGGGCGATTCACCGTTTCGAAATGACTCGAAATGCGCCGGTTTCGGCGGCGACCGCGGGATTCGCCTTCGTGCCGCCGCATGCGGCCTTTCTCCACCCCTCAGGCGTCGGGCTCGCCCTGCGCCTCCTCGTCCCCATAGCCGACGAGGCGCAGGGGACGCGCGCGAAGCTGGCGGGTCCCCGCCCAATGCACCAGCGCCTCTTCGGCGCCATGGGTCACCCAAAGTTCCTCGCAGCCCGTGGCCTGGATGCTGGCGGTGAGCCCGTCCCAGTCCGCATGGTCGGAAACCACCAGCGGCAGCTCCACGCCGCGCTGGCGGGCGCGGGCGCGCACCCGCATCCAGCCGGACGCGAAGCAGGTGAGGGGCTCGGCGAAGCGCCGCGCCCACAGGTCAGTCATGGCCATGGGCGGCGCGATGACGATGGCACCCGGCAGCGCCTTGCGCTCCACGCCGCTCACGGGCTCCAGCTCTCCGAAGTCTAGCCCCTGCTGCGCATAATATGAGGTGATGGGAGCCAGCGCTCCATGCAGATGCAACGGCGCCCCATAGCCCCGCCGGCGAATGAGCGCCATCAGCCGCTGCGCCTTGCCCAGAGAGTAGGCGCCCAGAAGGTGCGTGCGCTCCGGAAAAAGGGCCACCGAGGCCAGCAACCGGGCCACCTCCCCTTCCGCTGGCGGATGGCGGAACACCGGCAGGCCGAAGGTCGCCTCGGAGACGAACACATGGCAGCGCACCGGCTCGAACGGCACGCAGGTAGGGTCGGCCGCGTCCTTATAGTCGCCCGAGACCGCGATCACGAGGCCGTCCTTCTCCAGCCGCACCTGGGCCGAGCCCAGCACATGGCCGGCCGGATGAAGGCTCACGGTGACGCCATTCACCACCACGCGCTCACCATAGGCCAACGCCTGGCGCGTTCCGGCGAAGCGGGGGCCGAGACGCAGGGCCATCAGGTCCAGCGTCTCGCGGGTGGCGAGCACATGGCCGTGGCCGGCGCGGGCGTGGTCGGAATGGGCGTGGGTGATGATGGCGCGGGGCACGGCCCGCACCGGATCTACGTGGAAGTCCCCCGGCAGGCAGTGGAGTCCCCTGGGCGAAGGGCAGAGCAGGTCTTCCGGGCGCACGGCTGGTCTCTCAGGAACACTATATATATGGGAAGGCGAGCTGAACCTGCGAGGTCCCGTGGCCGCCCTACCCCACTCCGCAAGCTCGGGCGACCCCGCCCTCGACCGCCGCCTCGACTGGGCCCGCGCCCTTCTGGAGGAAGGCGACCGTGCGGCCGCGGCCGAGCTGCTCGCCGACACTGTCGCCACCGCGCCCGGCTTCGCCGCTGCGTGGTTCCTGCTCGGCGAGACGCGGGAGGCGGCGGGGGACACCGCGCGCGCGGCGGAGGCCTACTCCGCCGCGCGCGCGGCGGACCCGCGCGATGTACTCGGCGCCGGCCTTCGGCTGGCCCGCCTCGGCCATGCGCCGGTGGAAGGCGCCATGTCCGCCGCTTATGTGCGCACGCTGTTCGATCAATATGCCGACCGCTTCGACAGCGCCCTTCGCGACAAGCTCGCCTATCGCGGGCCGGAATTGCTGCATGCGGCCCTCGCGCGCGTGGCGGGTCCGGGCCGCCGTTTCCGCCAGGGGCTCGACCTCGGCTGCGGCACCGGGCTCGCGGCGCCCCTGTTCGCGCCGCAGGCGGATGCGCTGGACGGGGTGGACCTTTCCCCCGCCATGCTGGCGCGGGCGGAGAAGCTCGGCCTCTACCGCACCCTCCAGGCCGGCGACATGGGCGACGCGCTGGCCGATGCGCCGGCGGGAAGCCTGGACCTCATCCTTGCGGCTGATGCCCTGTGCTACCTTGCGGAGCTGCCGCCCCTGTTCGCCGCGGCAGCGCGGGCGCTGGAGCCGGGCGGCCTCTTCGTCTTCACGGTGGAGACCCATTCCGGGGCCGAGGTGCTGCTGCGGGAAACGCTGCGCTATGCGCACCCAGTGGCCACCGTGCGGGCGGCGGCCGATGCCGGCGGCCTTGCCGTGCGCCTTTTGGAAGAAGCCTCCACGCGCAATGAGAAGGGCGTGCCGGTGCCCGGCCTCGTGGCGGTGCTGGAGCGCGCCTGAGGGGCGCGCGGGCTCAGGCGTCGACGGCGCTGACCGGCAAGGCGAAGGGCGTGCCCTCGAAGGCATCGCGCCCGCGCCCGATGGCGGCGATGGCCGCCACCATCCGCCCCTCGCGGCCGAGGGCGGCATCGGCCAAGGCGATGATGCGCGCATTGGGCGTGGCGGTGGGCGAAGCGCGGCGCAGGCGCAGCGCCAGCTCCATCTCGTCCTGCTCCGGAACCAGCGCGCACACCGAGGCATAGGCCGCCGCGGTGGAGCGCGAGATGCCGGCGAAGCAGTGGATCACCAGTGGGGTCTGGCGCGGCCAGGCCTGCACGAAGTTGAACAGGTCGTTCATGTGGCGCTCGGCGGGGGCCACCATGCCCTCCATCTCCTCCACGATATCGTTGATGCCGAGGAAGAGATGGTTGGTGGGGTCCACATTGCTCGGGCGGGTGAAGACGGTGGCGCCGTTGATGAGCGAGATCACGTGGCGGGCGCCGGTGGCGGCCACGGTCTCGTGCAGCTTGGCGAGCGAGCATACGTGGATCATGTCTCAAGCTCCTCGAAACGTTGCAGGAGCCGCTTTTTCGCGGTCTCCGCCTCCCAGGGCGTGAGATAGTCACTTTCCTCAGGGTCGTCGAGGTGCACCGGGCGACCGAAGAAATGCCGCGCCTCCTGCGCCGAGAAGCCGGCGAGGCGGGTCGCCTCCAGATAGGCGGACGCGCAATCGGCCGCCTTCACGATCTTCACCAGCGCCGCCGGCCATGCCACGGGCAGGGAAAAGCGCAGGGAGATCGCGGCGAGCAGGCGCGCCTCGATCACCTTGTAATCACCCCCCAGCACCGCCTTGAAGGGGGAGATCATGTCGCCGATCACATATTCCGGCGCATCGTGCAGCAGCACGCACAGCCGCCAGCGCGGATCGAGATCGGGATGGGTCACGCGAGAGAGGCGCTCGGTCAGCAGCGAGTGCTGGGCCACGGAGAAGATGTGGGTGCCCCGGGTCTGGCCGTTCCAGCGGGCGACGCGGGCGAGGCCGTGGGCGATGTCCTCGATCTCCACGTCGAGGGGAGAGGGATCGAGCAGGTCGAGCCGGCGGCCGGAGAGCATCCGCTGCCACGCCCGCGGCGGCGCGCCGCGCTTCGCCCGCGACGGTCGGGCCGCGGCGGAAGCGGGAGCGTCTCCGGGCGGGATGGAGGATCGGGCGGTCACGAATCGGGTGCTCCGTTATCGTAGGATGGTCATAGACGATCCCGGTGAAGGTGAGGCCGACGCCGCACCCGCGACCGGGGGATAACCACCGCAGGAGAGGCGCCGTGAGCACATCGCCGAACCCCGTGCCGATCGAGATCCGGCCCACCCTCGCGGCGAGCGCGGCGGTATTCCGCGGCCCGCTGGTGCTGCTGGCGCGCCGCGCGGGGCCGCCCGGCACCCCCGCTGCAGGCCTCTGGAGCCTGCCGGGCGGGAGGGTCGAGCCCGGCGAGACGCTTGAGGAAGCCGCCCGCCGCGAGCTGCGGGAGGAGGTGGGCGTGGAGGCCGAGATGGCGGGCGTGGCGGCCACGCGCGAGATCATCCGCCATGACGGCGAAAACCGGCTCATCGCCCATTTCGTGGTGGTGGCCCACGCAGCCCGCTGGCGCGCGGGCGAACCGCATCCGAGTGCGGAGGCGACGGAGGTGGGCTGGTTTCGCCCAGCCGAGATCGCCCGCCTCCCGGCGACCGAGGGGCTGGCGGAAGTGGTGGCCGCCGCTGCGCGCCTGCTGGCGGTGGAGTAGCAGGCGCAGCACCTGTGGAAGCGCCCACACAAAGCCACATATCTCCACAAATTGGCACGTTTATTGTTTATGGTGCGGGAGAATTCGAACGAGGAGCAGACCCATGGCCTTCGTCCACCGCATCGGCGCGCGGTCCCATGCCTTCGCAGACCTGAAGGACCTGATGGCCAAGGCGACCCCGCCCCGCTCCGGCGACATGCTCGCCGGCATCGCCGCGGCATCGGCTGAGGAGAACGTGGCGGCCAAGATGTGCCTCGCGGAGGTGCCGCTGAAGGTGTTCCTGTCCGAGGCGCTGGTGCCCTACGAGGAGGATGAGGTGACCCGCCTGATCCTCGACGAGCACGACGCCGCCGCCTTCGCCCCGGTGTCTGCCATGACCGTAGGCGATTTCCGGGATTTCCTGCTCTCGGAACAGGCAACTCCGGGCGTGCTCGCCGGCCTCGCCCGCGGCCTGACGCCGGAGATGGTGGCCGCCGTCTCCAAGATCATGCGCAACCAGGACCTCATATTGGTGGCCAGGAAATGCCGGGTGGTGACGCGCTTCCGCAACACCATCGGCCTGCCCGGCACCATGGCGGTGCGCCTCCAGCCCAACCACCCCACGGACGATGCCGCCGGCATCTCCGCCACCATCCTCGACGGGCTGCTCTACGGCTGCGGCGACGCCGTCATCGGCATCAACCCGGCCTCGGACAGCCTGCCCGTCATCGACCGCCTGCTGAAGTTGATGGACGAGGTCATCCGCCGCTTCGACATTCCCACCCAGAGCTGCGTGCTCACCCACGTGACCAGCTCCATCGAGCTGATGAACCGGGGCGCCCCGGTGGACCTCGTGTTCCAGTCCATCGCCGGCACCGAGGGGGCGAACCGCTCCTTCGGCGTCGATCTCAAGGTGCTGCAGGAGGGTTACGAGGCCGCCCGCGCGCTGAAGCGCGGCACGGTGGGGCAGAACGCCATGTATTTCGAGACCGGCCAGGGCTCCGCCCTCTCCGCCGGCGCCCACCACGGGGTGGACCAGCAGACCCTGGAGGCCCGCGCCTATGCGGTCGCCCGCAAGTACGAGCCCCTACTCGTGAACACCGTGGTCGGCTTCATCGGCCCCGAATACCTCTATGACGGCAAGCAGATCATCCGCGCCGGGCTGGAGGATCACTTCTGCGGCAAGCTCCTGGGCGTGCCGCTGGGGGTGGACGTCTGCTACACCAACCATGCCGAGGCCGACCAGGACGACATGGACACGCTGCTCACCCTGCTCGGCGCGGCGGGCGTCACCTATGTGATGGGCATTCCCGGCGCCGACGACGTGATGCTGAACTACCAGTCCACCTCCTTCCACGACGCCCTCTACATCCGCGAGGTGCTGGGCCTGAAGCGCGCGCCGGAGTTCGAAGCGTGGCTGGAGCACATGGGCATCACCGATGCCGCGGGCAGGCTGCTGCCGGCCAGCGGCGCCCACCCCCTTCTCGGCTTCGTCCGGGAGCAGGCGGCATGATCGCGCGCGATCCCTGGCAGTCCTTCGCCCGCCATACTCCGGCCCGCATCGCGCTGGGTCGTACCGGCGCCAGCCTGCCCACGCAGGAGGTGCTGCGCTTTTCCCTCGCCCACGCCCAGGCGCGCGACGCGGTGCACATGCCCTTCGATGCCGAGACGGTGGACCGCGAGATCCGCTCCCTCGGCTTCGAGACCCTGCGGGTGGAGAGCGCCGCCCCCGCCCGCGACGTCTACCTGCGCCGCCCCGATCTCGGCCGGCGCCTGAGCGAGGCGAGCCGGGAGAAGCTGGCGGCCCGCGATTCCAAGCCCGTCGATCTCGCCATCGTGGTGGCGGATGGGCTTTCCGCCGCCGCCATCCATGCCCAGACCGCCCCCTTCCTCGCCGCCTTCAAGCCGTGGATCGAGAAAGAGGGCTGGAGCCTCGCGCCGGTGGCGGTGGCTTCCCAGGCCCGCGTGGCGCTGGGCGACGAGGTGGGCGCGCTCCTGAAGGCGCGCGCCCTGGTGGTGCTGGTGGGCGAGCGCCCGGGCCTCTCCTCCCCGGACAGCCTGGGGCTCTACCTTACCCTCGGGCCCAGGGTCGGCCGCTCGGACGCCGAGCGCAACTGCATCTCCAACGTGCGCGCCGAGGGGCTGAGCCATCCGCTCGCCGCCTTCAAGCTCGCCTGGCACATTCGCGCGGCGCTGCGGCTCGGCCTCACCGGGGTGGGGCTGAAGGACGAAAGCGACCTGCTGCTCGTGAACGGAGCGCCGCCCGCAGCCCTTCCTGACCTAACGTAAGTTTCTGGAAGGGCATAAAATTTGCCTTAACGTCAGGTGGGCGGGGGCCGGGAGCGGCCGCATCGCCAGCTAGCAGCATGAGGGTGTCATGGCTGACGTCAAGACGACTGACGGCAAGGGGGGTGGTGTGACCTACACCACCGTGGATGTCACCTATTTCGAGCAACGGGCGCTGAAGCGCCATGCCCGCGTGTGGTCGCTGTGGGCGCTCGGGGTGGGCGCGGTGATCTCGGGCCACTTCTCGGGCTGGAATCTCGGCATCGCCTCGGGCGGCTGGGGCGGCATGTTCATCGCCGCGGTCATCATCGCCATCATGTATCTCGGCCTCACCTTCTCCATCGCCGAGATGTCGCCCGCTTTGCCCCACACGGGCGCGGCCTATTCCTTCGCCCGCACCACCATGGGGCCATGGGGCGGCTTCGTCACCGGCCTGTGCGAGAACGTGGAATATGTCATCACCCCTGCGGTGGTGGTGTCCTTCATCGGCTCCTACATGGGCTCCATTTTCGGCACCCCGCCTGAATTTCAGCCAGTCTACTGGATCTTCGGCTACATCATCTTCGTAGGGCTGAACGTGGTGGGGGTAGAACTCTCCTTCCGCGTCACGCTGGTGGTGACGCTGGCCGCCCTCGCCTGCCTCGTGGCCTTCTGGGTCAGCGCGCTGCCGGTGGCGGACTTTTCCCGCTGGGCGCTCAACATCGGCTTGGGGCCGGACGGCACCGCCGTGGAGCTGCCCAACGGCGGCGGCCCGTTCCTGCCGTTCGGCCTCGGCGGCGCGTTCGCGGCCCTGCCGTTCGCGGTGTGGCTGTTCCTGGCCATCGAGCAGCTCCCGCTGGCGGCCGAGGAATCGGTGGACCCGAAGACCGACATGCCCAAGGGCATCATGGCGGGCATGGCGACCCTCATCGTCTCCGCCTTCATGATCTTGTGGCTGAACTCCTCGGTGGCCAACGGCGCGTTCGGCCTCTCCACCTCGCTGGAGCCACTGCTGGACGGCTTCAAGGCCATCTACGGCACCGGCCTCGCCAAGCTGCTCGCCGGCGTGGCGGTGATCGGCCTCATCGCCTCCTTCCACACCATCATCTATGCGCAGGGGCGGCAGATCTACTCGCTCTCGCGGGCCGGCTACTTCCCGCGCAGCCTCTCCATCACCCACGGCGGGCGCAAGACCCCCCACGTGGCCATGATGGCCGGCGCGGCGGTCGGTCTCGCCATCATGCTGGTGATCTGGTTCGCCCTGGGGGCGGATGCGGGCGCGGCGGCCATCGGCGGCACGCTGCTCAACATGGCCGTGTTCGGCGCCATGCTCTCCTACGTCATGCAGGCCATCTCGTTCATCCTGCTGCGGAAGAACATGGGCCACATCGCGCGGCCCTATAAGAGCCCGTTCGGCATTCCCGGGGCAGTGGCCACCATCGTCATCGCCCTCGTCACCATCTACTACCAGCTCTCAGACCCGGTCTATCGCTCGGGCGTGATCGGGGTCGCCATCTGGTTCGCCGTGGGCATCGCCTATTTCGCGGCCTTCGGCCGGCACAAGCTCGTCCTCTCGCCGGAGGAGGAGTTCGCCATGTCCAAGGGCACCACCGAGTACAAGAGCTACTGACGCGCCGCCCCCGGCCGCAAAGCCGGGGGCATCACGCCGGGAACTCAGGAAGCCGGAGGCTCAGGCCGCCTCGACCGAGACCACGCGATAGGTGTGCATCTCGTCGTCCTCGCGGACCGAGATATACTCGCCCACCTCGAACTTCTCGTCTGCGAAGCGGTAGCCGGCCTCGTCGTCATCGGCACCGGCCACATCGTAGCGGAAGGCCCAGCTGCCACCGGGGCGGCGGACCAGATGGCCCACCTCGTCCGCCTCGTCGGGGCGGAAGCGCACCACCCGGCAGTGCTCGCGCTGACGCGCCCACAGCTCAGGGTCGATCTTGCCATCGGCGGCAAGCGGCGCCACGAAGGTGTAGCCGAAGTTTCGCGACCCTTCCGGGAAGCCCTTCTCGCGGGCCAGCTCCATGCGGATCTTGTGCAGGCCGTGCGGAAGCTGCGTCATCGTTTTCTCCCACCGTCTCGTCGGTTTCCCGGCGGCGCGCGACGCCCCATGCCGTTCGGCGGGCGGCCGCGCTCCCGGCGGCCCCGCGCCGCCTCCCGGTTGCGCCGCCACTCTAGAAGATCGCTGGCGATTCGCGAGCCCGCGGCCGCAAGCCCCCCCGGCCAAGCCGCCTTGCCCGCGAGGCGATTTGGCGCACAATGGCCAAGACCACTTGCCATTCGCATGCACGCAACGGGATACTCGCGGCCACCCGGCAGGAACCAGAATGCGGCAGCGCACGTTGACGTCGTGGACCCGACCCGGCCCGGGCCGCGGAGATGAAGGCGCCAAAGGCCACCTTTGACCTGTCGCAACGCGCGGGAAGCGTTCTTCCGCGATATTTTCCTTCCCCTCGCCGGTTCAACGGATCGGGGGCGGAGGGAGTGATCGCCACCAGAAGGAGTAATGCCATGAGTGATGCGAACATCTTCCAGGGCCTGAACCGTGTGTGGGATACCGGAGCGCCGCCCATGGCTTGGCCCACCACCGCGTGGAAGAACTACTTCTTCGAATGTCCGGTGGCCGTTACCTCTCATCTGCAGCGCTTCATGATGCGTCAGGCGCAGGACCAGATGCAGGTTTTCGCAGAACTGGCGCGGGACCCCAACCCGACCAACGCCATCACCCGGCAGAGCGCCTTCGTGCAGCAGGCCGCGCTCGCCTGGAACGCCGAGATGATGGAGCTGGCGGAGCTGGTGCAGAGCAAGCTCCTGTCTTCCGCCGCGCCCACCGCCGAGGCTGACAAGGCGCCGCTCCAGCGCGCGGCTTGACCTGCGGGCACCGCCCGCGGACAGGCGCCTCCGGCAGGGAAGTCCGGCCGGAGGCGCGCCTTTAGGCGCCTTGATTCATGCCATTGCCATAAGGGTCGCATTGCCGCCGGCGGCGGTGGTGTTGATGGAGGTCGAGACCTCCCGCATCAGCCACGCCAGCGGTACCTCCTCCTCTTTGAGCCGCACCGCATGAAGCGGCACCAGCGGTCCCTCCCGCGTGGCGAGGCGGCGGGAGAGGGCGGCGATCCGCGCGTCATCTCCTTCGGCGAGAGCCGCAACCAGCGGCCCTGAATTCTCACCCTCCCGTATCCAGGATATCCGCCGCCGTACGACACGCGGCAGCGTCCGACGCCACGCGGACGCAGGCTCGGCAAGGCCGCCGGACACCTCCACCACCGCATGGTTGCCAGTGGCCAGGGCCGCTGCCACCAGCGTCAGAAGCCCCCCTCGCGTTTCGGCCGAAACCAGCACCCGGCCGCGCGGCACCAGGGTGTAGCAATCGCTCTCGCCCGCCGGTCCGGGAAGCGCGGCGGCAACCCCGAGGGGCGCCATGGCCGCCCATCCGCGCGCGCGGTGGGCGAGCGGCGCGAGGCCCTGCGCCTCGAGCCAGCCGGCGAAGGCCAGCGCCGCGCCATCGGGCTTCTCCCCGGCATTGGCCACGGGCACGTTAGGTGCGCCGCGCACGAGGCGCTGGAGGTAGAGCGGGCCGCCCGCCTTCGGCCCCGTGCCGGAAAGCCCATGCCCGCCGAAAGGCTGCACGCCCACCACGGCACCGATGATGTTTCGGTTCACATAGATGTTGCCGGCCCGCACCCGCGCCGTGACGTCCGCGATGGTGGAATCGAGCCGTGTGTGCAGGCCGAAAGTGAGGCCGTAGCCGGTGGCGTTCACCGCCTCGATCATACGCCGCAGGTGCCGCCGCCGATAGCGCAGCACGTGCAGCACTGGGCCGAACACCTCCCCCTCCAGCTCCGCCAAGGTGGAAATCTCGATCAGCGCCGGCGCCACGAAGGTGCCGTGGGCGGCCTCTGGCGGTAGCGGCGCGCGGTAGACCTTGTGGCCGCGCGCGGCCATTCGCGCCACATGGGCCTCGATCGCCTCCTGCGCGGCGGGGCGGATGACGGGGCCCACATCGGCGGAAAGCCGGCCGGTGGGCGCCACGCGCAGCTCCGCCATGGCGCCGCGGATGAGGGCGAGGATATGGTCTGCCATCTCTTCCTGGACGCAGAGCACCCTGAGCGCCGAGCAGCGCTGCCCAGCACTATCGAAGGCCGAGGAGATCACATCGGCCACCACCTGCTCCGGCAGGGCCGAGCTATCCACCACCATGGCGTTCTGCCCACCGGTTTCGGCGATCAGCGGCAACGGATGCCCCTCCGGTGAAAGGCGCCCGGCGAGGCTGGCCTGGATCAGCTGCGCCACCTGGGTGGAGCCGGTGAACAGCACCCCCGCCACCTGCGGCGCAGCCACCAGGGCCGCGCCCGCCGTGCCGTCGCCCGGCAGGAGCTGGAGCACATCCTGCGGCACGCCGGCCCGATGGAGGATGCGCACCGCCTCGGCGGCGATCAGCGGCGTCTCTTCCGCCGGCTTGGCGAGCACGCTGTTGCCGGCGGCGAGCGCGGCCGCGACCTGCCCGGTGAAGATGGACAACGGGAAATTCCAGGGGCTGATGCAGACCATGGGGCCAAGGCCCGTCTGGTCGGCGCGCAGGCCCTCGGCCGCGCACGCGTAGTAACGCAGGAAATCGACCGCCTCGCGTACCTCCGCGATGGCATTGGCGGCGGATTTTCCGGCCTCGCGCATCATGAGGCCCATCAGCTCGCCCATGCGCGCCTGCATCTCGTCGGCCGCCGCCCGCAGCGGCGCCACCCGGCGCGCCACCGGCGTCTGCGCCCAGCCGGGCGCGGCCGCGGCAGCGCGGACCATGGCCGCCCCCATCTCGCCCGGTCCACACTCAGAAACCATCCCCACCACCCTCCGCCCGTCGGCAGGGTCGGGCACTGGCCGCGCCAGCCCTTCGCCTGAAGGCGGGGCGGCGCTCCAGCCTCGGGCGGCACCGGCGGCGAGCGCCTGCGAGAAATGTTCGAGAGCGTCCTCGTCCGAAAGATCGAGCCCGGCCGAATTGAGCCGGTCTGCGAACAGCCCCTCCGGCCGCGCAATGCGCGGATGCGGCGCGCCCGGCTCCGCCATGGCCCGCACGACCGCGGCGGGATCGGCCGTCAGCTCCTCCACCGGCACCGAGGGGTCGGCGAGGCGGTGGACGAAAGACGAATTGGCGCCGTTCTCCAGCAGCCGCCGCGCGAGATAGGCGAGCAGCGTGCCGTGCCCGCCGACGGGCGCATAGATGCGGCAGGGCCGGTCCAGTCCGTCCGCGCCCACCACCGCCTCATAGAGCGGTTCGCCCATGCCGTGGAGGCACTGGAACTCGTAGGAACCCGGCGAGAACTGCCCGCCCGCGAGATGGTGGATGGAGGCGACCGTCTGCGCATTGTGGGTGGCGAACTGCGGGAACACCGCATCCCGTGCCGCCAACAGCCGGCGCGCGCTCGCGATATAGGAAACGTCCGTATGCGCCTTGCGCGTGAAGACCGGGAAATCGGCGAGCCCATCCACCTGTGCGCGCTTGATCTCGGCGTCCCAATAGGCCCCCTTCACCAGCCGGACCATGAGGCGCCGCCCGCTGCGCCGCGCGAGATCCAGCACGAAGTCGAGCACGAACGGGCAGCGCCGGCCATAGGCCTGCACCGCAAGGCCGAGGCCGTTCCAGCCGGCGAGCGCGGGGTCGGCGCACAGCGCCTCCAGCACATCCAGGGAAAGCTCCAGCCGGTCCTGCTCCTCGGCATCGATGGTGAGGCCGATGCCATAGCCCTTCGCCAGCGCTGAGAGCGCCGCGAGCCGCGGCACCAGCTCGGCCATGACGCGCCCGGCCTGGGCGCGGCCATAGCGCGGATTCAGCGCCGAAAGCTTGATGGAGATGCCCGGCCCGGCATAGACCCCGCGCCCCGCGGCTGCCTTGCCGATGGCATGGATGGCTTCCTCATAGGCGCGGTGGTAGCGCTCGGCGTCGCCGGCGGTCACCGCCGCCTCGCCCAGCATGTCGTAGGAATAGAGGAAGCCCGTCGCCTCCTGCGCGCGGGCGCGGACGAGCGCATCCTCGATGGTTTCGCCCATCACGAACCGCTCGCCCATCCTCCCCACCGCCATCTCCAGCGCCGTTCGCACCAGGGGCGCGCCGCACCGACCGGCGAGCCGCGCGAGCGCCGCGAGGCCCCCCTGCACATGCTCCGCGCGCGCCAACGCGCCAGCCGCAGCCAGAGCCCGCACCGCCGCACCGGCCTGGAGGGAGCGGCCCGCGCGCCGCCGCAGGTGCGCGTTCCAGTCACCGCGACCGAGGGCGTCGCGGATCAGTACGTCCCGTGTCGCGGCATCGGGAATGCGTAGCAGCGCCTCGGCAAGGCCCATGAGGGCGGCGCCCTCCGGGCTGGACAGGGGGAACTCCTGCAGCAGCTCGTCCACCATCGTTCCGCGCGGCCGCGCGCGCTGCGCCTGCGCCAGGCGGATGGCAGCGGCGGTGATTTCCGCCCGCAGGCCAGAAGGCAGCGTCGCCGCCTGAAGCAGGGGCGCGAGACATTCACCCTCGGAGCGGCGGGTGGCGGCCGTCACGGCCCGCCGCAGCGCGGAGCGCGAGGGCATGGGCCCGGCGAAATCGGAAAAGGGAACGGGCGCCTCGGCGCGCTGCGCGGAGCGGCTGGTATCGGCGGTCATGCTGCACGGTCCCCCGTCGACCGGCCCGCTGCGCGAAGACGGCAGATGGGCCGCATTCCTGTGCAGCAGTGTAGCAGCCCCGGCGGGGGCAAGCCGATTCTTCAATGCCCGCCGCTGAACCGTAGCGTGAGGGGCCGCAAGCCGCGTCAGGGGGAAGAGGAAAGGCCGCAGCGCGCGAAATGCAGTGCGTGACACCCATGGGCCTCCGTTCTCGGCGGCATCACATCAGTCAGGCTCAGACGTCGCACCGGTTTGGCCGAAGACCCACGAGAAAAGCCCACAGGCCTTCGGCGTTGACGCGCTCTCGGACCTGCTGAGAACGTTTCAAGCTGTGACATCGACGCGAGCTCCTCACGCGCGTTGTCATCTGCTTCGCCGGAAGGTGCAGTGGAGCCCACGATCTGCATCACCGAGCACGAGGGGCCTGATGTACCAGCGCTCCGTCGCCTGCCCTGCACCGGACCGCCCGACCGCGCGCCGAAAGGCGCGCTTCTCCTCTGGCACAGACAAGGAGCTGCCGCGGACACAGGACGATCAGCCGGAGTTTCCTTCCCGCCGCCGATCCGCTCCAGATGCTGACAGGATGAAGCAGGCGAAGACGGAAACCGGAATACCCAGCCCCGGCGGCGCTCAGCCGGCGGCGCCACCCTCGCGGCGCGCTTCGTAGCATCCCCGCGCCATTTAGCGCGCCGAGGGCTGCAATGATGCCGAAGCAGCGGAAAGAGCGGCCACGTCAGCCGCCTTGCGCATCCCGGTGCAGCAGCGCCACGGCGGCATCCATTTCCAGGCGGCGGGCGGCGCGGCGGGCGGCGGCGATCTCATCCTCGCCCCACAGCTCGCGGTTCCAGTCCTCGTCCACATGGGCGGCCTGCCAGGCGGCATCGGCCTCGATCACGCCTCCCGCCACCGCCAGCGCCAGCAGGGCGGAGCCGGTAAGCGTCGTCATCACGTGCACCGCCGCCAGCGGCAGCGCCTCGTGCGGCACCAGGGCGCGCATCTGCGCCAGGGATTCCTCCGGCTGGGCCACATGGCATACGCCCTCGGCCAGGAAGAAGGGCGCCCCATGCGCCTCGCGTGCCCAGGCCAGCACAGGGTCCCAATGCAGGGCCTGCCGCTCCACCAGGGCGTCCGGGCCCTCCGCCCGGTAGAAGAGCATGTCGGTGCCCACGTAGCGCGCCACCTCGTCGCGCACCGCGCCCACTTCAGCCTCCACCCGGTCGAGCGCGACATTGACGAGCCGCGTCAGCGGCATGGAGAGGGGGTCGATCTCGTCGGCCTGGGCCTCCCATTCCTTCACCAGCGCCTCGACCAGCGCCCGCGTGGGCACCTTCAGCAGGCCGCGCGCCGGCGTGCGCACGGGGCGTCCGTCCAGCAGCACGATGAAGCCGCCTTCCGCCTCGCCCACCGCCACGTCCTTGTAGAAGCGCTTCATGCGCTGGGGGCGCTGCGCGGCCTGGGCGCGGGCCATGGGATTGGCCGTATCGGCGCCTTCCGTCTCCAGGTCGGTCAGCAGCTCGCGCATTCCACCCTCCCCTCGCCCGCCTCGGTGCCGAGCAGTTCGGCGAGCGCCGCCGGAACGTCCTCGAACCGCTCCACCACACGCTGGGCACCCGCGTGCCACAGCTCGTCGGTGGCGTGGTAGCCCCAGGCGACGCCGAGCGCGCTGGCACCCGCCGCACGCGCCATGGCCATGTCGAACGAGGTGTCGCCCACCACCACGGTACGGGCGGGACCGATTCCGGCCTCCATCATCGCCTGTTGCACCATGGCCGGATGGGGCTTGGAGGGGGCATCGTCGGCGGTCTGGATGGTGGAGAACCAACCCTCCATGTCATGGGCCTGAAGCACCCGCCCCACCCCGCGCCGCGCCTTGCCGGTAACCATGCCGAGCACCACGTCGTCCCGCGCGCGGAGCGCCGCGAGCACCTCCCGCGCGCCTGGGAACATGGGCTCCGGCGGGCGGCTGTCGCGCAGGCGCATGAAGGCGCTGCGATAGGCCTCGGCCATGGACGCGACGGGATAGGCCGGGTCCCCTTCCGCCAGCACCGTGAACGCCTCGGGCAGGGAAAGCCCGACCACCGAGAGCAGGCGCCCGCGCGTGGGCACGGCAAGCCCCTGCGCGGCGTGGGCGTCGTGCATGGCGGCCACGATCATGTGCTGACTGTCCACCAGCGTGCCGTCGCAATCGAACAGCACCAGTGCCAAGGGGGCGGGCGTGTCTGTGCCGCCGGGGCGGCCGTCGGGCAGCGTCATTTCTGGGTCATCTTCTGGGTCGCGATGTCATAGACCCAAGTGGGGCCGGAAGGGTCCTGGAACAAGATCTCCCGGAAGCCGCGCTGCTGGCACTGCTTGGGGAAAGGCCCGGCCACGATCAGCTCCGCCGCCGTCTTGGCGGCGAAATTGAACTTGATGACGAGCACCGTGTCCTTCGGGCCGGAGGTGCTCACCTGCAGGTCGAGCCCGTTCTGGGCAAAGCTGTCCTGCTTGCTGCGGGCGAAGGCGCGCCGCGATTCCGGGTCGCCCTCGGGGATCTCCTCGGGCGCGGCAGAGGGAGCCGCCGTCGGCGCCACGGCGACGGTCGGGGCGGCCTCCCCGGTGGCGTGATCAGGCGGCGGCGCGAAGGCCGAAGGCGCAGATTCGCCAGCGGGCGCGGCAACTGTGTCAGGCTGTGCCGGGCGTGGCGCATCAGCGGGCGAAGCTGCCGAATCCTGCATCACAGGGGCGGCCGGCGGCGGGGAAGCGACCACTGGCGCGGGGGCGACCGCCGCCTGCGGCGTCTGCGCCGGCGGCGCTTCGGCTGCGGGCCCCGCAGGGCGCGGCGCGGGAGAAGAGAGCACCCACCACACGAGCGCGCCGGCGACCAGCGCCACCAGCGTGCCCGCAACCCCAGCCACCACCGGCGTCAGGATGCTGGAGCGCAGGGAGCGCCCACAGAAGGGGCACTGGGTCTCTTCCGGATAGACCTGCGCTCCGCAGCCGGGGCAGAAGTCGTGCTTCGTGTTCATGCCTCACCGTCTCCGCCGGCCGCCGGCCGGGTGCCGACCGGATCTGACGCCCTGCCCGTACCGCCTGAATCGGGCGGTACGCCCTTCCGTTCCCCGGAAGGTAGCAGGAGAAACCGGTCTATCGGCCCCGCCGGGGCAGAGCCCTGATAAACCAGCTCTAACAGAGCAATGTGGCAGCGCCTAATTGGGATTGCCGAAATCCAGCGGCGGCGGAGGAGGCGCGTCGAGCCCCGGCGACAGGCTGTCAAACTGCTGCTGGATCTGCGTCTGGTCGAGCTGGACGCTGTCCGACTTGTAGTGCGTCACCATCTGCGGGAACAGGATGATGAGCGCGACCATCAGCAGCTGGATCAGCACGAACGGCACCGCGCCCCAATAGATCTGCCCCGTGGTAACGGGCTGCGTGAGCTTGCCCGTCACGCGGTCGATATAAGGCGTCTTCGCCGCCACCGAGCGCAGGAAGAACAGGGCGAAGCCGAATGGCGGGTGCATGAAGGAAGTCTGCATGTTCACCGCCAGCATCACGCCGAACCAGATGAGATCGATGCCGAGCTTGTCCGCCGCCGGCCCCAGCAGCGGGATGATGATGAAGGCCAGCTCGAAGTAATCGAGGAAGAAGGCCAGCACGAACACCAGCAGGTTCACCGCGATCAGGAAGCCGGTCTGGCCACCGGGCAGCGACACCAGCAGCTCTTCCACCCACTTGTGGCCGTCCACGCCGTAGAAGGTGAGCGAGAACACACGCGCGCCGAGCAGGATGAACAGCACGAAGGCCGAGAGCTTGGCGGTGGAATAGGTGGCCTGGCGCATCAGGTCGAACTTGAGGCGCCCGCGGGCGGCGGCGAGCGCCAACGCGCCCACCGAGCCCATGGCGCCGCCCTCCGTGGGGGTGGCGACGCCGATGAAGATGGTGCCGAGCACCAGGAAGATGAGCGCCAGCGGCGGCACCATCACGAACACCACCTGTTCCGCCAGCTTGGAGAGCAGGCCCAGGCGGAACACCCGGTTCACCACGGCGATGACGAAGGCGAGCGCCACCGTCGCCGACATGGTGAGCACCACATAATCGGAGCCGAACTTCAGCCCCCATTCTTCCATCAGCGCGATGGAGAGGCCGATGGCGAGCGCCATCACCAGATAAAGAGAGGCGGTGAGCAGCCGCGCGGTGCCCGAGAGGATGAAATAAAGCACCGCGAACGCGCCGATGCCCCACACCAGCGTGTTGGCGAGGCCCGGCAGCGTGCCGGCGGTGAGGCCTGGCAGGGCTCCCGTGGCGATCAGCACCGCAAAACCGGCCGCCGTCAGCGCGCCCAGCAGGGTGGCGAAGCCGGTCTTCTCGCCCTGCACACGCAGGGTCTGAGCCTCCAGCGGCAGGCCCGGCGCCGCCTGCGGGAAGATGGAGGAGATGATGAAGATGTAGACGGCATAGAGGCCTGCCAGCAGCAGGCCGGGGACGAAGGCGCCCTCGTACATGTCGCCCACCGAGCGGTTGAGCTGGTCGGCCATGACGATGAGCACGAGGGACGGCGGGATGATCTGCGCCAGCGTGCCGGAGGCGGCGATGACGCCTGAGGCCACGCGCCGGTCATAGCCGTAGCGCAGCATGATGGGCAGAGAGATGAGACCCATGGAGATCACGGAAGCCGCTACCACGCCGGTGGTGGCCGCCAGCAGCGCGCCCACGAAGATGACCGCATAGGCAAGGCCGCCGCGAATGGAGCCGAACACCTGCCCGATGGTGTCGAGCAGGTCCTCCGCCATGCCGGACCGCTCGAGGATGAGGCCCATGAAGGTGAAGAACGGCACCGCGAGCAGCACCTCGTTGTTCATGGTGCCGTAGACGCGCTCGGGCAGCGCCTGGAGGAAATCGGGCCGGAACAGGCCGAGCCAGATGCCGATGACGCCGAAGATGAGGCCGTTGGCCGCCAGCGAGAAGGCGACCGGATAGCCCAGCAGCAGGAACACCACCAGCGCCACGAACATGATGGGCGCCATGTTGTGGATGAACCAGCCGCGGAAGCCGGGCTCGGCCGCGAAGGCGACATCCGGCAGGAAGGCGACAAGCGCGAAGGCGGCGAGCAGCACCACGCCGATGTGCGCGAGGCGGAGGCGGCGCAGGGCCGCGAACGAAGCGATGGCCATGGTTCCGTTCCTCAGCGCTCGGTCTGCGAAGAGGCGCCCTGCGCCCCGCTCTGCCCATTGGCCTCTGCCTGCCCGTCCATCAGGCGCTCCGCCTCGGCGGCGAGCGCCGCATGGCTGCCGCCCGTGCCCTCGTTGGGGTCCTCCATCCGGCCGGTGAAGATGGCCACGCGCTTGATGAGCTCGGAGATGCCCTGCAGCGTGAGGAAGAAGAAGCCGAGCGGGACCAGCGCCTTGGCCGGCCATTGCGGCAGGCCGCCGGCGTTCAGCGACTGCTCATTGATGCCATAAGAGGTGAGGAAGAAGGGCACCGAAGTCCACAGCAGCAGGATGGAGAACGGGAGCAGAAAGAACAGGTGGCCGAAGATATCGATGCCATCCCGCATGCGCTTGGAGAGGTGGGAGTTCACGATGTCGATGCGGATGTGCTCGTTGTCGATCAGCGTCCAGGACGCGCACAGGAGGAACACGGCCGCGAACAGCACCCATTGCAGCTCCAGCCACGAATTGGAGCTGACATCGAACAGCTTGCGCACGATGGCGTTGATCGCCGACACGAAGATGGCGACAACGATGAGCCAGGCGGCGATCTTGCCGATGCGCGTATTGATCGCATCGATGCCGCGGGCGAGCGCGAGCAGGGGTGTCATGGGTGCGTGTCCCTCGGGCGACTGTTTATCGCGGGCCGCCCCCATTGACCCGGCGGGCTACCCATTGGGCGGGCACCATAGGCGAAGAGAAGCACACTTCAAGTGCAGCGGGCCCCAAATCGCCCCGGAGTGGCCATCGACACGGCAAGAGTGAGGCTGAATTCCGACAAAAGTCGAATGAAATTTTCAATATTGCGCCGCGAGAGACGAATCGATGCTTTCGTTGCGCCGCGACAAGGCCAGGCGGCAGGATCAGTCGCGACCGGCAGCTACCCATGGCGCCGCCCCCTTCAGCGCCGGCCCGCGCGTGAAGGTTCCCGTCGTCCGGTCCCAGATGATGGCGGCTCCGGTGCCCGCGACGGGGCTTGCACCGACGCACCAGGCGGCGATGTCCGTCCCAGCCCTCGGCAGCAGCGCGACCATGGGGCCGAGCGCGTCCCAGCCGGCGGTCTCCTCCGTGACCTCCTCGCCCCGCGCCCGACACAGGGTGAAATCGAGATCCTTCGGCCATACCCGATCGGTCACGAGGTTCCAGCGGCTGGAGGCGCGGGAGTAGAAGCGCAGCCGCCCGCCGAAAGGCACGCCCTGCCGCACTCCGCGCTCGCTGAGCGCCACCAGGGGGAAGCCCTCCCGGTCGATCCAGGCCGCCAGCTCGGTCACCATGGCGTCGTCGCCCGCCCCGCCGTCGGTGACGCGTAGAAAGGCGCCCATGGCGTCGAGCAGCAGCGCAGGATGGCCGCGGGAAGCCCCCTGCGGCCCGTCTTCGATACGCACGCCGCCATCGGGGGAAGGGGCGATCTCGTAGGCCGGGAAACCGTTGGGCTGCGCCACCTGCAGCTCGCGGTAGATGGAAAGGATATCCAACTCCTGCGCCCGCGCCGGCAAAGCCGCCGCAAGCAACCCCGCCAGCGCCGCCGCGAGAAGCACGGGCAAGCGCCCCCGGCGCCTCATCCCTCCGGCGCCTCCAGGATGGGGTCGTACTGGCTGGCATCGAAGCCGAGGACGGCGAAGGACTGCGCCATGTGCGGCGGCAGCGGCGCGGAAACGTCGATCACCCCCTCGCCGCGCGGATGGGGAATGACCAGCCGCCGTGCCAGCAGGTGCAGCTTGTTCTGGAGCCCGCCGGGCAATTCCCAGTTCTCGATGTTGAAATACTTCGGATCACCCACGATGGGGTGGCCGATATGGGCGAGGTGAGCGCGCAGCTGGTGGGTGCGGCCCGTCACCGGCTTGAGGGAGAGCCAGCTCATCTTCTGCGCCGCCTGATCCACTACCGCATAATAGGTTATGGCGTGGCTCGCCTCGTCCTCGCCGTGGCGGGCGACACGCATCTTCTCCTCCTCCTCGTCACGGGCGAGATAGGTGGAGATGCGGCCCTGGCGGGGCTTGGGCACGCCGGGAACCAGGGCCCAATACACCTTGCGCGCCTCGCGCGAGCGGAAGCTCTTGGCGAGCACCGAGGCGGCAAGGCGCGTCTTCGCCACCAGGAGGCAGCCGGACGTATCCTTGTCGATGCGGTGGACGAGGCGCGGGCGCTGCCCGTCCTTGTCACGCATGGTCTCCAGCAGGCCGTCCACGTGGCGGTAGGTGCCGGAGCCGCCCTGCACGGCGAGGCCGAACGGCTTGTTGAGCACCATCACGTCCTTATCCTCATAGAGGATCAGGGAGCGGAGGAAGGTGAGATCGTCATTGCCCTTCGCACCAGCCCTGGGGCTCACCTTGGCCGCGCCCTTGGATGCGGCGCGTGGCGCCGACCCGTCGGAAGCCCCCTTTTCGCCGCCTGCGGGCCCCGTGCCCTCCGCCGACGCCTCCTCGCCGAGGGGCGGCACGCGCACGCTCTGGCCGGGATCAAGGCGGGTGGAGGTCTTGATGCGCCCGCCATCCACCCGCACCTGCCCGGTCCGCACCAGCTTCTGGAGGTGGCCGAAGGACAGGTCCGGGTAATGCAGCTTGAACCAGCGGTCGAGGCGCATGCCCGCCTCGTCCTCACTCACCGTCTTCAGCTCCACTGCCATCTTGGACCCATCCTCGCACGGCGGCGTTCCGCCTTTCCGTCTGGCAATAGTGCATGGCGGGCGCGCCGTCACGTCTCGCGCGGGAAATGGCGCATCACGTGAGGATGCGCACCGCCCAGATGCCCGCGAACACGCCCAGGAAGCCGAACGCCACCGAGGCCGACGCGTAGAGCAGCGCAAGACCGGTGTCTCCGCGCTCCATCAGGAACAGGAAGTCCAGCGAGAATGTGGAAAAGGTGGTGTAGCCGCCGAGCACGCCGGTGGTGAGGAACAGCCGCAGGCTCTGGCTCCAGGCCTCGCCATCCCTAAAGGCGAGATAGCCGGTGATGAGGCCCATCAGCAGGCTACCGCTAACGTTGATGAGCAGCGTGGCGAAGGGAAAACCGACGCCGAGAAGCCTGGGAATGGTGAGGTTCACCAAATGGCGCAGCACTCCGCCGAGGCCCGCCCCCAGGAACACCACGACGACGGGATGGAAGAAAGCGGATGCCATGGGCCCTTCCCCCTTTGAGGCTGGACCATCACTGGACCGATTCCATCGCCCGGTCACGAGGCCTCCTGCATCGCTGCCTGAGGGCGTGGTGCTCTCGGATGGCTAGGCGGGAGGGAACCGGACGTGATGCCGACCCGCCCCGCCCGGCGAAGCTCAGACCTTGGCGAGCGCCTGCTCGAGGTCGGCGATGATGTCCGCCACATCCTCGATGCCCACCGACAGGCGCACAACCTCCGGCCCCGCCCCGGCCACCACCTTCGCCTCGTCCGTGAGCTGGCGGTGGGTGGTGGAGGCGGGATGGATGATGAGCGAGCGCGTGTCGCCGATGTTGGCGAGGTGCGAGAACAGCTCCACGTTCGAGACCAGCTGCACGCCGGCCTCGTAGCCGCCCTTGAGCCCGAAGGTGAACACCGCGCCCGCGCCCTTCGGCAGGTATTTCTGCGCCAGGGCGTGGTAGCGGTCGTTCTCGAGGCCGGGATAGCTCACCCATTCCACCTTGGGGTGCGCGGCCAGATACTTCGCCACCGCCAGGGCATTGTCGCTGTGGCGCTGCATGCGCAGGCCCAGGGTCTCGATGCCCGTGAGGATGAGGAAGGCGTTGAAGGGCGACAGCGACGGCCCGAGATCGCGCAGCCCCAGCGCCCGCGCGGCGATGGCGAAGGCGAAGTTGCCGAAGGTCTCGTGCAGCACCATGCCCTGGTACTCGGGCCGCGGCGCCGAGAGGAACGGGTAGCGGCCGGAGGCGGACCAGTCGAAGGTGCCGGCGTCGACGATCACGCCGCCGAGCGAATTGCCGTGGCCGCCCAGGAACTTGGTGGCCGAGTGCACGACGATGTCGGCACCGTGCTTGATGGGCTGCCACAGGTAGGGCGTGGCGAGGGTGTTGTCCACGATGAGGGGAACACCCGCCTTCTTCGCGATGGCGGAGATGGCCGCGATGTCCACCACCACGCCGCCCGGATTGGCCACGCTTTCCACGAAGATGGCCTTGGTCTTGTCGGAGAGGGCGGCCTCGAAGGTGGAGAGGTCGTCCGGGTCCGCCCATTTCACATTCCAGCCGAAGCTCTTGAAGGCGTGGCTGAACTGGTTGATGGAGCCGCCATAGAGCTTGCGCGAGGCGATGAATTCGTCACCGGGCGTCAGCAGGGTGTGGAACACGATGTGCTGGGCCGCGTGGCCGGAAGCCACCGCCAGCGCCGCCGTGCCGCCTTCCAGCGCCGCCACCCGTTCCTCCAGCACCGCATTGGTGGGGTTGCCGAGGCGCGTGTAGATGTTGCCGAAGGTCTGAAGGCCGAACAGCGCCGCCGCGTGGTCCACGTCGTCGAACACGAAGGACGTGGTCTGGTAGATGGGGGTCGCGCGGGCGCCGGTAGTGGGGTCCGGCTGGGCGCCGGCGTGAATCGCCAGGGTCGCGAAACCTGGCTCGTGCACGGGCGCCTCGGGGCGGATCTCGTCGGTCATCGGGGGCTCTCTCCCATGGTGCAGGCCTCGGAGGGCCGCCGTAAGTTATATATTCCGATGTAATTTATCAGAAAACACATTTTTTTCGTGTTCTAGAGCATTTTCAAGCGAAAGGATCGCCATTCGCTCAAAGAAGAAGCCTCAGCGCGATGTGGGCCCCTGCGGCTTGCGCGCGGCGATGGAGAGGCGCTGCACCCCCTCGCCCAGCCGCTTCGGCCGCCGCGACGACAAGGTGCGGGAGTTCACCCCCGTCCAGCCGATCTCGCCCGAGAGGCGCGCATATTCGATCTTCGGGCAGCGGTTCATCACCACCTTGAGGCCCGCAGCCTCCGCCTGCGCGGCCACTTCGTCATGGCGCACGCCGAGTTGCATCCACAGCACCTTCGGCAAGGGGGAGAGCGCGGACACCTCGGCCCACACCGCCGGCAGGTGCTCAGGCGCCCGGAACACGTCCACCATGTCGATGGGCTCCGGCACGTCGGCGAGGGTGGCGACGAAAGTGAGCCCCGCCACCTCCTTGCCCGCCTGGCCCGGATTGACCGGAAACACCCGGTAGCCGCGCTCCGCGAGGTACTTCATGACGAAATAGGACGGCCGCGCGCTGTTGGCGCTGGCGCCGACGATGGCGACGGTCCGCACCTCCTCCAGGATGCCGCGGATGTAGCTGTCGGCGTAATGATCGTGGTTCATGGCGTCCTCCCCTTCATTTCACCGGCGCCGGACCGGTCACACGACCGCCTTTGTGAACAGGCGCCGGAAGTTGCGCGTGGTGGCTTCCGCCACCTGCGCCGCGCTCACGCCCCGCGCCTCGGCCAGCACCCGCGCCGTTTCCACCACGAACGAGGGCTCGTTGCGGTGGCCGCGATGGGGCACGGGCGCGAGGTAGGGCGAATCCGTCTCCACCAGGATTCGGTCCTCCGGGATGGTGGCCGCGATGGCGCGCAGGTCCGCGCTCTTCTTGAAGGTGATGACGCCGGAGAAGGACACATAGCCCCCGAGCGCCAGCGCCCGCCGCGCCAGTTCCGGCCCCGCGGTGAAGCAGTGCAGCAGGAAAGGGAAAGCCCCCTTGGCGCTCTCTTCCTCCAGGATGGCGGCGGTGTCCTCGTCCGCGTCGCGGGCATGGATCACCAGCGGCAGGCCGGTCTCGCGCGCGGCCGCGATGTGGGTGCGGAAGCCCCGGGCCTGCGCCTCGCGCGGACAGGTGTCGTAGAAATAGTCGAGCCCCACCTCGCCGATGGCCACCACCTTGGGATGGGCGGCGAGGGCCACCAGGTCGGCGGTGGTCACCTCGGGCTCGTCGGCGGCATTGTGCGGGTGGGTGCCCACGGAACAGCTCACCGCATCGAACCGCTCGGCGATGGCGCGCACGGCCTCGAAGGCGTGCACCCGCGTGCAGATGGTGACGAGATGGCCCACCCCGGCCGCCTGCGCCCGCGCCACCACATCGGGCAGCTCCGCGGAGAAATCGGGGAAATCGAGATGGCAATGGCTGTCGACGAGCATAGCGCGGTCACGGATATCGGTAAGCTGCCCCTCCCTTAAGCCCAACGCCGCGCGCCGTCGAGCAGCCGCGACAGGCGCCGGAGGCCATGCGAGGATGCCGGCCGCGATTCGCCTGCAGGAGCCCCGCCGTGCCGCCCTTCCGCCCCGCTTTCCTGCGCCTCGCGGAAGCCTCCCCGCCCTGGGCGCTGGCGCTGGTGGTCATCTCGGTGGCGCTGCTGGCCTGGAGCGCGCAGATCACCATTCCCATGCAGCCCGTGCCCATCACGCTGCAGAGCTATGTGGTGCTGACGCTCGCGGCGCTGATGGGCTGGCAGCTCTCGTCCCTGGTGGCGGTGGCCTATGTGGGGCTCGGGGTCGCCGGCGTGCCGGTGTTCGCCAATGGCGCCAGCGGATGGCAGGTGCTGTCCGGGGCGTCCGGCGGCTTCATCGCGGGCTTCGTGGTGGTGGCGGTGGGCGTGGGCGCCGCCCAGCAATATTGGGCCCAGCTGCGGCCGCTACAACTGTTCGCGGCCATCGCTTTCGGCCATCTGGCGCTGATGACGATGGGAGCCGGCTGGATCGCCACCAAGAGCGGAATCGTGCCGGCGTTCGAGAACGCGTTCCTGCCCTTCATCCTGGGCGCGGTGCTGAAATCCATCGCGGCGCTCGCCACCGTGATCGTGGCGGAGCGCATCGCGGGAACGCCCCGGCGCTGAGGCCGGGGCCCGTCCGCTCAGACCGAGTCGGAGATTTCTTTCTTGAGGGCATCGGCATCGGGGCCGGGCATGGCGATGGCCCGCACCACCTCGCCGGGGCTGCCCGGATTGGCGACGATGGACGCTTCCAGCGAGACCGTCACTGCCCCGCCCGAGGTGTTGAAGATGTAATCGAGGCGGAAGGCGGCGTTGGAGGACGCGCCATTGGTGCGCTTCAGGGCCTCGTCCGGCGGCAGGCGCTTCTCGGCCACGAGCTGAGAGGGCTGGTCCACCGTGATGGCATAGCCGCGCGCGCGCCGCGCGGTGGCAAGACGCCCGCGCACCAGGGTCGCATCCGCGCCCTGCAGCCGCACCTCGATGCGCGGCACTTCCGGCGCGACCGGAGGCGGCGCCTCTGCCGGCATCATGGGGGGGATGGGGTCATAGGTCGCCTGCGGCTGGCCGCCGCGGTCGCCCGAACAGGCCGTCAACAGCAGCACTGCCGCGAGTCCACATAACCCTTTCAGCCTCGTCATCGGCAATGCTCCCGGAGCCTCCCCTGAGTGCCCTGGCACCGTCTGGCCGGGCCGGGGCACCGTAGAGCATTTTCGCCTCTGATTGAATTGCGAAAATGCCCCGCATGCGCCGACGATGGCGCCGCCGGATCACGCCCGCCCCCATTGTCCCCGCCGGCCCTTCCCCGCCGACGGCACCGGCGCCCCCCCATTTCGGCACACACGGCAATGGACAGGCCGCCGCCTGCCGAAGCAAGCTGTCGGCGGGAATGACAACAGTCGATAATTGACGGAAAATTTCATTCCTGGGACGAAATACATTGCCCGCAGGGGGAGGCCGGACATGGACGCCTACAGGGATGAGCCGATCACGATGACCGCCGCGGCGGCCGGGCTGCTGGCGGAAGCCGGCATCCGGCGCCCCTCGGCTCTTGCCACCGGTGTCGCCGACGCCGCGCGGCTGCTGGGGGATCTCAGCTGCCTGCTGGCATGGGGCAGTGGCAATGCCCAGCGCCTTTCGGGCGAGAGCGTCGCCATCTCCAGCGCGGTGGAAGAGCTGGCGCGCACCACCGACAACATCGCCCAGGCCGCCGCCGTGACCCAGGACCAGTCCACCGACGCCGCCCGCATCGTCTCGCAGACGGTCTCCCAGGCGGCCCAGGCGGCCGGCGCCATCGGCGAGATCGCCTCCGCCTTCACCGACATCCAGTCCCGCACCGATCAGCTCACCGGCGCCATCCGCGCCATCGGCGCGATGGCGCGCGACATCGACACCATCTCCAAGCAGACCAAGCTGCTTTCGCTCAACGCCACCATCGAGGCCGCCCGCGCCGGCGCGGCGGGGCTCGGCTTCGGGGTGGTGGCATCCGAGGTGAAGGCGCTTTCGGAGCAGACCGCCCGCACGACAGCCGGTATCGCCGCCAAGCTCGCGGAGCTGAACCAGGTGCTCGCCGCCGTGTCGCAGGCGGTCGCGGCGGGCGGCGGACGGGTGGAAAGCGGCACCCGCGCCTTCAACGAGGTTTCCCGCAACATGGATCTCGTCTCCGAGCGCGTGGGCTCCGCCACCGAGCGCATCGAGAGCATCAGCCAGGCCTTGGGCGAGCAGAAGACCGCGACCAACTCCATCGCCGCCTCCCTGTCCGAGGTGGCGCGGCTCGCCGCCCAGAACAAGGCGGACGGCGATTCGTCCGGTGCACTGTTGGCCAAGGCCCAGGACGCCGCCATGACCGTGCTGGGCGAGCTCGACACCGACGGCAGCCACGCCAACACGCCGCGCACCTTCGCCGCCGAGCTTTCCGCGTGGCGCGGGGCGCTCGCCCAGTGCCTGGTGGGTGCCCGCGCCGACCGCGCCTACGACAACCCGCCGCTCGGCGCCGAGCGCGACCTGCCGCCGGGTCTGCGCGATGCGCTGGCGCCCGCCCTCGCGGCCATCCGCACCTCGGGCCGCGAACTGGGGCGCAAGCTCCAGGCGAGCGATATCGAGGGCGCCATCGCCGCCTATGGCGCCACCGACGAGCGGCTGACGGAGGTCATCGACCGCCTCACCCGCTGAAACGCGCGGCGTCACGCCGCTGAAGGCCGGCCCCGCAGAGCGGGGCGGCCCATGCCATCGGCGCCGATCCCTGACCGGCGCCGGGCGGGTTTTGCGCGGACACCGCGGACTTCACCGGAAGCCCGCGCGCCACGCACAAGGCCCCTGGCCTCAGGACTGCGCCGCCTCCGGCTCCACATAGCGGGGGAAGACGCCCACGGGGGTCGGCAGGCTGCGGCCCGCCGGCAGGCGGTTCTCCGGCCCCAGCCGCTCGAAGCCGCGCTCCTCCGCCGGCACGGCCACGAGGTCGAGCAGCTTGGCGGCGCTCTGCGGCATCACCGGCTGCACCAGGAGCCCCACTTCGCGGATCACCTCCGCCGTCACCCACAGGACGGTGGCCATGCGGGCGGGGTCGGTCTTGCGCAGGGCCCAGGGGGCCTGGGCCGCGAAATAGCGGTTGGCATCCGCCACCACCGCCCACACGGCGTTGAGATACTGGTGCACGGCCTGGGCCGCCATGGCCTCTCGCGCCTTCTCCAGCATGCCGTCGGCCTGGGCGAGGATCACCTCGTCGTCGGCCAGCAGCGGCCCCGGCTCCGGCACCACGCCGTCGAGGTTCTTGGCGATCATGGACAGGGAGCGCTGGGCGAGGTTGCCGAGGTCGTTGGCGAGATCCGCGTTCATGCGCGCCACGATCGCCTCGTGGCTGTAGGAGCCGTCCTGGCCGAACGACACCTCGCGCAGGAAGAAATAGCGGATGGCGTCCACACCGTAGGTGCTCGCGAGGTCGAACGGATCGATGACGTTGCCCACCGACTTCGACATCTTCTCCCCGCGGTTGAAGAGGAAGCCGTGGCCGAACACGCGCCGCGGCGCCTCCAGCCCCGCCGACCACAGGAACGCCGGCCAGTAGACCGCGTGGAAACGGATGATGTCCTTGCCGATGACGTGCAGGTTCGCCGGCCAGTAGCGCTTGAAGAGGTCGTCGTCCGTGTCGGGATAGCCGAGCGCGGTGATGTAATTGGTGAGCGCGTCCACCCACACGTACATGATGTGCTTGGGATCGCCCGGCACCGGGATGCCCCAGTCGAACGTGGTGCGGGAGATAGAGAGATCCTGCAGGCCGCCGGAAACGAAGCTCACCACCTCGTTGCGGCGCGCCTCCGGCATGATGAAGCCGGGGTTTTCCGCATAATAGGCGAGCAGGCGGTCCTGGTAGGCCGAGAGGCGGAAGAAGTAGCTCTCCTCCTCCACCCACTCCACCGGCGTGCCCTGGGGGCCGAGGCGCACGCCATCGGCGTTCAGCACGGTCTCGTCCTCGGCGTAATACGCCTCGTCGCGGACCGAGTACCAGCCGGAATAGGTGGATTTGTAGATGTCGCCGTTGGCTTCCATCTTCGCCCAGATGGCCTGGGCGGACGCATAGTGCCGCTCCTGGGTGGTGCGGATGAAGTCGTCGTTGGAGAGACCGAAGGTCTCCACCATGGCCTGGAAGCGCGGCACGTTGCGCTCCACCAGCTCGCGCGGGGTCAGGCCGGCCTTCTGCGCGGTCTGGAGCATCTTGATGCCGTGCTCGTCGGTGCCGGTGAGGAAGCGCACGTCATAGCCGTCGAGCCGCATGAAGCGGGCGATACAGTCGCTCGCGATCGCCTCATAGGCGTGGCCCATGTGCGGCACGCCATTGGGATAGGCGATGGCGGTGGTGATGTAGAACGGCGGCTTCGTCGGCATGGGCGGCTCTTTGACGGCTCGGAGGCGGCTCGAACGGAGATGCCGGCCACGATCCGGCCGAGGCGCCAGTCTCAGCGCACGGCTTCGGAGAGGTCGGCAAAGATGCGGAACACAAGCGCCTTGCGATCGAGGTTGAACACATCGGCCTCGATCACGCTGCGCCTGACCTTCTCCCACACCTCGCCCAGCCGGACAAGGCGATGGCGCGCCTCGCCCCCACCGGTGGCACGGGCGGCGATGTAGTCGCTGACCGCCTCGGAAAACAGGGCGAGCCCGTCGCCCCTGTCGCCCTGAAGGCGCGCGCCGAGGGCGTGCAGCTCCTCGGCCCTGGGCGCAGGAAGCTGTTCGAGAGCGCGCAGGGTGGCGGCGCGCACCTCCATGCCCTCGCCCCGCGCCAGCACCACGGCGCGCCGCACGCTGCCCTGGCTCGCTTCCGCCGCCGAAGGCAGCAGCGCCGGGTCCATCTCCACCCCTTGGCTGCGCAGATGGTCCAGCGCCGCCAGCACCTCCTCTGTCGCCAGAGGGCGCATCCGCACCAGCCGCGTGCGCGAGCGAATGGTGGGCAGAACCCGCCCCGGCGCGTGGGAAATAAGGAGGAACAGCGCGCGCGGCGGCGGCTCCTCCAGCGTCTTCAGCAGCGCGTTGGCGCCAAAGGCGTTGAGCTCGTCCACCGTGTCCACGATGCAGACCCGCCAGCCGCCGCCGGCCGCCGTGGCGCCGAAGAAGGCGCGCACCCGACGCACCATTTCTGCCGGAATCACCGTGGGGATCTTCTCCTCTCCCGCCTCGGGCACACGGCGCAGCACCAGCAGGTCGGGATGGGTGAAGGACGCCACCTGCCGGAACACCGGATGGTTGGCCGGCACATCAAGCGCCAGCGGCCCCCCGGCCGCCTCCGGCCCCGCCAGCACCGCGCGGGCGAGCCGATAGGCCAGCGTCGCCTTGCCCACGCCTTCGGGCCCGCCCAGCAGCAGCGCATGGGGCAGGCGCCCGGCGCGCCAGTCGGCAGCGAGGTCGGCCGCCACCGTGCCGTGGCCGAACAGGCGATCCTGGCTACGCGGATGCGGCGCCTCGGGCAGGATGTCTCCCGCCGGCCCCTCGCTCATCGGTAAGCCTCCGGCACCGGAACGGCAGCGAGGCGTGCATCCACCAGCGCGGCAACACGCGCGGCCACGGTCTCTGCCGTCGGGGTGGCATCCACCACCGCGCAGCGGGCGGGATCGTCAGCGGCAAGGGCGAGGAAAGCGTCGCGCACCGCAGTATGATAGGCAAGGCCCTCCTTCTCGAAACGATCTGCCACCGCCCCCTTGCCGCGCGCGGAGGCACGCGCCAGCCCGATGTCGGGCGGCACGTCGAGCACCAGGGTCAGGTCGGGCCGCGTGCGGACGCACACGCGCTCCAGCGCGCGCAGCAGCTCCTCCTCTACCCGGCCGACGGCGCCCTGGTAGACGCGGGTCGAATCAATGAAGCGATCGCACACCACCACCGCTCCCTCCGCCAGCGCGGGCGCGATGAGGGTGTCCACATGGTCGGCCCGCGCCGCCGCGAACAGCAGCGCCTCCACCCGCGGGCCCAGGGGCTCTGCGGCGCCGGAGAGCAGGACATGTCGCACCGCCTCGGCCCCCGAGGAGCCGCCCGGCTCGCGCGTTTCCACCACCCTGCGACCGCGCGCGCGCAGATGTTCCGCGAGGAGGCGCGCCTGGGTCGACTTGCCCGTGCCCTCCCCGCCTTCCAGGGTGATGAACCAGCCGCGCGGGCGGGAGGAATGAAGCATGGCGCGGTCCCTGAGGCTTCGGGCCGTCACTTATGCAGCTTCGCGAACGCCTTCGCCACGAGATCCCGCGTGGAATCCCCGATGAAGGTCATGCCGCCGTCGAGCGCCCGGTCCCAAAGCGTGCCCACCGGCACCTCCGCGGCGGTGTAGAGCGGCACGTCCAGCACCTTGATGTCGCCGCGCGTCACCTCCATCTGCCCCACCTGCGTGCCCGGCACGACCGGCGCCCGTAGCGGCCCGACATAAGTGACGCGGGCGGTGACCTTCTCGCCCCCGCGGCGGGAGGTGAGCAGGCGCACCGGCCCCTTGGCCACCAGCCCCACAGAGCCGCCGGCCCCGCCGAACACCTGGGCCCGCCCGACCTCCGCGCCATCGGCGAAGATCTCGCGCTGCTGGAACGACTGGAAGCCCCATTCGAGCAGCTTGCGGGCCTCGTCCATGCGCTCCTTCTCAGTCTTGGCGCCGAGCACGGCCACCACGAGGCGCTGCCCGTTCTGCACGGCCGAACCGAGCAGGTTGTAGCCCACGTCCTTCAGCCACCCCACCTGCAGCCCGTCCGCGCCCACGCCGGCGTTCAACAAGGGATTTCGGTTCCGCTGCTTGATCTTGCTCCAGTCGATGCCCGGCAGCGCAAACACCGCGTACTGCTGGGGATAGGCGCGGATCACGTGCTGCGCCAGGGTCGCGAGATCGCGGGCGGTGGTGAGCTGGGCGGGATCGGCGAAACCCGTGGCATTGCGGAAATCGCTGTTCGTCATGCCGATGGACTTCGCCGTGTCGTTCATGAGCACCGCGAACTGGCCTTCCGTGCCGGAGATGCCCTCGGCCAGAGCGATGGCGGCGTCATTGCCGGAGACGACCACCGCGCCCGCCACCAGATCCTCCACCCGCACCGGCTTGTTCACCTCCGCGAACATGGCCGCACCACCCGAGGGGCCGCCGCCCCGGCGCCAGGCATTGACGCTGACGACAAAGGGCGTGTCGGGCGTGATCTTGCCCGCCTTGATCTGGCCGAACACCACCGCGGCGGTCATCACCTTGACGAGGCTTGCGGGCTGAAACTGCCGGTCCGCATCCTTCTCGTAAAGAATGGTTCCGGTCTCGAAGTCCACCAGGATGGCGGCCGGCACATGGGTCTGGAACGCGCTCTGGGCCGATGCCGGACGCGACGCGACGGTGCCCACCACAGCGCAGGCCGCCAGCAGAAGGACGGAAAGGAAACGTGTGCTCACGTGACGGGACCCGTTGGCTGTGCCGCCGCGGCGACGTGCTTCGCTATTTTCCTGCACCGGGCGCCGCTTCGCAAACGACAATCTGCCGACACCCACGCCCAGCGCGCCGCATCCCACGGGCCGAGCCGCTCCAGGCCAGAGGAAGCCCGGGCTGCAAAGCCCCCTCGCGAAGGCATGGGCGTCCGCCGAGGGAATGGATCCGTTCTGGGGATAACGCCGCTTGACGCATGGCGGACGTTATTCCGTGCCTCGCTCGAAAACGCGAAAAGCCCCGCGTAAACGGGACCCTGGCCGACTCGGGGAATTGGAGACTCACGGCGATTCGCAGCCCAAAAGATGCAGCGAATCGGCTGTCACGCCTCTTGGCAGCGCACGCCAGTTGGCCGAAAGCTAAAGTCCCGCAGAAGAAGCGCCCACGGACTTCGCCCCCTCCGCTCCGGCACGCCGCTGAGGGGCGCGCTGAAGGCCGCGGGCATACTCCTCACTCTCCTTGCTCCAGCGCTCGATTCGCCCGGAGCTTGGGCGCATCTTGATGCGACCGGTGAGGATATCCACTTCCTGCGGCGCGTGCTCGCGCCCATCACGCACCTGGGTGAGGCCCAGCGAGCCCTGGCGGATGCGCACCTCGTCCAGCGGACGGCCGGAAGCGATCCCCTGGGCGCGAAACTGCTGGTACTCCCGCTCGCTCATCACGCGGATCTGAGAGACCTTGTCGAGGCTGTCGGGGTCCATGACGATCCAGACCGAGCCGCGCTGGGACGCGATCACGCCACGGGCGCGCTGCTCCAGAGCACGCAGATAATCCTGGCAGGAGTTGCCGTCGTAGACGCGCTTGCGCCGCTCGGACTCACGCCAAGCGCGCAGGCCATAGAGGCCGCTCGCCATCTGCGTCACCAGAACGCTCACCGGCATCATGTAGACGGCGAACCCGCCTTCGATCAGCGCCCACAGACCGGCAATGGCGAGCGTACTCGCAGCAGACGCCGAAAAATGCCGCCAGATGCCATCGAGGAAATGACTGAACGGGCCGAGCTCCTTCTTTTGGATCTCGTCCATAAGGTGCGCATACGGCAATATCCGGTTTTGCATCACCCGCTCCCGCCAGCCCGACCAATCCAGGTTGGATCATTTTTTTAGGCGGTCGCCCGGCGATTGCAAGACATTTGTGATTGAACGAGCCGCGGCCCCTTGTCCAGCCGCGACGCAGGCGGCTCCTCCGTTACCAAAACTTAACGTTAACAATCCTTTGCCGACCATGCCGCCGACACGCACGCGCCACGGGCACGCCGCATATGGACGGGTTCCCCCGGCGCCCACGCCAGAATCGCCCGATTGCGGCCTGCCTCCCCGGGGGGGCGGCGGCGGGTGAAGCATGCCGGTCGCTCCGTTTCATCGCCGAGTCGGGTAAACCGACGCATGTCTCTCAAATCCGGATACACGGCCTCGCATGAGCGTCGCCTTCCGCACGGGCGGCCGCGAGCAGAGGAGATATGCAGGTGATCCACCGCCGCGCACTGATGATGGCCATCGCGGCCCTCGGCTCGGGAGGCGCCTGGGCGTCCCCTCCGGAGAGAGCGAGCACTGGGCCCGACACGACCGACACCATGCCCCTCTGGCCGGGGGTACCGCCGGGCGGGGGCGGCCCTTCCGGACCACCGAAGGTGGGTCAAAACGGGGCGCTGAGCAACATCGCCTTTCCCATGCTGGAGGTGCACCGGCCGGCGCGGCCCGGCGGCGGAGCGGTGCTGGTGGCGGCCGGCGGCGGCTACCGGCAGATCCAGATGGACAAGGAGGCGCGCCCGGCGGCCCGCTGGCTGGCGGCGCGCGGCATCACGGCCTTCATCCTTGTCTACCGGCTACCGGGGGAGGGATGGAGAGACGGCCCACGCGCCCCGCTTCAGGACGCCCAGAGAGCCCTGCGCCTGATCCGCGCCGATGCCGCCGGAAGCGGGCGCGATCCCGCCCGGATCGGCGTGCTCGGCTTTTCTGCGGGGGGCCACCTGCTGGGCCTCACCGCCACCCGCTTCGCCTTCCAATCCCACGCGCCAATAGACTCCGCGGACAATGTGCCGGCACGGCCGGCAGCCGCCGCACTTATCTATCCCGTCATCACCCTGGAGCCACCCTACGACCACACCTCGACCCGGCGGCGCCTGATCGGCGATCACCCGACACCCCGGCAGAGCGCGGAATGGTCGGTGCAGACCCATGTGGCGGCCGGGGACCCTCCCTTCTTCCTGGTCCAGGCGGAGGACGACCCCATCTCCAGTCCGCAGAACACGGTGATCATGGCCGAGGCCTGCGCCCGCGCCGGCGTGCCGGCCGAGGCGCACCTGATGCCGAGCGGCGGACACGGCTTCGGCATGGGCCGGCCGGGCACGGCGACCGCGCAATGGCCCGGCTGGTACGAAACCTGGCTGCGCACTCAGGGCATGCTCGCCTGAAGGCGCGCCCCCGCCGCGTCGGCGGCGCCGCCTCCCCGCTCAGGCCGTCAGCGTGGCATCGAGGCTGATCCGGGCATTGAGCACCTTGGAGACCGGGCAGGAAGCCTTGGCCTTGTCCGCCAGCTCGCGGAAACGCGCCTCGTCGAGGTTCGCGATCTTTGCGCGCAGGGTGAGATGGACGGCGGAGATGGAGAAGCCGTCGGCCCCCTTGGTGAGGGTGACGTCCGCCTCGGTCTCGATGCGCTCGGGCGTGAAGCCCGCCTCGCCGAGGATGAGCGCGAACGCCATGGAGAAGCAGCCCGCGTGCGCGGCGCCGATCAGTTCCTCGGGATTGGTGCCGGGCCGATCCTCGAACCGGCTGCTGACGCTGTAGGGCGCTGCGGCGAGCGCGCCGCTGATGGTGGAAATGGTGCCCGAGCCCTGGGCGAAGCCCCCCGTCCAGACGGCGGAACCTGATCGTTTCATGGTGCGTCTCCGTTGAAATGGACCGGCGGGCGCCCCGCCTCTGGCCCGTGCGGATGGTGTCCCGCCCCTCCGCGCGGGACAATCATATGTGTGTATGCGACGCCTCATCTCCAGGTGCAGCGCGACCGCCCGGTGCCGGCCCCGCTATCCACCGGCGGGCAGCGGCGTGGTTGAACTCGCGCCGCGAATTGATATGAGTGCGGGCATGATTTCCTGCCCTGTCCACACTGGGTGGGCGCCGCGATGACGACGCCCACGAAGGTGTCCATCGACCTCGGCACCCGCTCCGGCGGGGGCACGGCCGTGATGGACCTCGAGGAACTGCTGGCCACGCGCCTGCTGGTGCAAGGCAATTCCGGCTCCGGAAAATCGCACCTGCTGCGCCGGCTCCTGGAGCAGAGCGCGCCCTGGGTTCAGCAGGCCGTCATCGACCCCGAGGGCGATTTCGTCACCCTCGCGGATCGCTACGGCCACGTGGTGGTGGACGCCCAGCGGGGCGAGGCGGACCTGCAGCGTATCGCCGCCCGCGTGCGGCAGCATCGCGTTTCCGTGGTGCTGAACCTCGAAGGACTGGACAGCGAGCAGCAGATGCGCGCCGCCGCCGCCTTCCTGGGCGGCCTGTTCGATGCCGAGCGCGACATGTGGTATCCGCTGCTGGTGGTGGTGGACGAGGCGCAGCTGTTCGCCCCCGCCGCCGCCGGCGAGGTTTCCGACGAGGCGCGCAAGGTCTCCCTCGGGGCCATGACCAACCTCATGTGCCGCGGGCGCAAGCGCGGGCTGGCCGGCGTCATCGCCACCCAGCGCCTCGCCAAGCTCGCAAAGAACGTGGCGGCGGAAGCCTCCAACTTCCTCATGGGCCGCACCTTCCTCGACATCGACATGGCCCGCGCCGCCGACCTGCTGGGCATGGAGCGCCGGCAGGCGGAAATGTTCCGCGACCTGGAGAGCGGCAATTTCGTGGCCCTTGGGCCGGCATTGGCCCGGCGCCCGCTGCCGGTGCGCATCGGCGCGGTGGAAACCCAGGCGCGCTCCACCAGCCCCCGGCTGCTGCCCCTGCCCGAGCCCGCCGCCGCGGAAGACGCCCACGACCTCATCTTCACCCCCGGCGCCGACGAGATCCGCACCCTGATCCCGCGCCGGGCGCCTTCGGTGGCCCCCACCGCCGATGTGCTGGCCCAGCTCGCCCGCGGCATACCCGCCGGGCAGCCGCCCCTCCCCGACCCGTCGGGCCATGGCGCCCCCACTCACTCCGGAGCCCCGCCGGTGGCGCCCGCCCACGTGGCGCCGGCGCTGACGCCCGAGCAGCGCGAGGCGGCCATCGATTCCGCGCTCCGCGAGATCCTGGCCGAAAGTGACGCCGGCTTCCGCTCCATCGCCGTGCTCTACCAGGATTTCCTGGTGCGCTGCCGCATCCGTCGCCTGGGCAGCGACGCGCTCTCCCTCTCCGCCTTCCGCCGAAGGCTGGCGGTGGCCCATGCGGGCATCGACCTCGCCGAGGCGGAAGCGGAGGATTCTCCCTGGGCGGAAGTCCTGGGCATGGCCGCGGCCCTGCCGGAGGACATGCAGGGCGTGTTCCTCTCCCTCGCCCGCGCGGCGTTCGACCACCGCCCCTGCCCCTCCGATTCCGAGGTGGCCCGCGCCTACGGCAGCCGCTCGCCGGGGCGGGCGCGGCGCCTCATCGCCTACATGGAGGAGCGCCAGGTCATCGTCTGCCGGCAGGATGGGCGCGGGCGGCGCATCGTCGCCATCCCCGGCCTCGCCTGGGAGACGGAGCCCGGAGACCCCAATGCCACCGTCTCATCCTCCGCGGCGGCCGAGGAGGCCTCGCCAGCGGATTAAGGCACCGGGAAATCGCCCGGCACCGCCGGTTGAGCGGCTTCCGTGCCGCCTGATATGGTGGCGTGGACGATCACCATCCCCCGGCACGGCACGGCCGCTGAGGACCGAACTGCCGGACGGCAGACATTCAAGGGCAGTGGCGCGCGACCCGCCGGGCCCGAAGCGGAGCTTCCCAATTTTGCCTTTGGATCCCAAGAGCCTGCGCTTCTCCGTTGCGCCCATGCTGGACTGGACCGACAGGCATTGCCGCGCCTTCCACCGCACCTTCTCGCGCCATGCGCGGCTCTATACGGAAATGGTGACGGCGCCGGCCATCATCCATGGCGACCGCGAGCGGCTGCTGGGGTTCAATGCGCCGGAGCACCCCGTGGCGGTGCAGCTCGGCGGCAGCGATCCCGCCCAGCTTGCGCAGGCGGCGCGCATCTGCGCCGATTTCGGCTATGACGAGATCAACCTCAACGTGGGCTGCCCCTCCGACCGCGTGCAGGGCGGCAATTTCGGCGCCTGCCTCATGCGCACGCCGGCCCTGGTGGGTGAGTGCGTCGCCGCCATGAAGGCGGCCGTCGCCATTCCCGTCACCGTCAAGTGCCGCATCGGCGTGGACGAACAGGACCCCGAGGAAGCGCTGGACCAGCTCGCCGACGCGGTGATCGCGGCCGGCACGGACGCCCTCGTCGTCCATGCCCGCAAGGCGTGGCTGAAGGGCCTTTCCCCACGCGAGAACCGGGACATCCCGCCCCTCGACTACGACCGCGTGCGCCGGCTCAAGCAGCGCCTGCCCCATGTGCCCATCGTGCTCAACGGCGGCATCGGCAGCATCGAGGCTGGCCTTGCCGCAGCCACCGGGCTGGACGGCATCATGCTCGGCCGCGCCGCCTACCACGAGCCGGAGCTGCTGCATGAGGTGGACCCGCGCCTCTACGGCACCCCCGCCCCGGCGGCCGACACCTATGCCGCCCTCGACACGTTCGAGCCCTATGTGGCCGCGCACCTCGAAGCCGGCGGCCGCCTGTCGGACATCACCCGCCACATGCTGGGGCTGTTCGGCGGCCGGCGGGGCTCGCGCCTCTACCGGCGGCACCTTGCCACCGAATCCGTGAAGCCGGGTGCGGGGCTCGCCGTGCTGCGCGAAGCGGTGGACCACGTCCGGCGCCGAGACCTCGCCGCGGCCTGAGCCTGGCTCCCGAGCCTTTGACCAAGCCCGCGCGGCGCTGGGGGCGAAACCCATGCTGCGCCGAGCGAAAACCGAAGCGCCGACGGCACGGACCCGCGCCGCCGGGGGGCCTGGACAGGGCCGCCGAACTGGCGCACACAGGCCTTCTTCCACCTGCCGCGCCCGTGGAATCCCCTCTGTCCCGGCGCGGCCCCTTCCCCTGACCGGGACCTTCCTTTCCCGCCCCGGCGAAATCCCGCCGGACGCCGGCACGATGAAGCGCTCCGGCCATCCGTCGTCCCGATGGTTCTTCGCGAGCCGGCCCGCGCCCGGCCCGCCGACGCGCCAAGGAGGTTCCGCGTGCTCTCGTCCATCCCCTGGGGCGAACTCGCCACCCTGTGCCTCGCCCTGCTTGCCGGCGGCGTCCTCACCGGCATCATCGCCGGCCTGTTCGGCGTGGGCGGCGGCGGCGTCATGGTGCCCGTGCTCTACGAGGTGTTCGGGGTGATGGGGGTGGAGGAGAGCGTCCGCATGCAGCTCTGCGTGGGCACCTCCCTCGCCATCATCATTCCCACCGCCATCACCTCCTATCGCGCGCACAGGAAGAAGGGCGCGGTGCTGCCGGGCGTAGTGAAGCGTTGGCGGGTGCCGGCCATCGTCGGCATCCTCACGGGCAGCGCCATCGCCGCCTGGGTGCCAGGCTGGGTGCTGCAGGCGGTGTTCGTGGTGGTGGTCGGCATGCTGGGGCTGAAGAGCCTCATGGGGCGCAACGACATCCGCATCGCCGACACGCTGCCGGACTCGCGCGCCATGGGGGCCTATGGCTTCGGGATCGGCCTCGCCTCGTCCCTGGTCGGCATCTCCGGGGGCGGCATCGCCACCAACATCCTGCTGCTCTACGGGGTGCCGATCCACGCGGCGGTTGGCACCTCGGCCGGCATCGGCATCTTCATCCCGCTGCCCGGTGTCATCGGCTATGCGGTGGCGGGCTGGCCGCACCTTTCGGAGCTGCCGCCGCTGTCGCTCGGCTATGTTTCGGTGCTGGGCTTCGTGCTGATGGCGCCGCTCGCCGCCATGTTCGCCCCCATGGGCGCGCGGCTCGCCCACCGGCTGAGCCGCCGGCACCTGGAGATCGGCTTCGGCGTCTTCCTGCTGCTGGTGGCCGGGCGGTTCCTCGCGGCCATTCTCTGGCGCTAAGGCCGGGCGGGGAAGCGCGCCGCGCTCTCAAGCCCGCCGTCGCGGCCGGCAGGACAATCACCGCCCTCCCCGCACCCGCCAGCGCGGCCCTCACCAGCGGTGGGAGAAGCCGGCGGTGATGCTCTTGTTGATGTCGCTGCCCGTGTCCGCCACCGTGGTGGTGACGTTGAGGCCGCCCAGCACCTTCTGCTGCGCGCTGAGGCTCGGCAGCAGCCGCTGGGCCTCGTCGGTCATCCGCGCGCCGACAGAAAGCGTGGTGTCGGTGGAAAGGCCGGTCACGCTCAGCTTCTTGTCCATCTGCCAGCCATTGGCGGTGCCGGTGCGGCCCACCTGGTAGGTGTCGGAAAGCTCCGCCTTCAGGCCGTCGTTGACCGTCCAGCTGCGCGAGAGGGTGGTGCCGAGCTTGCTCTCTTCCTCGGTGGGGCTCACCGCCACGTTCACCGAGCCCTTCTGCCACAGCAGCCAGTCCGGCAGCGCATCCAGGGTCACCTTGGCGAAGGCCTTGCCGCTCACAGTGTCGGCGCCTGCCGCCTGCGCCGGGACCACGCTCGTCTTGGCCGCGGACATGTCGAGCCCCACCTGGGTGGAGAGATCCGACAGGCTGTTCGCATAGGTCATGGAGGTGGTGCCGTCCGCGTTCAGCGTGGTCTTCGCGGTCACCGCATCCTGCGCGTGGGCCGCGCCCGCCAGCAGCACGGCGGAAGTGAGGACTGCGGCGGGCGCATGTCGTTTGGGTCGCATCGGCCTCTCCGGCAATTGCTCTCAGAAAGGGCAGCACCGATGGTGACGGATCACCACCGCATCGCCCTTCGCGTTAAACCGATCCCCCGCCTCCGGCGCTCGCGCAGGCTTGTGGCCTTCGCGCGCACCGTGGGTCCGGCTCGCCCCGATCACCCCAGTGCTCTCAGCCTGATGCGGAAAAGTTAAGGCAGGATTGCCGCAATGCACATTCCGTCCCCGCATTGATGCGCGGAGGACACAGGCAACGCCGGGCAGGCTGCTCCCATGCAGCGCAGGCATGGCTTGATGAAAAGCCACGCGCCTGCTGCCTTGCCCGCCAACCGGGCGCGCTCTATCGGGTCGACGGGGAGGAAAACATGCCCGAACAGACGGATACGACCGCCAATTCCGCAACGCTGGCGCTCCTTGAGCGCATCGCCGCCGCCCTCGACCGCCTCGCGCCGCCGCCGGTGCCCGCGCCCGGCTTCGACACCGCGGACGCCTTCGTGTGGCAGACCGAGCCGCCGCGCTTCGAGCCGGTGCCGCGAGTGAACCGCGTCGAGATGGACCTGCTGCAAGGCATCGACCGGATGCGCGACCAGCTCGTGGACAACACCCGCCGCTTCGCCACCGGCCTTCCGGCCAACAACGCGCTGCTCTGGGGCGCGCGCGGCATGGGCAAGAGCTCCCTGGTGAAGGCCGCCCACGCCGCCGTGGAGCGCGCCCTGCCGCCGGAGCAGCCCGGCCGGCTGAAGCTGGTGGAGATCCACCGCGAGGACATCGAGACCCTGCCCACCCTCATGGGGCTGGTGCGCGGCTCGGCGCACCGCTTCATCGTATTTTGCGACGATCTCTCGTTTGATGCCGACGACACCTCCTACAAGTCCCTCAAGGCGGTGCTGGAAGGCGGCATCGAGGGGCGGCCGGACAACGTCATCTTCTACGCCACCTCCAACCGCCGCCACCTGCTGCCGCGCGACATGATGGAGAATGAGCGCTCCACCGCCATCAACCCCGGCGAGGCGGTGGAGGAGAAGGTCTCGCTCTCCGACCGGTTCGGCCTTTGGCTGGGCTTCCACAAGTGCAGCCAGGAGGAATACCTCGCCATGGTCGCCGCCTATGTGGCGCACCACGCCCTGCCCGTGACCGAGGCACAATGGCGGCCCGAGGCGCTGGAATGGGCCACCACGCGCGGTGCCCGCTCGGGCCGCACCGCCTACCAGTACATCCAGGACCTCGCCGGCCGCATCGGCGCGCCCCTGAAGCCGGCCTGATCGGCGGCATCCCAAGAAAAGCAGAAGGCCCCGGATGCGTGCATCCGGGGCCTTCTCGCATTCAAGCCCGCCGATAGGCGAGGCGATCTTCAGTTCTTCGTCACCATGCAATCGCCGCCCTGGGCGCGCAGCGCCTGGCACAGCTCGTTGGCCTGGTCCTTGGAAGCGAAGGGGCCCACCTGCGCACGGTAGTAGATGCCCCGGTCGCCCAGGTCCGCCTTCTTCACCGAGGCCGCATAGCTGCCGAGGAGGTTCGGGTAGCGCGTCTGCAGCGCCTTCCAGGAGCCCAGGGCATCCGCCTCGGAACGCTGGGAGGCCACCTGCACCACGAAGTCACCCGTGCGGCTCACCGGCGGGGCGTCGATCTTGGTGGAGGCGCTGGGCGCGTGGAGCATGGGCGGCGGCGCGCCCGGCATCTGGGTCGCGGTGTAGGCGGCGAGCGACGGCGAACCGGCCGACGGGGCGGCGGTGGGCGCCGCCGGCGCACCCTCGGGCGCGATGGTGCCATCGGAACGCACAGTGAGGGTGCGCACCCGCTTCGGCTCCGTGGCAAGCGAGTTGATGACCGGATCGGTAGCCGCCGGCTGCGTGCCACGCACGGCTGCGGCGTTCACGTCCACCGGCTGCTCCTCACGCGGCAGCATCTTCTCGCTGCCGGGCGCGGCGCCGCCGACGCGGTCGTAGATCAGCTTCTGCTGGGCGTCCTGGGGAGCGCTGTTCGGCGGAGGCACGATCTTGCTCGGCGCGGTATCGGCGCGGATCACCGGTGCGCCGCCGCTGGTCCCGGCGGGGCTGCCATGCACCGCCATGCGGTAGGCGAACACACCCGCGGTGCCGGCGATGATGATGCCGAGCACCGAGGCCACCATCAGCAGGGCCGTCCGGCCCTTCCGGCGCCGCGCCTCGCCATCGAAGACCTCCTCGCCGTGGGGCGGCATGTAGCCGTCCTCACCGTACTGGGGGTCGTAGGCCTCGTCATATTCCTCGTAATCGTCCTCGCCATCGGCGCGCCGGGGCGCGGAATAGGCATAAGCGGCGCTGGCCTCCTGCTGAGGAGGCTGGGCATAGGCCTGGGACTGCGCCGGGGCTGCTGCGGGGCGCTTCGGCTCGGCCGAGGGCGCGGGACGCGGCGCCATCGGCTCGTAGTCGTCGCCCTCGTCGGGCAGCGCGCGCGGGTCCGGAGCCCTGCGTCCGGTGTGCGCCGCCTGGGCAGCCACCTGGGCCTGATGAGCAAGGGAACCATAGCCGAGGCGCACGGAAGTCGCGCTGCGGTCCACCGGCTCGCCATCTCCGCGCGGCGGCAGAAGGGCGGCCCGCTGCGGCGGCGCGGCCAGTGCCGCCTGCCTCGGCGGCAGATCGGGCGCGGCCGCCGGGCGCGGCGGGGGACGGCGGGTGGGATCGGCGAAGTCCGCCTCGCCGAAGCCCACATCCGGCCGACGGGCCTGGGGCGCCGGTGCAGCAGCACGGGCGGCCGACGGGTCCTGGCGCACCTGGGGATCCGGTCGGGCCGCCTGGGAATCGGGAGCGGGAGCGCGAACCTGGGTCGGGTCCTGACCCACCCGGGCAATGGCCTGCCGCGGCGCCGCGGGCCGCGCCGGCACGCGCGGTGCGGGAAGCTCACCCGTCGGGCCAGCCTGCCCGGCCTCGGGCTGGCGCCGGGCAAGCCGGGGGTCCTGGCCCCGTGCGGCATCGGCGCGGAGCGCCTGCGTGCGGGGGTCCTGAGGGCGGGGATCCTGCTGGCGGGGATCCTGCTGGCGGGTCTCCGGGGCGCGGGCGTCCGCGCGCGGGGCGGCCCGCGGATCAGCACGCGAAACAGGAGCGGCCGGGGCGCGGGCGGCGGGCGCCTCCGCCTGAAGGTCCGCGAAATCGACGAAGGGGTCCTGCTCACCGATCAGACGGGCAAGCTCGGCAAGGGGATCGACGCCGCCGTCCGCCTGAAGGCGCGCGGCGGGACGGGCCGCGGCGGGCGCCGGACGGGCCGGAGCGGGACGCGCGGCGGGGGCGTCCTGCGGGGGAAGATCCCGGGGAGGCTGCGGCGCGCGCGGCGGAGCCGCCTGGCGCAGAGGGGCAGCGGGCTCGCGGGCGGGAGCCTGCGGCTGCCCCTGGCGCGGCGAGGCCGGACGGCCGGGCTCCGCACGCGCGGCATCCAAACGCGCGGCATCGGCCCGGGACGGCATCTGGCCAGGGGCGCCCTGGCTCGCCGCTCCCTGACGCAGGCCCTCTTGCCGTGCGGTGACCTGGGGGGCCTGACGCGCTGGCGCCTGGCGCGGGTCCTGCGCATAGGGCGCGCCTTCGCGCGCGGAAGGCACCCGCGCACCGGCGTCGCCGTCGTCCCTGGAGCCCCCGTCACGGCGGTAGCGGAACCTGCTTTCGTCGACCATGTCGCCTCGATGTCTTCTCGTCCGCCCCGCCCCAGACGGATCTGCTTTCCGGCCCCAGGAGGCCGCAAGGGAGCCGATTGACGGCGCCGAACGAGCTCATTTCATCTCGTCGACGGCCTCCACCCCCAGCACCTTCAGACCCGAGGCGAGCACCGTGGCCACGCCGTGCACCAGGGCCAAGCGGGCCGAGGTCAAATCTCGATCATTCTCGATAATGAAGCGTAAATGTGGCAGGTCTTTTCCGCGGTTCCACTGGGCATGGAAATCGCTTGCCAATTCATGCAGATAGAAGGCCACGCGGTGAGGCTCGCGGGCGCTCGCCGCCTGCTCCACCAGCCGCGGCCAGGAGGCGATGCGCTTCAGCAGGCCGAGCTCGCCCTCGTCATTGAGCCGGCTCAGCTGCGCATCCGCGAAAGCGGAGGCTTCGGCCGGCAGGTCAGCCAGCGCCGCGGCGGCGTTGCGCAGGATGGATTTCGCCCGCGCATGGGCATACTGCACATAGAACACGGGGTTCTCGCGCGACTGCTCGATCACCTTGGCGAGGTCGAAATCGAGCGGCGCGTCGTTCTTGCGGAACAGCATCATGAAGCGCACCGCGTCGCGCCCCACCTCGTCCACCACGTCGCGCAGGGTGACGAAGGAGCCCGCCCGCTTCGACATGCGCACCGGCTCGCCGTTGCGGAACAGGCGCACGAGCTGGATCAGCTCCACGTCCAGGCTGGCCCTGCCGCCGGAAACAGCTTTCACCGCCGCCTGCATGCGCTTGACGTAGCCACCGTGGTCGGCGCCCCACACGTCGATCATCTTGAGGAAGCCGCGTGCCACCTTGTCCTGGTGGTAGGCGATGTCGCCGGCAAAATAAGTGTAGCTGCCATCGGACTTCTTGAGCGGCCGGTCCACGTCGTCGCCGAACTCGGTGGAGCGGAACAGGGTCTGCTCGCGGTCCTCCCAATCCTCGATGGGCGCGCCCTTGGGCGGCGGCAGGCGGCCCTCATAGACCTCGCCGGAAGCACGCAGCGCCTCGATGGTGGCGCCCACCTTGTCCACCGCGCCAGCGGAGAGCGAGCGCTCGGAGAAGAACACGTCGAACTCGATCCCGAGCGCCGTCAGGTCCTCGCGGATCATGTTCATCATGGCGCCGATGGCGAAGCTGCGGAAGATGGGCAGCCACTCGCTCTCGGGCGAGGCGAGATATTCCGCCCCGTGCATCTCCGCCAGCTCCTTGCCGACGGGCACCAGATAATCACCGGGGTAGAGCCCGTCGGGAATCTCCGCCTTCTCGCCGGTCACCGCCTCGCGATAGCGCAGGTAGGCGGAACGGCCGAGCACGTCCACCTGGGCGCCGGCGTCGTTGATGTAGTATTCGCGCGTCACCTTGTAACCGGCGAAGGCGAGCAGGTTCGCCATGGCGTCGCCGAACACGGCGCCGCGGCAATGGCCCACATGCATCGGGCCGGTTGGGTTGGCGGAAACGTATTCCACGTTCACCGGCTCGTCCGCGCCCATCGCAGAGCGGCCGAAGCGCGTGCCCTGCCCCAGCGCCGCCGCCAGCACCCGCGGCCAGAAGGCGGGATCGAGGGTGAGGTTGATGAAGCCCGGCCCGGCCACGTCCACCTTCGCCACATGGGCGAGCGACTTCAGCTTGCCGGCGATCTTCTCGGCGAGGTCGCGGGGCTTGGTCCCCAGATCCTTGGCCAGCACCAGCGCGGCATTGGTGGCAAGGTCTCCGTGGCTCGCGTCGCGCGGGGGCTCCACCACCACGCGGGAGAGGTCGAGGCCGGCGCCCCGGCCTTCGGCAAACTGGCCCTCTGCAACGAGGGCCGCGACGGCTTCGCGCACGAAATCGGCGAAGATCGCGTAGACGTTCATGGAAAGGTCCGATCGGGTTGGTCGCTGCGGCGCCTATCGCAGATCAGGCGTCGTGTCAAAGAAACGGGCGTGCTGGTCGAGGGCGTAGCGGTCGGTCATGCCGGCGATGTAATCGGTCACGCGGCGGGCGAGGCGGTTCTCATCCAGGCTTTCGAGGTCGGCGTGCCAGGAGGGCGGCATCTCCCGCGGGTGCGCCATGAAGTGGGCGAAGAGCTCACGCACCACCCGCTGCGCCTCCGCCATGATGCGGTTCACCCGCTCGTGGCGGTACATGTGGGGATAGAGGAAGCCCTTCAGCGCCTTCTCCGCCTCTCCCATCTCCGGCGAGAAGGTGATGAGCGTGCGCCCCAGCCGCCGCACCTCCTGCGCGGAAGAGACGCCGGCCTCGGCGGCCGCGGCCTCACCCTGGCGCACCACGTCCAGGATGAGGCGGGTGATGACCCGCCGCAGCACCTCGTTCACCGCACGGGCCATCTCGATATCCGGGTAGCGCGCCCGCACCTCGCGGATGGCCTCCCCCACCAGCGGCAGCGGCTCCAGCTCGTCGAGGGTGAACATGCGGGCCCGGATGCCGTCGTCGAGATCGTGCACGTCATAGGCGATGTCGTCCGCCAGCGCCGCCACCTGGGCCTCGGGGCCGGCGTGGCTCCACAGCTCCAGGTCCTGCTGGGCGGAATGGACCGCGATGGCGTGGGGCAAGCCGCCCGCATAGTGTCCGATGCCCCTGCCCTCCCGGTCGGTGAGCGGCCCATTGTGCTTGACGATGCCTTCCAGCGTCTCCCAGGTGAGGTTGAGGCCGTCGAACTCCGCATAGCGGCGCTCGATACGCGTCACCACCCGCAGCGACTGGGCATTGTGGTCGAAGCCGCCATGGCCGGCCATGCAGGCGTCGAGCGCCCGCTCTCCGGCGTGGGCGAAGGGCGGATGGCCGAGGTCGTGCGCCAGCGCCAGCGCCTCCGCCAGGTCCTCGTCGAGGCCCAGCGCCCGCGCGATGGAACGTGCCACCTGCACCACCTCCAGCGTGTGGGTGAGGCGGGTGCGGTAGTGGTCGCCCTCGTTGAAGGAGAACACCTGCGTCTTGTGCCTGAGGCGCCGGAACGCGGTGGAGTGAATGATGCGGTCGCAGTCGCGCCGAAACCCGCTCCGGGGCGGCATCTCCGCCTCAAACACCAGCCGTCCGCGCGAGATTTCGGGATCGCAAGCCCAGGAAACGCGGGGCCTTGCGCCGGAAACAGCCATCTCAGATTCCTCCCGCCCGCGCGTTTTTCGTCCCCGGCCCTTTAATTCGAAGTGTTCCGGGCTTAACTTGAGGCATTGCCATCTTCATTTCATAAAGTCGATACCATGGACGCCACACTCGCCCCGACCCAGGAGCCCGCGTCTGCCGAGGCTCCCGATTTCGCAGTCACCGACGCGGCTGCCCGCCGCATCCGCCACATCCTCTCATCGGAGCCGGAGGGCACCTTCCTGCGCCTTTCCGTGGAAGGCGGCGGCTGCTCCGGTTTCTCATACAAGTACGACATGACGACCGTGCAGGAGCCGGACGACCTCGTGATTGAAAAGGAAGGCGCCAAGATCGTGCTCGATCGCATCTCGCTCGACTACGTCAAGGGCTCCCAGCTCGATTACGTGGCCGACCTGATGGGCTCCGCCTTCAAGATCCATAACCCCATGGCGACCGCCAAGTGCGGCTGCGGCTCCAGCTTCGCGGTCTGACAGGCCGCGGCTGAGTCCACCGGGCAGGTGCGGCAGGGCTTAGCCCCGCCGCATGCTTTCGCGCGCCTGTTGCACTCCTGGCGGGAGCGCGCTCACGGCACCGCTCCCGCCGGAATGGCGCCGGGGTCCGGTTGCCGCAGTCCCACCGGCCAAGCGCTCGGCGGACACACGAAGTAGCGTTCCGTGCGCGCATAGATGAGCAGGTCCGGCTTGAAACGCCGGACATCGTCGAAATTGAAGTCGCACGCGCCCATCACGGTGCGGGAGGCGTGCATCCAGCCCACCACGCTCACCTGCGCATTCACGAACAGGCGCGGCCACAGGCCGTTGGTAAAGGAATCGCCCAGGATCAGCACGCGCGCGCCCGTGGGGGCGTAGTCCCACGCCAGGGATGCGAACAGCGGATGCACATTCGGGTGCGCCAGGGCGGGGTCGGCCCGTCCCTTCCCGGCACGTGGCGGCAATTGGATCTTGAAGTTCTCGTCGTCGATCTCGGGCGGCATGCGCATGGAGCGCAGCAGGTCACCACGCGCCATGGGCTCGGGCGGGCCGACCACCTCGGCCGGGTCCACCCGCCAGAGGGGATGCCCCGCGGCCGCCATCACCGCATTGAAGGCCAGCACCGAGCTGCGGGTGTTCCAATGGGTATCGGTGTGCAGGTAGCGCGGCGCGGGCGCCTCCCGCAGCGCCGGGCGCAGGTCCACCGCCGCCACGCCCTCGGCGCGCAGGGCGTCGAGGGCCATGCCATATTCGGTGACCGGATAGCGCAGCAGGTCGGTCCAGGCCGGCAGCGCCTCCACCTCCACGGACTGCGCGTTGGGCGGCAGCGCCACCACCACCTTGGTGCCGAGGGGTGCAAGCTCGCGCTGCATCACGCCGATCATGGTGGCGAAGCGCGCCACCGCGGCGGCCCGCACCACCGCGCCGGCGGATTGCTCGGGCGTCAGTTCCATGGCCCAAAACAGCCGCCCGTCGCGGCCGGCATAGATGGGCGTGGTATCCGGCGCGCCCAGGGCCGAGCGGACGGCGCGGCGCAGAGCGGGCATGGTGGCGCGGAAGCCGAAATTGTCCTGCATGAAGGCGGGCGCATTGCGCAGCACCGCCCCAGCCTTCTGCATGAAGCCCCAGCCGGGGTCGATGGGGGTACGCGCCTTCCACCCGCCCACGGGATCGGGAATGATGTTCGACAGCAGCAGCAGGCCGAAGAAGCCGGCCACGAGGGCCCCGAGATAGCGGCGGTGACGCGCGAGCAGGTTCATGGCCGGCGCCTCAGAAGCGATAGTAGAGGAAGGGCGTGGGCACAGTGCCTCCCACCCACACAACGCTCAGCAGCAGCAGAGCCCCGATGAAGGCGAAATCGGCGAAGCGCGCTGCCCCACCCTCGCCCGACAGGATCGACCAACGCCGCCAGCGGAAGAAGCCGATGAGCCCGCCCGCGACCAGCGCCGCGATGGAGAGGGTGTGCAACCCGAAGCCCAGAGCCATGGACGGGCGGCTGAAGCCGTTCGCGCCCGCGAGGCCGGCGAACATGTCCAGCGCGCCGGGCAGGGTGTCGGCCCGGAACCACACCCAGCCGAGCATCACCACCACCACTGCATAGAGGTGGGAGAGCGCATCGGGCAGGCGCTTCAGCCAGCGGCCGAGAAAGGCGCGCTCGATGATGAGGAAAGCGCCATGGTGGGCGCCCCAGATGACGAAGTTCCAGCTCGCCCCATGCCACAGGCCGCACAGCAGGAACACCGCGGAGAGATTGAAATAGGTGCGCAGCTCGCCGCGCCGGTTTCCGCCAAGGGGGATATAGAGATAGTCGCGCAGGAAGGCGGAAAGGCTCATGTGCCAGCGCCGCCAGAAATCCGAGATGGAGCGCGCGGTGTAAGGCAGGCGAAAGTTGCGCGGCAGCGCGAAACCCACCATCACGCCCAGCCCCACCGCCATGGTGGAATAGCCCGCGAAGTCGAAATAGATCTGCACGGTGTAGGCATAGAGCCCCAGCCACGCTTCCACGAAGGTGGGGTTGCTGGTGGCGTCGAACACGCTCACCACGAGGCGCGAAACCTCGTCCGCGATCAGCACTTTCCAGGCGAGCCCGATGGCGAACAGGCGCGCGCCGGCCGAAAAGCGCCCCCAGGTGACCCGCCGGTCCCCGAGTTGCCGCGCCACCGTGGAATACCGCACGATGGGCCCCGCCACGAGCTGGGGGAACATGCACATGTAGAGGCCGAACTGGGCCGGATCGGAATTGGCCTTCACCTTCCGCTTGTAAATGTCGGCGAGGTAGGAGATGGCGTGGAAGGAATAGAAGGAGATGCCGAGCGGCAGCGCGATCTGCGGCACCGGCAGCGCCACGTGCGCGGGCTCCAGCAGCACGTTCAGGTTTTCCACCAGGAAGCCGGTGTACTTGAAGACGCCGAGCAGCAGCAGATTGAACGTGGCGCCGAGCGCCAGGACCTGCTTGCGCCCCGCCCCCTCGCGCCGATCGATGGCCTGGGCGAGAAAGAAATTCACGCTTACGGAAAATAGCAGGATGATGATGTGCGGCGTATAGCCCACCGCATAGAAGACGAGGGAAAAAGCCAGAAAGATATAATTCCGCGTCTGGATCGTCTTCGCTGAGAAATAACTGACCAGAAAAAGCGGGAGAAAATAAAACAGAAACGCGATGGACGCGAACGTCATGGGGCCGCCATCCGTGCAGGGGCAAGCCCCGTGCATGCCACCCTTTGCCGGGCACCGCAACCCTCGGCATTGCGCCCGGCACCGGCTTTAGCGCCGGCACACGCCCCACCCCGTTGCCCCGGCGCCCGGCCGGAGTATGCTCGCGCCGCCCATATCGCCGGGCGCGAGGAGAGCGGACCCCATGCGCATCGCCACCTGGAACGTGAACTCCGTCCGCCAGCGGCTCGACCACGCGATCGCCTGGCTGAAGGAGGCGAGCCCCGACGTGGTCTGCCTCCAGGAGATCAAGTGCCAGACCGACGCCTTCCCGAAGGAGCCCTTCGAGCAGCTCGGCTACAATGTCTCCGTGCATGGGCAGAAGACCTTCAACGGCGTCGCCCTGCTCTCCAGGCTGCCCCTGGAGGACGTGACCCACGGCCTCGCCGGCGACGATGGCGACGAGCAGGCCCGCTTCATCGAGGCGGTGGTTTCCGTGAAGGGCGGCGTGGTGCGCGTGGCCTGCATCTACCTTCCCAACGGCAATCCGCCGGACACGGAGAAATACCCCTACAAGCTGCGTTTCATGGACCGGCTCGCCGCCTTCGCCGCCGACCGGCTGAAGCTGGAGGAGCCCCTGATCCTGGCCGGCGACTTCAACGTCATCCCCGCCCCGCCGGATGCGGCCGACCCCGCCGCCTGGGTGGGAGACGCGCTGTTCCTGCCGCGCACCCGCAGCGCCTTCCGGAGCCTGCTGAGCCTCGGCCTCACCGACGCCATCCGCGCCAGCACCGACGCCGGGCGCACCTTCACCTTCTGGGATTACCAGGCCGGCGCATGGCAGCGGGACAACGGCATCCGCATCGACCACCTTCTGCTGTCGCCCCAGGCAGCCGACCGGCTCATCGCCACCGGCATCGACAAGCACGTGCGCGCCTGGGAGAAGCCTTCTGACCACGTGCCCGTCTGGGCCGATTTCGCGATCGCCCCATGAGCGCTGCCGGGTCCAGCGCACCGCGTGAGGGCGGATGCCTGTGCGGCGCCATCCGCTACCGCCTGCGACGCATCGAAAGCGCCTATTGGTGCCACTGCACCATGTGCCGACGCGCCTCCGGCGCCGGTGCCCTGCCCTGGGCGACCGTGGCACGCGCGGACTTCGAGCTTACGCAGGGCACACTCGCGGCCTACGCCTCTTCCCCCGGCGTCACCCGCAGCTTCTGCGGCGCCTGCGGCAGCCCCATCCTGTTCGATATGGCGGTGGAGGCGGGAGTGGATGTCACCCTCGGCACCCTCGATGCGCCCGACAGCGTAGTGCCCACACACCACATCTGGACCTCTACCGCCCTCATCATGTGCGAGGGCCTGGGGACTGGCCTGCCGCGCCACCCGGCGGAAAAGCCGGTGGACTGAAGCAGCGCGCTCCTCCGCTACGACGGACGCACGGTTCTCCGACTGGACGCAGGGCCCCGCGTGCGGAAGCCGCGCGCCATTCCAGCCCCAGAGCACCCTCTGCGTCCAAAGTGCTTTTCGCGCGCATGGGCACGCAGAAATCATACTACAGCATTGATATTACGCATTTTCCTCACGCGAATCGGGACCCGCTGCGCTTGAAAATGCCCGAGATCCGGCACCGGCAGGCGTCGGCATCTCTACGCCGCACGGGAGGCCGGCGACCAGAAAAGAAAAGGTGCGGGGATGAATGGCCGCGCCGTCCGCAAGAGACGTCGCCTTCACGGCCCACGGATGACCGCCAGCCGCGGCCCGAAGGGAAACGCCCGCCGCAGCCTGCGCCTCAGCGCTTCGCGGTCTTCAGCCAGTTTTCGAGATAGGTGAGCGCCATGGCCCGTTCGTCGGCGTTCGCCTCGGCGAACACTTCCTCGTGCAGTTCCACCACCCAGTGGTCTTCCGGACGGGCGGCGGCATCACGCGCCAGGGTCAGCCACATGAGGCCACGCGCCGCCTGCCGGGGCACCCCCTCCTCGCCGCGGAACAGCAGCTCGCCCAGCATGGCCTGAGCCTCGAACTGCCCCTTCTGCGCGGCCAGCGTCAGCCAGCGGCCGGCGTTGCGCGCGTCCTTCGGCCCGCCGACACCGTCGAGATAAAGCTTGCCGAGATGATATTGCGCGTCCGCATCGCCAAAGTAGGAGGCAGCGTAGGAATACATGTCGCGCGCACGCACCGGGTCGCGCTTCACGCCTGCGGCGGGAATTCCGACCAGATAATAGCCGCCGAGCGCCACGAAGGCATTGGCCACGAAACGCGACTGCGCGGTGCCGGGGTAATCGTCGGCGTGGGAATTGGCGATCTTGCTGAAATAGCTGAAGGCCTTGGCATCGTCGCGCTTCACGCCATCGCCGTCGGCATAGATGCGCCCGAGCTTCCACTGCGCCACCGCATGGCCCTGGGCGGCGGCATAGCCGAGGGCGTCGAGCCCCTTCGCCGTCTGACCCGAGCGCAGCGCCTGCGCGCCGGTGCGGAAGGCCTCATCCACTGGCCGCGCGGCCGGCGCCAGCGGCACATCGGCCGGCGGCGTCAGCGGCTGGGCGCTGCGCGCGGCGGATGAGGAACCGTCGAGAGTGGTACCGTCGAAGGCCTGGGCCGCCGGCGCGGCGAGCATGAGCCCCACCACGCCAGCAAACAGAGCCCCCGCCGCCCGCTGCGCAAAGGGGCGGAACGCTGCGCGCACACCCGCCCGCACCGCCGGCTTCACGCCGCATGCGAGCCTGCGCGGGGGCTGCTGCAGGGCCGCTTCGCCCGGCCCGCGCGGGAGCCGACGCGCGCCCCGAAGGCGGCCTTTCGAGCTGGAAAGACGATCCGCATACATGATGCGAAGGTTATTGCTGGCGGCAGCGGCAATATCGGGGCCGAGGGAAGGCCGGGTCGCGACCTCTCTGAGGCACCCGCCCGCTGCGCTCCGCATTCCGAACCTTTTTGCCATCCAATGCGTGCGCATCCGGACCCTACCTTCAACGCGGCGGTCGGAATACCTATCCGAGCTACGCTTGTCCGCCCCGTCCCGCACTCGGGTTTCGTGGCGTTTTGTGGCGGGATCGCGGCGTTTGGGGCGACGGCAGCGGCGCGCGGAGGGAAACGGGCGTGGTGTGACTTTGCCGTCACAGACGACGCCCACCGGGAAAGGAATGGTTAACCTTTATGAAATAAGAAGCCGCGCCGTTTTTCCACCCTCGGAGGACCGGGTGTGGCGCGGCTGCAACGCCCCACGGCGCGACCCGAGAGCCGCGCCGTCCGGGCAGGTTCAGCTCGCGGAGAGCTGCCGGATGGCGGCCCGCACCTTCTCCTGGCGCAGCACATATTCCGCCCGCTTCTCGCGCTCGGCTTCCACCACCTCTTCCGGCGCGCGAGCCACGAAGCTCTCGTTGGAGAGCTTGCCGTCGATGCGGGCGATCTCCTGGTCGAGCTTGCCCTCTTCCTTCTTCAGGCGGGAAAGCTCGGCAGCAAGGTCCACCACGCCGGCCAGAGGCAGGGCCACGACCTCGCCGCGCACCACCATCTGCACCGATTCCGCCGGCATGGCATCGGCGACGGTGACAGAGCCGAGGCGCGCCAGACGGCGAATGGCATCGTCCCACTGCGCGGCCCGCGTGGCGGTTTCCGCACCCGGCTGCACCAGAACCAGGGACACCTGGGCCGCGGCCGGAACGTTCATTTCCGCGCGGACAGAACGAATCTCGGTGACGAGATCCACCACCCAGCCCACCTCAGCCTCCGCATCGGGCGCCTCGAGGCCGGCGAGATCCGGCCACGGCGCTAGCGTCAGCAGGCTCGCGCGCGCGGGGCCTTCCTTGCCCGTCTCCGCCCACAGCTCTTCGGTGAGGAAGGGCATGAAAGGGTGGAGCAGAGCCATGGCCACGTCGAGCACATAGGCGGTAGCCGCGCGGGTCTCTTCCTTGGCAGCGCCGTCGGGGCCGGAAAGAACGGGCTTCGCCAGCTCCAGGTGCCAGTCACAGAACACGTTCCAGAGGAAGCGGTAGACCGCTCCCGCCGCATCGTTGAAGCGATAGGCCAGGATCGCCTCGCTCACCTCGGAAGCGGCGCGGGCCGCCTCACCGATGATCCAGCGGTTGAGCGTGGCCTCCACCTTCGCCGGATCGAAGCCCTCCGCCCGCACGCAACCGTTCATCTGCGCGAAGCGCACCGCGTTCCAGAGCTTGGTCGCGAAGTTGCGGTAGCCCTCCACGCGCGAGGTGGCGAGCTTGATGTCGCGCCCTTGGGCCGCCATGGCCGCCAGCGTGAAGCGCAGCGCATCGGCCCCGTACTTGTCCACGAGGTCGAGCGGGTCGATGACGTTGCCCTTGGACTTCGACATCTTGGCGCCCTTCTCGTCGCGGACGAGGGCGTGGATGTAGATGTCCTTGAACGGCACTTCGCCATCCATGAAGTGCAGGCCCATCATCATCATCCGGGCCACCCAGAAGAAGATGATGTCGAAGCCCGTCACCAGCACGCTGGTGGGATAGAACTTCTTCAGCTCGTCGGTTTCATCCGGCCAACCCATGGTGGAGAAGGGCCACAGGGCGGAAGAGAACCAGGTGTCGAGCACATCCTCGTCGCGGGTGAGGAACTGGGCCCGCTTGTCCGCATCGTGGATCAGCCCCTCCGCCTCCTCGGCCGAGAGCGTCTCGTTCCCCACATTGTGCTTCAACGCCTGCTCGAAGGCCTCATCTTCGTCGAGCGCCACGAACACGTTGCCGAACGGGTCGTACCAGGCCGGGATCTGGTGGCCCCACCAAAGCTGCCGGGAGACGCACCAGGGCTGGATGTTCTCCAGCCACTCGAAGTAGGTCTTCTCCCAATTCTTCGGCACGAAGCCGGTACGCCCCTCGCGCACGGCGGCAAGCGCCGGCTGCGCCAGCGTCTTGGCATCCACATACCATTGATCGGTGAGCCAGGGCTCGATGACCACATTGGAGCGGTCACCATGGGGCACCATGTGGGTGTGGGGCTCGATCTTCTCCAAGAGCTCCAGATTGGTGAGCAGTTCCACGATCTGCTTGCGCGCCGCAAACCGGTCGAGGCCCTGCAGGTGCGCCAGGATGCCGGCGGCGTCGGGCGTCTCCACATAGGCCTCGGGGCGACCTGAATGGTCGTCGCGGATGCCGGAGGTGTCGATGCGCGCTTCCGCGTCGAGCACGTTGATCATGGGCAGAGCATGGCGCTTGCCCACCTCGAAGTCGTTGAAATCGTGCGCAGGCGTGATCTTCACCGCGCCCGAGCCCTTCTCCGGGTCGGAATATTCGTCGGCCACGATGGGAATGCGCCGGCCCACCAGCGGCAGGATGACATTCTTGCCCACGAGATCGCGATAGCGCTCGTCCTCGGGGTGCACCGCCACGGCGGTATCGCCCAGCATGGTCTCCGGCCGGGTGGTGGCGACCACGATGAAGCGCCCCTTCTCGCCCTCCACCGGATAGCGCAAGTGCCAAAGGTTGCCCTTCATCTCCACCGGAACCACCTCAAGATCGGAGATGGCGGTGATGAGCTTGGGGTCCCAATTGACGAGGCGCTTGTCCTTGTAGATCAGCCCCTCGCGGTAGAGCTGCACGAACACCTTCAGCACGGCACGGGAAAGCCCCTCGTCCATGGTGAAGCGCTCGCGCGACCAGTCGCAGGAGGCGCCGAGCCGCTTGAGCTGCCCAACGATCGTGCCGCCCGATTCGGCCTTCCACGCCCAAACCTTCTCGATGAAGGCGGCGCGGCCCATGTCGCGGCGCCCGGGCAGCTTCTGCGCGGCGAGTTGGCGCTCCACCACCATCTGGGTGGCGATGCCGGCATGGTCGGTGCCCGGCTGCCACAGCACGTCCTTGCCGCGCATGCGCTCGAAGCGGGCCAGGATGTCCTGCAGCGTGTTGTTGAGCGCATGGCCCATGTGCAGGGAGCCGGTGACGTTCGGCGGCGGAATGACGATGGAGAAGCCCGGCTTGTCCTTGCGCTCCGGACGACCGCAGCGGAAGGCGCCCTCCTGTTCCCACGCCTCGGCGATACGGGCCTCGACGGATGCGGGATCGAACACTTTTTCGAGCATGGGCTGAAGCTCCACGGCCGCGACGCCCCGCCCGCACCGGCCTAAGCCAGACGGGAACCGGCATCCGTCGCGCTCGGAACGAGATGGGTTTCGTCGGGGGTTAAAGCCGCACGGGAAAGAAAACGTCAACTGCGCAGCGCATCAGACCAGTCCTGCGCCCCCGGCCAAAGCGGGGGCGGAGATGCCATGCACTCAGCGCAGAGAACTGGTGACGCGCTCGATCTCCGCCCGCACCAGCCGCTCGACGATGCCGGCGAGATTCTGGTCCAGCCATTCCTTCAGCATCGGCCGCAGGATCTCCTTCACGAGATCCTCCACCGTGCGTTCCTGCTGCGGAAGCACCAGATCGCCCAATGACCTGAAGGCCGTAGCGACCGCGGCATCCACTGCCGGCGAGAGCAGATCCTTGCGGGGCAGCTGCGCACGCCGGTCCGGGGCAGGCCCATCCGGGCGAATCGGAGCAGGATTGGCGATCTGCCGGTGCGGCGGCTCCATGGACGGCGCTTCAGGAGCCGCCTGCACGTGCACGGCAGTGGCGCCCGCGCTCCCACCATTGGTCTGCGGGCGGACAGGCGGCAGATCAAGCGCCGCCCGCGCCGGAGGCGCGACGGAGGGGCGCCGCTCATCCGCAGCGGGGAACATCTCCGCCCGGCCATCCAAGGCCAGCGGCCGCGCCTCGCGGGTGACTGCATCCGGGCGGCTGCCGCGCACGGGAACATCGCCGACCCAAGCGTCGCGCTCGGGGACGACACGCGCCGCCGGCTCGGCCGCGGTGGGAGCTGCCGGCACAGGGTTTCCGCGCGCCATGCCGCCCCAGGACGGCGGCTCCGGGTTCGCGGGCGTGGCCCTGCGCTGGTCGACACCCGCGATCGGGCCACGCGCTGTCTGCGCGGCCGGTGAAGATGCGGGAAACGGGCGGCCGTGGCGATGCTGTGCAGGCGTGAACCGCGCGTCATCCACATCCTGACGGGGATAGGCTCCCCGCGGGCCCTCCGGCTGCATGGACGCGGCGCCGTCGGGCGTGCGGCCATAGAGACGATGGGGCTGGGCGGGGGGAATGCGGCTATCACCGGCAGGAGCAGGCGGGCGCTGCTGGCCGTGCTCCACAGCACCGCGCCGTACGGGCGTCATCGGCTGCGGATGCGGCAAATCCATCTCGGCGGGGTCGTCGTCGGCGATGATGCGACGGATGGAGTCGAGGATTTCCTCCATCGACGGCTCTTGCGCCTTCGGATTTGCAGGCATGTCGCGACCTCGGCCGGAAACGACGGGCGCCGGCTGCACGGCCTCACGCCCCGCTGACCAGAATCATCAGCTTCTGGATTATGACACCGGCGCTCGGCGCCTTGCCAGCGCCGACGCATCCTGTCCCCTACTGACCGTCGGGCGTGCGCACACCAGCCCAGCTGTCGCGCACCTGCTCATAGTGCACCGCCGGATTGTAGACGTTCACCTTCAGCTTTAGCGACACAGCATCGAGCCGGCCGATGATGGAGATCAGCGTGTAAGCAGCAACCACACGGTCGCGCTGCGCGGTCACCAGTGCCGAACGGGAGTTGGTCAGCTCGCGCTGGGCGTTCAGCACGTCGGTGGTGGTGCGCTGGCCCACCCGCCACTCCTCACGCACACCTTCGAGCGCAAGGGTATTAGCCGCAACCGCCGCCTGGGCCGCCTGGATCTGCGCCTTGGAAGCCTCCAGCGCACCCCAGTACTGCACGGCCTGGGAACGGATGGCATCCCGGTTCACGTCCACCTCGATCCGGGCCTGGCTCAGCAGCTCCTTGGCCTGGCGGATGTTCGCGTATTCCTGGCCACCCTGGTAGATGGGAACACTCAGGTTGAGGCCAACCGCAGCGGTGCCCTGCGACTGCAGGGACAGCGAGGTATCATAGCTCTGCGAGAGCTGCCCCTGAAGCTGCAGCGTCGGCGCCAGCGCACCCTCGGCCACCTTCACCTGGAACAGCGCCGTATCGACCGCGAACTCGGACGCCTTCACTGCGGGATGGGTGCCGAGGCCGGAAGAAATCACCTTGGCGACGGTGCTGGGAATCATCCACTCGATGGACTTCGGCGTGGTCAGGGTACCCGGCTCCACGCCAATGACCTGACGGTAGACCGCCTTAGCCGAGGAGAGGTCTGCAATCGCCTGGCTGACCTGATACTGCGCGTCAGCGACCCGGGCCTCGGCCTGGGCGACGTCGGTACGTGTCACCTCGCCCACGTTGAAGCGGTCGCGGGTGGCGCGCAGCTCCTGCTCCAGGGCCGCGAGATTCTGCCGCTGAAGGTCCAGCAGGGCGATGGCCTGGATGACGTTCATATAAGCGGTGGCGCCGTTCAGCAGCACCGACTGCTCCGTATTGCGAAGCGTCTCGCGGGAGCCGCGCACCTGGGCCTCGGCGGAGCGGGTCGAGTTCCCGGTCACGAAGCCGTTGAAAATGGTCTGTGTCGCCGTCAGCGCGAACTGGCGTGCCCAGATGTTGCCGCTCGACACGCCACTGCCGGTGATGTTCTGGCGCTGAGATTCGAAGCCCGCGGCGGCCGAGCCCGAGAGAGTGGGCCGATAGCCGGAAAGGGCCTTCGGCACGTTCTCATCGGTGGCGCGGGTCCCTGCGCGCTGGGAATTGAGGGTGGGGTTGTTCACGTAGGCGGAAGCGAGCGCCGAATCGAGCGACTGGGCCTGCGCCATCGCAACCGACAGCGCCACACCCCCGAATCCCGCCAGGAAAGCGACAACGTTTCGGCGAATGCTTGTCGCAACCGACATCTACATCTCCTGGACCGGGCACGGCACGCCACCCGATGCGCCCTGCGCACCCGCCGCGCGGTAACGAAGCAGCAAGATATCTGCACCGCGCGGGAGACGAAACCGAGTGGTTCGATTCCCCCGTCGCTTTTCGGATTACCGCGGCAAACGCGCCACAGGTGACTCAGAAAACGAAGCGTGGAGCGGCCTTGAAGCCGTGCAGAAGCGGCACCGCCGCATTGAAGGCGACGCGCTCGCTGGGATGGCCGGCGATCTTGGTGAAAATCGTGGCACGCCCCGCGCCGCCGGCGCCGATCACGGCGACCAGGCGCCCCCCTTCCTTAAGCTGGGCAAACAGGCGATCGGGAATCACCTCCACCGCGCCTTCGATGACGATGAGGTCGTAATCGGCCTCCGCAGGCCAGCCGGCCGCCAGCGGCCCCCGCATCACCGCCACGTTACCGACACCGAGCTCGGAGAGGGTCTTGTCCGCGGACGCGGCCAGCTCTGCGTCCTCCTCCAGAGCCACCACCTGCTGGGCGAGGCGCGACAGCAGGGCGGCGCCATAGCCGGTGCCGGCGCCGACATCGAGCACGTGGTCCTTCTCGTCCACGTCCGCGAGCTGAACGAGGCGCGCAAGGATCATGGGCTCCAGAAGGTAGCGGGCGGGGGCCGCGCCGGACGCTGGGCGAATCTCAAGATCATCGTCGATATAGGCGAGGGACTTCAGCGCCGACGGCACGAACTTCTCGCGCGGAATATCGAGCATGGCACCGACGATGCGATGGTCCGTGACGTCGTTGGTGCGGACCTGCCCGTCCACCATGCCGCGGCGAAGCTCGACGAAATCGATCATGTCTTCCCTCCGGACCACCATGCCCGGGCGCCTTGGCGATGCGGCCCGGCGGGTCAGCTCGACTTCAAGAGCCACATTGCCGCCTCTTTTGCAAGGCGCCAGCGGGCACGGCCGTGGCAGCGCGTCGCACACGGGCGCGCGGACCTTGCGCCGGCGCATTTCCCAAGCACCATCTGCGTGACCCTTGGCTCCGCCGGAGAGGACCGCCATGACCGACAGCATTCCCCTGGCCCAGCCCATGCCCGACGCACCTTCCGAGGAGGCGATCCGGGATCTCGTCTACTCATTCTACGACGCCGTGCGCACGGATCCGCTCATCGGTCCGGTGTTCGATGCGAAAATCGCACCGGATGCATGGCCGACACACCTCGCCAAGATGTGCGATTTCTGGTCCTCGGTGCTGCGCAAGAGCAGGAGGTACGATGGACGCCCCCTGCCCCCGCATCTCACGCTCGGCCCCGTGGGCGACGCCCATTTCGCCCGCTGGCTCAGCCTGTTCCGACCGGTGGCACGGCGCGCGCTAGACGCCGAGTCAGCGCTGCGCGCCATCGCCCATGCGGAGCGCATGGCCATGAGCTTCCGGATGGGCATCGCCGTGCACAAGGGAGAGGACAGCACGCGCATCGCACCGCTGCCCGAAGAGGCCTGAGGCAAGACGCCTCAAGCCTGGTGCAGTTCCCCGTGCATGTCCTCGTGCAGGTCTTCATGCTCGGCGAACGCGACCACGCGCGAGCGGCCGCTGGTCTTGCCACGGTACATGGCCGCATCCGCACGGCGAATGAGGCTCTCGGCGCTGACCACGCCGGCGCGCCCCACCGCCACGCCGACGCAGGCTGAGATGCGCGCCTCACCCTCGGCCAGCATGAACGGAGCCTGGAGCAGATCGAGCAGCTTTGCCGCAACGGTCATGGCATCCGCCTCGCCCGCCACGGTCGGCAGGAAGACCACGAATTCGTCACCCCCGACCCGCGCCACCGTGTCCTCGGCGCGCACGGCCCCCGAAAGCCGGCGCGCCACCAGGCGGAGAAGCTCGTCGCCCGAGGCATGGCCCCAACGATCGTTCACCGGCTTGAAGCGGTCGAGATCAATGAACAGCACCCCCACCAGCCGCGCATCATGGCGGCTGCGACCGAGCACCAGCTCGATCCTGTCGGCGAGCAGGGTGCGGTTCGGCAGGCCCGTGAGCGCGTCGAAATTGGCGCGCAGCCAGATCTCCTCCTCCTGCTTCTTGCGGGCGGTCACATCCGAGAACAGCGTGACATATCCGGTAAGCCGGCCATCGGGCTGCACGATCGCGCTGACCACGGTGCGCTCCACGGAAACGCCGCCGTCACGACGCCTGTTCGTGATGTCGCCTTCCCACCGGCGCTTGGCGGCGAGGCTCTTGAAGATCGGCCTGTAGAAGCTGAGGCCGTTCCGCCTGAACGACAGCATCTTCGGCTTCTGGCCGATCACCTCCGCCGCCTGGTACCCGGTGATTTCGTGGAACGCAGGATTGACGCGGATGATCTCCCACCTGCGGTCTGTGACCATGATTCCTTCGGCCGCCGCCTCGAAGACGCGCTCGCTGATAAGCGCTTCCCTTTCGAGCTGCACCGCACGGGTGATGTCCGAAAAGGCAAGGATGGCGCCCTTCGGCGCGTCGCCGTCCGCGCTGAAGCGGCGACTTTCGACACTGAGCCAAAGCAGGCGGCTCTTGTCGTCGCGGATGGAGAAGAGCTCCTCCGAGATATCTTCCGAGAGGCAGCGCACGGAAGGACGCCGATCGAGGGGGACCACCTCGCCCTGGGCGTCCAGCAGCGCGGTGCTGCGCGCTATCAGGCTCGGCTCATCGGTGCGCAGGATGGCAAGCGCCCGCTCGTTCCACGCGGTGATGGCGCCCGCCTCGTCCACCAGAATGAGGCCGGCAGGCACGGCCTCGAAGATGCCGCGATAGCGCGCTTCGCTCTCACGCAGGCTGCGCTCCAGCTCGTAGCGGTCGGTCACGTCGTGGATGATGGAATAAAGCGCCGTGGTGCCACCGACCGTGATGGGCCCCGAAAATACCTCCACCATGCGGATTTCGCCTGAGGCGAGCCGGTGCGGAAAGACGAAGGAGGGCCTCTCGCCCAGCTTGGCTTCCGACATGGCTTGGACAATCTCCTCCCGCGACAGGCAGTTGATGTCGGAGATGTTCATGCTGGCGAGCTTTTCGCGGCTGTAGCCGTAGAAGGTCGCAGCGGCGGCATTCGCCGCAAGGATGCGCCCGTCGCGGGGATCGGAGAGCAGCTTTACCGAGTGATTCTGGTCGAACAAGGCGTGATAGAGCGCCTCCTGACGGATCAGCGCCGCCCGCTGCCGAATATCGCGGAACGAGAGGAAGGCGAGGCCCGCGACGAGCCCCACCAGGGACAGCGTCCCGATCAGATTGGTCCAGCGATGTGCGGTGATGGCCTCATCCAGGGGAGCCAGGAGATCGGCCGTGGAAAGACCCACGAAAATCACCACCGGCAGGTTTTTCAGCCGCGCCCAGGCATAGATGCGCTCGATCGGCTCATGGGTCGCCGCCGCCGTGAAGACCCCCTGCACCGGCGCATCCGGCCGCAGGTAGGGCCGCGAGGCCTTCACCGCGCGCCCCATCAGCATATCGATCTCGCTACTGCGGGCGAGATAGGTGCCGTCAGGAATATGGACTGCACCCACCGTGTCGTCGTTGCCCAGGACCACCAGGGCCAGTTCATCTGAAAGAAACTTCGGCGAGACCGTCATCACGACAACGCCCGCAAACCCCGCGGCATTGAGAATCGGGCGGGCCATCGGAACAGCCCAGCGCGCGGCTCCCGGCATCCGTGCTGCTTCCCCAACCGCAAGGAGGTCGTCCGGCGGCTCCATCCGCAGCACCTCGAAGAACTGCATGGCGGAAATGTCGCCCCAGACCGGCGCGACGCCGCTGGAAACGACGAGACGCCCCCCGGCATCGTAGACCGCGATCTGCGCTTCGGCCGATGCCGGCAGGAGCGCGAGCGCCTGGGTGGTGAGAAGCCCGAAGTCTTCAGGCGCGCGTGAATAGTCCCTGCGGACGTTCTGCAACAAATAATCGGCCCCACGGAATGTGGCCGAAAGCTGCTGCCTCGCGGCTTCACTGATCTGCTGCGCCCGCAGCCTCCCAGCCTCTATCGCATCTTGCCGCGACAGGAAGAATGAGTATTCGAGATACCCCCAATAGCTCGCCACCGAGATCGCAAATACAATGATTGCCGCGACGATGTGACTGGAATTGAACCGAACACGCATAGGATACTCGACGGTGGGCAGACTGACCGGCGGTTGACGAGAGGTGATTTATATAACCCTGCGTCAGCTCTCAACCATATTTAAATGGTATTATTTTACATTTTACACGATTTTCTTGGCCCCGCCATGCTTCTTAATGTCCGCAATGGATGCAGTTCGTCCGCCACTGATACTGCGCGAATGCCGAACGCACACCTGAAGCGCCACCGCATGGCTGCGTTCCGCGCACAAAGCCAACGCATCGCGACGCTCCACGAGGTGCGCCGCACGCCAACAGAACATAGCGCGCATGCTGAACGCCGAGGAAATCCACAGCCCGGCCTTGCGCTGGCCGATGCGGCACCGTAAGAAGCGCACTTCGTGAGGCCACGTGGCGGAGTGGTTACGCAGCGGACTGCAAATCCGTGTACGGGGGTTCGATTCCCTCCGTGGCCTCCATTCGGCATGCCGGACATGCCATTGCGGGCTACCATCCCGCCCATGCGGCAAAGGCCGCCTGCCTGCTTTGATCGCCTGCGGGGCGTCTTGCGCAATTGACTTGCCGCGGCCATGGCGCTTGAACAGCACGCGAAGCGGCCGGCCCCTCGCCCTCCGCTGGAGAAGCGCATGAACGCAAAAACGGACAACCCGCCGAAGGAGCGCGTCAGCAGCGAAGAGACGCTGTCCGTCGTGCGGCGGCTCCTGCTCTCGGACGGGAAGCTGCACTGGAAGGGCTACGCCCTCGCCTTCGTCTTCATGGCGATGATGGGGGGCTGCACCGCCACCCTCGCCTATCTCATGAACGACGCGGTCAACGCCATCTTCGTGCATCCCACTCCGGAAGCCGTGTGGCTGGTGACGGGCGCGGTGATGGCGCTCTCCATCATCAAGGGCATCTCGGCCTACGGCCAGACCATCGCCATGGCGCAGGTCGGCAACCGCATCGTCGCCGACAACCAGAAACGCGCCTTCGACAAGCTGATGCAGCAGGACGTGTCCTTCTACTCGAAGTCGCACACGGCCGAGATCTCCATGCGCTTCAACATGGGCGCCGCCGGCGCCCGGGGCACGCTGGAGCTTGTGATCTCCTCCATCGGCCGTGATCTGGTGTCGCTCATCATGCTGGCATCGGTCGCCATCGCGCAGGACCCGTTCCTGGCCGTGATCGCCCTGGTGGTGATGCCCACTGCAGTGCTCGGTACGCGCAAGCTCATCCGCCGCGCGAAGAAGCTGTTTGCCACGGGCTTCCAGTCCGGCGTGAAGCTCTCGTCCATCGCGCTGGAGGTGTTCCAGGGCATCCGCACGGTGAAGGCCTACACGCTGGAGCCGGAGATGCGCGAGCGCACCCGCGCCTTCATTGACGACCTGGAGCTGAACACCAACCGCCTCGTGCGCACCCAGGCCAAGTCCAGCCCGCTGATGGAAACCCTGGGCGGCCTCGCCATCGGCGGCGTCATCCTCTACGCCGGCTACAACGTGATCGTGGTGGGCCGCTCGCCCGGCCAGTTCTTCTCGGTGCTCACCGCGCTGCTGCTCGCCTACGAGCCGGCCAAGCGCCTCTCCAGGCTGCATGTGGAGCTGGTGAGCCAGGTGATGGGCGCGCGCATGCTCTTCGCCCTCCTCGATTCGCCCGCGCCCGAGGCGGAGCCGGCCGGCACGCCCGACCTGCCGCGGCCGCGCGGCCGCGTGGAGTTCAGCAAGGTCGTGTTCGGCTATCGCCCCACCGAGCCGGTGCTGCGCGAGATCGACCTCCTGGCCGAGCCTGGACAGACCACAGCGCTGGTGGGCCAGTCCGGCGGCGGCAAGACCACCGTCATCAACCTCATCGAGCGCTTCTACGATCCGCAGTCGGGCGTCGTGAGCTTCGACGGGGTGGATACGCGCACTGTGACGCGCCGGTCCGTGCGCGCCGCCGTCGCGCTGGTGAGCCAGGACGTCTACCTGTTCTCCGGCTCCATCCGCGAGAACATCGGCTTTGGCCGAGCCGGCGCCACCGATGAGGAAATCATGGCCGCGGCCCGTGCCGCCCATGCGCACGACTTCATCATGGGCTTCGAGGACGGCTACAACACCCGTGTCGGCGAGCACGGCGCGCAGCTGTCCGGTGGCCAGCGCCAGCGCATCGCCATCGCCCGCGCCTTCCTGAAGGATGCCCCCATCCTCCTGCTCGACGAGGCCACCGCCGCGCTCGACAGCGAATCGGAGGCGGAGGTGCAGAAGGCCCTGCACGCGCTCCAGCACGAGCGCACCACCATCGTCATCGCCCACCGCCTGCAGACCGTGGTGCGCGCCGACAAGATCTGCGTGGTGGACGGCGGGCGCGTGGTGGAGGCCGGAACCCATGAGGAGCTGCTCGCCAAGCGCGGCCGCTACTATGGCTTCTACCATCTCCAGTTCGCCCACGAGCACAAGGAGCCCGAAGCGGACGCCGGAACGCAGGACCTCCTGCGCGCGTGACGACATCTCTCCCCCGGCCTTCGCGGCCGGGGGATTTCCACAGGCAAGTGCCGCCAGCCCGATGTTAGGACTTCACAAGCGGCAAACCGGTTGCTATATCGCCCTCCTCGGTCGGCAACGACCTGTTCCCCGATAGCTCAGTTGGTAGAGCGTTCGACTGTTAATCGAATGGTCGCAGGTTCGAGTCCTGCTCGGGGAGCCATCTTCTTCCAGAATGCAGACCACTAGGCGGGCACGGCGACAAAGCGGCGTCTGAAGGTTCCGCGCCTGCGCGAGCGCACGCTGCGCTGAATGAACGTCTGAAGCCGCCCCTTCTGAGCCCGCGCCCCAGCATGGCGCCCAGCTTGGCGAAATGTCAGAAGACGTCGCCCTCCGAGAAGCAAAGCGGCACCGCAGATGCTGCGACGTGCCGCCTCCTGGCCCGCGCCCTCGGCAATTCGCATGCGGCTGCGGTCGGTTCTCACCAGGGCATCGCGGACGCCGGAACAGCGCCTCAGCGGCAGTGCACCCGCACGCCGCGCCTGACACCAAAGCACCCGGGAAAAGACTCTCGCGCCTTTGGTCAGACTCACCAGACCCTCAGGCGAGAATTGAGTGGCGCCAAGCAAGGGCGAGGACCTGCCCGGCAGCAATTGGGCTTCGCCCCACTATAGTAAGGATGCGCCATACGCCGACGAAAACCGCGCGGCAGGCCTGGCCGCAGCCACGGGCCGCCTGTTCCCAAGGCCTCACGCTCACGCAGCCCGAACAGCAAATCTGCACACGGGCGGTCCTGCACGAAGGCCGCAGTGGCAGTGGCGCGCCCGACCTCTGCCAGATTTAAAGAACGACCGACAAGGAATCGGCAGCGGTGGCGGCGGCAGCCTCGACGTCAGCACGCCACACCGACAAAGAAAGAGCGATCGGCCAGCCCGATGCCTGACCCACATGCTCCGTCCGCTGGGCATCCGGCGAAGCCGCTGATGAAATGTCCTCTTTCGGACGGCGCCTCCGAGCCCGAATGCGGCAGGACATCGCACAGATGGCACGAGGCGCCCACCCGGGTGGGCGCCTCGACGGTTCGCAGTGCGCGCGTCAGGCCGCCCGCACGTTGGCGAGGAAGCCGTTCACCTCGCCGCGCAGGCGCTCGGACTGCCTGGCCAGCTCCTCGGCGGAGGCGAGCACCTGTGTCGATGCCGCTCCGGAATCGCGGGCCGCGATGCTCACGCTCTCGATGTTCTCCGAGACCTGCTTGGTGCCCACGGCGGCCTGCTGCACGTTGCGGGCGATCTCGCCGGTAGCCGCCATCTGCTGGGTCACGGCTGCGGCGATCATGCCCGAGACGCCGTTGATGTCCTCGATCGCCTTGTTGATGGCAGCCATCGCCTCCACGGAATCGTGGGTAGAGGACTGGATAGCGGTGATCTGATCCGCGATCTGCTGCGTTGCCTTGCCAGTCTGCTCCGCGAGGCTCTTCACCTCGGAAGCCACCACTGCGAAGCCCCGGCCCGCATCCCCCGCACGCGCCGCCTCGATGGTGGCATTGAGGGCGAGCAGGTTGGTCTGCTGGGCGATGGCGCTGATGAGGTCCACCACCGCGGCGATGCTGGTCGCGGAGGCGGAAAGGGCCTCCATCTTGGCCGTGGTGGCATCGGCATTGGTCGCGGCGGCCTGGGCCATGCGCGCGGATTCCTCTACCTGGCGGCCGATCTCGGCGATGGAACCGGCCAGTTCCTCGGCAGCTGCAGCCACAGTCTCCACATTCGCGGAAGCCTGCTCGGAAGCGGCCGCCATGGCGCCGCTCTGGGCGGAGGTCTCCTCCGTGGACGCGGTCAGGGTCTGGGCGGAAGCCTCAAGCTCGGTCGCGGCAGACGAGACGATATCCACGATGCCGCCCACCGAAGCTTCGAAGCTCTCAGCGAGCTGAGCCAAGGCGGCCCGCTTCTCCGCCTCGGCCTGGATCTTGGCTTCCTCGGCCTCGCGCTCCAGGCGCACCTTCTCCTGGCCGCTCTCCTTGAAGACCAGGGCGCACTTGGCCACCTCGCCCACCTCATCGGCGCGATCGGTACCGGCAACGACCGTGTTGTAGTCCCCCCGGGCGATCTGCTGCAGCACGTTGACGATGCCGCGGATGGGCCGGGCGATGCCGTAATGGCCGATGAGATAGCCCAGAACCAGCGACACCAGGATGCCAATGGCGGCCCCACCCATCATCACGGTGGACGCATGCCGATACTCCGCATCGGCCCCGGCCACGGACTGGCTCATGCGCAGATCGAGCGCGCGGACCAGAGCGGCGACGCTCTTGCGCACGTTCTCGGCGGCCGCGCGGCCCTTGAGGGCGGATTCGCGCAGCACCGCGGTGGATTCGCTGACCTCCTGATCCTGCATGGTCTCGGCGGTCCGCACGGTGGCGGCCATCTGTTCCATGTAGGTGTCGAACAAGGCGCGGATCTCGTCCAGCTGCGCCCTGTCGTCGGGGCTGGTCAGGCTGGCGGAGAGCGTCTCCAAATTCTTGTAGAAGCCGGCGCGCTCCACCTCCACCTGACGCATGATGTCCTTGCGGGCCTGCTCGCTCGGATCAATGGCGATGCGGTATTCACCCCGACTGAGAACGGTGATGCCGATGGAAAGGCGCGCGCCGTTCAGCGCGGATTCAGAAACTTCGCTCATCGACTGGGCGGTGGAATTAAGCGTGCTGAGCGAGCGCACGCCAATGGCCGTGATTGCCAGCGCGGCGAGCGAAAGCACGCCGACCACCATCAGGATCTTCGTGAAGATCTTGAACCGTGCCAGGAAGCCGGCGCCACGCCCCGCGCCTGCCGGTGAGGAGCCGGCATAGCCCCCCATGGAAAGGACATCGTTGGTTATGGACATTTAAGACCCTCACTGCTCAACCGATTGATATCACAGGCTGCGACCTGCAACCGCCGCTTGACGTGGGGGTATTATTTTAAGTTATCGGCACCATGACCAGATGATGTGAAGCTCTCTTTCTGCCGGCAAAGGTTCCACATCTCACACCGATGTGATTGTCACCATGCAGCCACCGCATCAACCATCACGGCACGCGATGTACCTGCCCTTTCCTTCCAGAATTGCTCTCGGCCTGGATTCTCTACCAGACACCGCGCAACCCTGACGCTGTTCCCACCGCCCCCATATGAGATAAAATCATCCCCCCGGAGGAAACTCAAGCAAATTCAACTTATTGCTAAACGGTGCATTTTCTTTTGGAACAGCTTTAACCTGAAATCTCAGTGATTTGTCCAAATGCTGAGCGCCCTGCCGCAACTTCGGGCGCGCCCGTTCGACGGGAGACATGCCGCCTTCGCGCCGCGCCGGAGCAGAGCAGGAGGGGCTCGCCCAACTCTAAAATATGATACATTGCAATGCACTATTTGACATTTGGAGGAAACTGGCGCCGCTCGCGCGCGGCTCGGCCGTGACAGCGTCGGCATGTCTGCGCGCCGCATCCGCAGGCATCTCCGCGCTCTGCCCGCTGCCAGAAGGCGACAGAACGGGCGACGCGAGCCGGCGTAGTATCCACAGCCCCATCTGGCGACGACGACGGAGGGGATCGATGCTGGACACCCTGCGTGCCTCGGAACGACCCTGGCCCGATGAGGCGGTCCTGTTCTGTCCCTTTTCGCCGGCCCAGCGATCGGCCAAGGGGAGACTTCGACAAGATGACGAAACACAGGCCTCGGTGCCGGCATGGCGCTTCCTGGCCCCTTCCCGCCGGCGGCCGGTGCCACGGGCACTTGCCTTGCGACGAAGTTACAAGCTCGGCGCCGGCGGCACTCTTGGTTGCAATCCCTGTATCCCTCGCCCTTCAGCGAAAAAGCCTCCGCTTTGGATGAGAACATATCCGCTCCGCTAAGCAATTTTCACGCAAGTGAACCATGGGAAATGGAGATGGGCGATTGAAAGATCCGCCCTCTTTCCTCATTGCTGAAGCGGCAAAGGAGGAAGCACAGCGACCTCCCAAAGGGAATGCCGCATGGGCCGTGGATGGAAGCGCATTGTAGGGGGCCCCATCTTCCCGATGGTGGTGGCAATGCTCGTCACAACCATCGTGTCGGTCCAGGGCTACATTCTCTATACCTCTTACCAAGCGACCTGGCTGCTCGCGACGCGCTCCGAAGAGAACGTGCTGCGCACGCTGGCGGCGAACATCAAGCGCAACCTCGACATCATCGAGCTGTCGCTGATCGGCCTCGAGGCGGCGTCGCAGCTCGACGGCCTCGACGACCTGAACCCGCAGATGCGCAACATGCTGCTTTTCGACCGCGCGGCGAGCGCCCGCTACCTGGGCGCGCTCCTCGTGCTGGACCCGGAGGGCAACATCCGCTTCGATTCCGGTGCCATCCCCCCACGCTCCGGCAATTTCGCGGACCGGGATTACTTTCAGGCTCAGCTCGAACCGGGGCGCGGCACGTTCATCAGCAAGCCCTTCGGTAGCCGCATCGGCAACGGAGAACCGAGCGTCGCCGTAAGCCGGCGCATCACGAAGCCCGACGGCAGCTTCGCCGGCTCCGCCATCGGCTCGATCCGCATGGCGTTTTTCCGAGACCTCGTCCAGCAGATCAACCTCGGCCCCGACAGCGTCGTGGGCCTGATGCGGACAGACGGAATATTGCTGTTCCGCCAGCCCCCCGCCGGTCACGACGTCCACAGCGGCACGGACATCGCGTCCTCCTCCGTATTCCAGAAGCTTCTGCAGCACCCGGGCACGCCGCTGGCCGAACGCTCGGCCATCGATGGCGTGCGCCGCTATTACGTGAGCGCGCAGATCGGGGACTTTCCCCTGCTGCTGACGGTTGGTATCTCGAAAAGCGCCGCGATGAAGGAATGGCACGAGCGCGCGCTTGCCACGGCCGCCATCACCGTCGCCGTCTGCATCCTCATAGCGGTGCTGTTCCGGGCCCTGCGGCAAGCGCTGATGCGCAGCCAGGAGATGGAGGAGCAGCTGGAGGCCATGGCCGTGACCGACGCGCTGACCGGCATCCCCAACCGCCGCGCGTTCGACATGGCATTTCCCAACGAGCTGCGCCGAGCCACCCGCATGGGCAACGACCTGTCGGTCCTGATGATCGACGTGGACCACTTCAAGCGGGTCAATGACGTCCACGGCCATTCCGTGGGAGACGAGGTGCTGCGCCGGCTCGCCGGGCAGGTCGCGGCCTCGATCCGCAGGCCCGGCGATTTCGCCGCGCGCTATGGCGGGGAGGAGTTCGTGGTGCTGCTGCCGGCTACCGACGCGACCGGTGCGCAAATGGTCGCCGAAAAAATCCGCCGCGCCGTCATGACCATGGCGCCGAGCCCCAGCGTCCCCGAGCTGCGCCAGGTGACGGTCAGCATCGGCGTCTCCTCCCTGCGCAGCGCGGGCGAGCAGGAACAAGCGGACCTGCTGCGCATCGCTGACGAAGCGCTCTATGCCGCCAAGGCGGCCGGAAGAAACCGCGTGGTGGCGGGCGAGACGCCGCGGCCGACCGCCGCCTGACTCTCCATGGCCCGGCCGGGAGAGTCAGGCGGTGGAAGCCGGCCCACCGCGCCCGCCTATTGGGCCGCGAGCGTCGGCACCACGGTGGCGACGATGGAGGCGTCGAGAGCCTCGAAGGCCTTGAGGTTGATGGTGTCGTAGAGCTCGGCGCGGGTCTGCATCTCCCCCACCATGGCCTTTGTGGAGCCGTCGCGGGCCAGCGTCACGTAGAGCTTTTCCTGCGCTTTGTTGGCGACGCGCAGGGAGGAGACGGGCCAGATCACCAGCCGATAGCCCATCGCCTCGAACTCCGCGGCGGTGAAGAAGGGGGTCCGGCCGAACTCCGTCATGTTGGCGAGCAGCGGCACGCCGGGCATGCGGCGGGCGAACTCGCGGAACATCTCGGCATCGTTGAGTGCCTCGGGGAAGATGGCGTCGGCCCCCGCCTCCACATAGAGCTTCGCGCGGGCGACAGCGCCCTCGATCCCCTCGCTCGCGGCGGCGTCCGTGCGGGCGATGAGGTAGAGGTGGCGCCGCGCCCTGGCGGCGGCGGCCACCTTGGCCGCCATGTCGCGCGCGTCGGCCAGCTTCTTGTCATTGAGGTGGCCGCATTTCTTCGGCAGCAGCTGGTCCTCGATGTGGACCGCCCCCGCCCCCGCATCCTCGAAGGTGCGCACCATGTGCATCACGTTCAGGGCCTCGCCATAGCCGGTATCACCGTCCACCAGCAGCGGCAGGCCGCTGGCGCGCGTGATCTGGCGGATGAAGAAGGCCACCTCGTCCACGGTGATGATGCCGAGGTCCGGCAGCCCCATGGAGGCGGTCATGGCGGCGCCGGAGAGGTAGAGCGCGGGAAAGCCGGCGGCGCGCGCCTGCAGCGCGGCCATGCCGTTGTGGGCACCGGGAAGCTTGAGGATGCCGCCCTGCTCCACCAGCGCCCGGAAACGGGCGCCGGCGGGCTCTTGCGGCAGGTCGGATGCGACGAGATAGGGCATCGTTCTCTCCTTCACGCGGCGCGGATGGCGGCGCGGCCCCGCGCCTCCAGCGGCACGAACGGCTGGTTTTCCGGTCCCACGTAATTGGCCGAGGGGCGGATGATCTTGTTGTCCATCCGCTGCTCGATGATGTGCGCGCTCCACCCGGAGGTGCGGGCGATGACGAACAGCGGCGTGAACAAGGCCGTGGGCACGCCCATCATGTGGTAGGAGACGGCGCTGAACCAGTCGAGGTTGGCGAACATCTTCTTGGTCTCGCCCATCACGGCCTCGATACGGCCGGCGATGTCGAACATGCGGGTGGAGCCCGCCTCCAGCGAGAGGCGCCGCGCCACGTCCCTGATGACCGCGTTGCGCGGGTCCGCCACCGTGTAGACGGGGTGGCCGAAGCCGATCACCACCTCCTTGGCGGCGACCCGGCGGCGGATGTCCGCCTCGGCCTCGTCGGGGTCGGCGTAGCGCTTCTGGATCTCGAAGGCCACCTCGTTGGCGCCGCCGTGCTTGGGCCCGCGCAGGGCGCCGATGGCCCCGGTGATGGCCGAGTAGAAATCCGCCCCCGTGCCGGCGATGGAGCGGGCGGTGAAGGTGGAGGCGTTGAACTCGTGCTCCGCATAGAGGATCAGCGAGGTGTGCATGGCCCGCACGTGGCTCTCCAGGGGCGCGCGGCCATGGAGCAGGTGCAGGAAGTGCCCGCCGATGGATTCGTCATCCGTCTCCACCTCGATGCGCCGCCCGTTCTGCGAGAAATGATGCCAGTAGAGCAGCATGGAGCCGAGCGAGGCGAGCAGCCGGTCGGCGATGTCGCGGGCGCCGGCATGGTTGTGGTCGGCGGCTTCCGGCAGCACGCAGCCGAGGGCCGACACACCGGAGCGCATCACGTCCATGGGGTGGGCGGCGGCGGGCAGCTCCTCCAGCGTGCGACGCACGGCGGCGGGCAGGCCGCGCAGGCTCTTCAGCTTGGCGTGGTAAGCGGCAAGCTCGGCGGTGGTGGGCAGGGTGCCGTGCACCAGCAGGTGGGCGATCTCCTCGAAGGTGCAGCTCTCGGCCACATCGAGAATGTCGTAGCCGCGATAGTGCAGGTCGTTGCCGGAACGGCCGACGGTGCACAGAGCGGTGTTGCCGGCCACGACGCCGGAAAGGGACACGGACTTCTTCGGCGCGCTCTTCACCGCGCTCGGCTGATGCTCGGACATCTGATCCTCCACGAAGACCGGTTGGGCGTGGCGTGCGGCCACGGATGAAATGCGATTGGCTTTTCCGCCCCGACGCCGCGCCGGGGCGGGGCCCTCTCCCGCCCGCGGGGGAGGACCGGAAAGGGAGCCGACGTCCGCGGCGAGGGGACGGGACGCGAGCGGACGCCGGCCGGCACGGAAAACCGCGCCTCCCCCTCCCTGCCCTCCCCCGCGAGCGGGAGAAGGTTCGACGGGGTTGCGGGAGGCCGATCAGCCGGAGAGCACGGCGAGCTCGGGCGCCGCGTTGCCGCGCCAGTCGAAGATGCCGGCGGCGCGGACGGAACCGAGCAGCGCGGGGTCCACTTGGAAGGTGAGGCCGGCGAGGTCATCCGCCTTCAGCTTGGGGAGCCGCTCCACGGTGCCCAGGAAGCGCTCCTGCTCCGCGGGCGCTACCACGCCCTGCGCCAGCTCGCGGAACTTCGAGATGTACTCTCGCCGCCCGAACGGGCGCGCGCCGAGGGGGTGCGCGTCGGCGATGGCGAGCTCGTCCTCGATCACCCGGCCATCCCTGAGCGTCACCACCACGCGGCCGCCGAAGGCTTTCTCCTTCGGGTCGCGGCTGTGGTAGCGGCGCGTCCACTCGGGGTCTTCCACCGTGGAGACCTTGTGCCACAGCGCGACCGTGGACGGCCGGCCCGCGCGCTCCGGCGCATAGGAGCGCGCGTGGTGCCAGGCGCCGTCCTCCAGCGCCACCGCGAAGATGTACATGATGGAATGGTCGAGGGTCTCTCGGCTCGCCTTCGGGTCCATCTTCTGCGGGTCGTTGGCACCGGTGCCGATCACGTAATGGGTGTGGTGGCTGGTGTGGATGACGATGGATGCCACCTGCGAGAGATCGCCCGCCGCCTCCCGGATCTTCGGCCCCAGCCGGCGGGCGAGGTCGATGAGCGCCTGGCTCTGGTATTCGGCCGAATGCTCCTTGGTGTAGGTGTCGAGGATGGCGCGCTTGGCCTCCCCCTTCTCCGGCAGCGGCACGAGGTATTCCGCCTTCGGCCCGCCCAGCATCCAGGCGATGAAGCCGTCCTCGCCCTCCCAGGCCGGGGAGGGCGCGCCCTCCCCGCGCATCACGCGATCCACGGCCTCCACGGCCATCTTGCCGGCGAAGGCGGGGGCATAGGCCTTCCACGAGGAGATCTCGCCCTTGCGCGACTGGCGGGTGGTGGTGGTGACGTGCAGCGCCTGCTGCACCGCCTGGTAGACCGTCTCGGTGCCGAGCCCCAGCGCGGCGCCGATGCCGGCGGCGGCCGAGGGGCCGAGATGGGCGATGTGGTCGATCTTGTGCTCATGCAGGCAGATGCCCTTCACGAGGTCCACCTGGATCTCGTAGGCCGCCGCGAGGCCGCGCACCAGCGCCGCGCCGTCGAGCCCGCAATGCTGGGCCACGGCCAGCACCGGGGGAATGTTGTCGCCGGGGTGGGAATATTCGGCGGCGAGGAAGGTATCGTGGAAGTCGAGCTCGCGCACGGCGACGCCGTTGGCCCACGCCGCCCATTCGGGCGAGACGCGCCGGTGCGGCGAGAGGCCGAACACGGTGGCGCCGGGCTGGTAGGGGTGGGCCTGGGCCTGGGCCCGCGCGCTCGCCACCGGGCGCCGCGTGAGGGAGGCCGCCGCCACCGCCGCATTGTCGATGATGCGGTTGCCGATCATCTCGGCCACATCGGCCTCCACCTCCACCGGGTCGGTCGCCACCTCCGCGATCTTCCAGGCGAGCTGGTCTGTGCGCGCCAGGGGCTCAGCGGACTTGTAGGTGTGGACGTGGTGCTGCTTCACGGGCGTTGATCCTCGTCTTGATGAATGGGGGAAGGCACGGGCACCGGGCGGCCGGCGGCATCCACCGCCACCATCTCGAAGGCGCCGCGCACGGCCAGCCGGCGGGCGCCGGAGACGAGGGCCTCGGCCGTCATCTCCACCTCCACCGTCATGGAGGCGCGCCCCACGCGGGTGACGCGGGCATTGACCTCCACGATCTCGCCCACCCGCACCGGCTCGTGGAAATCGGTCTTCTCCGCGCGCGCCATGACGACCGGCGCGCGGGCGCGGCGGGTGGCGGCCACGAAGGCCGCCTTGCCCATGAGGGAGAGGGCGTTGCCGCCGAACAGGGTGCCGTAATGGTTGGCCTGCTCCGGAAACACCATCTCCACGAAAGAGGTCTCGGCCGGACCGGGCGCGGTCGCGCCGCTCTCGTCCGTGAGGGGAGCCAGCGTGCCCGCGCCGGCCGCGCGCGGGAGGACGGCCGCGGGCGCGGCCATCTCAGGCCGCTCCAGGGGCGGAGGGCGCGCGCACCAGGGGGATCATCTGGTCTCCCCAGGCGCCAGCGCCGTCATGGTGGCGGGAGACGCGCACCAGCTCCACCGAAACGCCGGCGGCGACCGCGCGCTGAATGGCCTCGTTCACCCGGTGCACCGCATCGGCAACACGGTTGATGGCCTTCTCCTGCTCCGGACGCTCCTGCGCCACGACGGCCTTGAATTCGGCATTCATCCTCGATCCTCCTCGAACTGGGAACGGCAAGGAAAAGACGGGTGAGGGGCCCTGCCTTCCGGCGAAGCCCTGAACCGCGGGCGGGCGGCCCCTCACCCTTGCCCTCTCTCATCCGGCAGGCGGGCTGCCACGGCCCGCCGGCCGGCACGCGGGGGAGGTGCCGCCTTCCACGCCGAGAGAGGGAACGGGGCGGGAGGTCACTCCGCCGCGAACTGGTTCATGGTGTTGGCGTGTCCGCCGGCCTTCAGCGCCCGCTCGCCGCCCACCATCTCCTTGAAGGTGTCACCGAGATCGGAGCCCACCTCGTGCTGGTGCTTCACAGCCGAAACGCCGCGCCGGATCTCCTCGCGCTGAACCGTATTCACGTAAGCCTTCATGCGGTCGGCGCCGAAGTAGCCGTGGCTCAGCTCGTCCATGCTCTTGGCCGTGAGGTGGAAGGTCGGCAGCGTGATGAGATTGTGGAACACGCCGGCCTGCGCCGAAATATCCGCCTGGAACTGCGCGAGGCGCCGGTCCGCCTCCTGCCCCAGCTCGTCGCCGTCGAGCTTCGCGGACATGAGCTGGAGCCCATCCGGATAGCTCTCCGCCCCCGCGCGGCCCTGCGCGATCCATTCGGCGCGCACCTGCTTGCGCAGGTTGAGGGTCCAGTTGAAGGAGGGCGAGTTGTTGTAGGTGAGCTTGGCGCCCGGGACCACGGCGCGGATCTCCGCCACCATGCCCGCGATCTCCTTCACGTTGGGCGTGTCGGTCTCGATCCACAGGAGATCGGCCCCGCCCTGGGTGAGGGAGGCGATGCAATCCTCGATCACGCGGGCGCGGCCGGTGCCCGCCTTGAACGCGAACAGGCCGTTGGCGAGCCGCTCCGGGCGTACCAGCGCGCCGTCGAGCACGATGGCGAGCTCGCCTTCCCTCAGCGGGTCGGAGAGCGTGACCGGCGAGGTCTTCAGCCACTTGTTGTACTGGCTGGCGAGGTCGCCGGGTTCCCGGCTCACGGGGATCTTCTGGGTCAGGCCGGCACCGAGGCTGTCGGTGCGGGCGACGATGACGCCATCCTCCACCCCCAGCTCCTCGAAGGCGAGGCGGCAGGCGCGCAGCTTCTCGATGAAGTCCTCGCGCGGCACCGTCACCTTGCCGTCCTGGTGGCCGCACTGCTTGGCGTCGGACACCTGGTTCTCGATCTGGAGGCAGCAGGCGCCGGCCTTGATCATCTCCTTGGCGAGCAGGTAGGTGGCATGCTCGTTGCCGAAGCCCGCGTCGATGTCGGCGATGATCGGCACCACATGGGTCTCGAAACTGTCGATGGCGGCGATGGCCTCGGCCTCGGCGGCCCGGTCGCCCTTGGCGCGCGCGGCCTTGAGCGCCTTGAACAGGTCGTTGATGGCCACCTCGTCCGCCTGGCGCAGGGAGACGTAGATCTCCTCGATCAGGTCCGCCACCGAGGTCTTCTCATGCATGGACTGGTCCGGCAGGTGGCCGAAGCGGTTGCGCAGGCCCGCCACCATCCAGCCGGAAAGGTAGACGTAGGCGCCCTTCGCCGTGCCCTTCAGGCGCTTCACGGACTTGATCATCTGCTGCGCGTGGAAGCCCGACCAGCAGCCCAGCGACTGGGTGAAGCGGGAGGAGTCGGCGTCATAGGCCGCCATGTCGGCACGCATCACCCTGGCCATGGCGCGGGCGATGTCGAGATGGGTGTCGAATGTGTTCTGGAGGCGGAGCTGGATGATGTCGTCCACGCTCACGCCGCCGGCCGCCACGCCTTCGGGGAACCGCGCCTTCAGTTCGGCGGCGAGTTCGGCGTAGCTCTTGCGCTGGCCCATGGGGTCTTCCTCTTCGCGTTTCGGCTGCTGCGCACCGGCTGCGATTTGTCTTGCAGCCGGATCGTTTCCTCACAATATTTGCCAACGAGACAGCGCGGAATGACTGAAAATGCGTGGATTTGCGAGGCATAGACCGCTGATTTGCAAATGTTGCGAATCCCGGAGCCGGGCATGAAGAAGACCTTCGTCGGCGTGCGCCTGAAGCGGCTGCGGGAGGAACGGGGCCTCACCCAGGCGGCGCTGGCCCAGGCGCTCGGCCTCTCCGCCAGCTATCTCAACCAATTGGAGAAGAACCAGCGCCCCCTCACCGTGCCGGTGCTGCTGAAGATAAACGAAATCTTCGGCGTGGACGTGCAGCTGTTCTCGGAGGGGGACGAGGGGCGGCTGGTGGCGGACCTGCGCGAGGTGTTCGCCGATCCGCTCAACGGCGAGCAGGTGAGCCTCGCCGAGCTGAAGGAGGTCGCCTCCGCCATGCCCGCGCTCGGCCGCGCCGTGGTGGCCCTGCACCGGCGCTGGCGCCACGCGCTGGAGCGGGCGGATGCCATGGCGGGCGAGCTCGGCCTCGGCACCGGCGGCATCGCAACCCACGCCGCGCCCATGCCCTACGAGCAGGTGCGCGATTTCTTCTATGCCCACCACAACTACTTCGCGGAGCTGGACGAGGCCGCCGAAAAGCTGGCGCAGAACGCGGATCTCAGCGCCGGCGACATGGCCGAGGGCCTTGCCCGCCATCTGGAAGCGCGCCATGGCGTGCGCGTGGCGCGTGCCGAAGGCGAGAGCCAGCGCCGGTTCCTGCCCGGCGAGCGTGTATTGCGCCTCTCCCGCCGGCTCGACGACGGCCAGCGCGCATTCCAGATCGCCACCCAGCTCGCCTTCCTGGAGGCGGGCGAGGCCATCACCCGCCTCGCCCGCGCGGCGGCCCAGGGCGCGCCGGAAACCCACGCCCTCGCCCGCATCGGCCTCGCCAACTATTTCGCCGGCGCGCTGCTGATGCCCTACGGCGCCTTCCTCAAGGCCGCGGAGGCGGAGCGCTACGACATCGAGCGGCTCGGCGCGCGCTTCGGGGTCGGCTTTGAGACCATCTGCCACCGCCTCTCATCGCTGCAGCGGCCGGGGGCGCTGGGGGTGCCGTTCTTCTTCATCCGGGTGGACCGGGCGGGCAACATCTCCAAGCGCCAGTCGGCCACCGATTTCCACTTCTCGCGCGTGGGCGGCACCTGCCCGCTGTGGAACGTCTACGAGGCGTTCGCCCAGCCCGGCCGCATCCTCACCCAGCAGGCACAGATGCCGGACGGGCGCACCTATCTGTGGATCGCGCGCACCGTGCACCACGCCGCCGGGGGCTACGGCGATCCCGGCAAGACCTTCGCCATCGGCCTCGGCTGCGACATCCGCCATGCCGGGCGGCTCGTCTACTCGCGCGGCCTCGCCCTCGCGGACCCGGCTGCGGCGACCCCCATCGGAGCCGGTTGCAAGGTGTGCGAGCGCCCCGCCTGCCCCCAGCGCGCCTTTCCTCTCATCGGCCGCCCGCTGGCGGTGGACGAGAACCGCAGCGCCTTCACGCCCTATGCGGCGGGCTGAAGCGCCTGCAAATGAAATTACGACATAAGCATGTCCTTATATGGCGCTTGACAGCGTCATCTTCCCCGAACAGACTGCCCGGCGTCGAGGTTCCGCGGACCGGTTTTTCCGGCGCCGCGGCTAAGAGGGAAGCCGGTGCGAAGCCGGCGCTGCCCCCGCAACTGTCAGCGGCGAGCCAAGCTCCATCCATGCCACTGGGCGCAAGCCCGGGAAGGCGGACGCAAGGCCGTGACCCGTGAGCCAGGAGACCTGCCCCGGCAACAGAAACGTCCTCGGGCGGGGTGTCCCGGTGGTGCGCTCAGGCTCCGCCGGCTCCCGCCGCGCGGAGGCTCGACGCCTGCCCTCACGGCCCGCCCACAGCACAAGGGCTTCATGCCGTGACCGCCTCCGCCAATTTCCGCTCCACCATCCCCGTCGCCACCCTGGGCACGCCCCGCATCGGCCCGCGCCGCGAGCTGAAGGCCGCGCTCGAAAGCCACTGGGCCGGCAAGACCTCCGAAGCGGAGCTGCTCGCCGCCGCCGCCGCCCTGCGCGCGCAGAACTGGGCGCGGCAGAAGGCGCGGGGCATCACCGTCATCCCCTCCAACGACTTCTCGCTCTACGATCAGGTGCTGGACACCAGCGTGATGGTGGGCGCCATTCCCGAGGCCTACGGCTGGAGCGGCGGCAAGGTGCCGCTCTCCACCTATTTCGCCATGGCGCGCGGCAGCGGCGGCGCGGCAACAGGCGCCTGCGGCCACGTCCACCACGCCGGCGCGGGTGCCCCGGCCCAGGAAATGACGAAGTGGTTCGACACCAACTACCATTACATGGTGCCCGAGCTCGCGCCCGGCCAGCGCTTCGAGCTCGCCTCCCTCAAGGCCGTGGAGGAATATCGCGAGGCCAGGGCCCTGGGCTATGAGACACGCCCTGTGCTGCTCGGCCCCGTCACCTTCCTGAAGCTCGCCAAGTCCAAGGCGGCGGACTTCGATCCCCTCTCCCTGCTCGGAAACCTGCTGCCGGTCTACACGGACATGCTGCGCCGCCTCGTCGCCAACGGCGCGGAATGGGTGCAGGTGGACGAGCCCTGCCTGGTGCTCGACCTCGACGAGGCCACCCGTGACGCCCTGCGCCGCGCCTACGGCGCCTTCGCCCGCGCGCTGCCCAGCCTCAAGATCATGCTCGCCACCTATTTCGGCGCGCTCGACGACAATCTGGACACGGCTCTTTCCCTGCCGGTGGCGGGCCTGCACCTCGATCTCTCCCGCGCACCGGAACAGCTCGAAACGGTGGCGGCGCGGGCGCCGAAGGGCCTCGTGCTCTCGCTCGGCGCCGTCGACGGGCGCAACATCTGGCGGGCGGATCTGCCGGCCCTGGTGGAGCGCCTGAAGGATGTGGTGGCGCGGCGCGGCACCGATCATGTCCAGATCGCGCCCTCCTGCTCGCTCCTCCATGTCCCCATCGATCTGGACCAGGAGACCGATCTCGACCCGGAGCTCAAGTCCTGGCTGTCCTTCTCGCTGCAGAAGATGGACGAGCTGCGCGTGCTCGCCGCCGCGCTCTCCGGCGCGCGCGACGAGGTGAAGGTCGCGCTCGAGGCTTCCGCCGCGGCCGCCGCGACGCGACGCGCCTCGCCCAAGGTGCACAATGCCGCCGTCGCCTCCCGCATCGCCATGGTCACGGACGAAATGGCGCGCCGGAAGAATTCCTTCGCCGCGCGCGCCGAGCTGCAGCGGCGGCGCTTCGGCCTGCCGGCTTTTCCCACCACCACCATCGGCTCCTTCCCGCAGACGGAGGAGGTGCGCAAGGCCCGCGCCGCCCATGCCAAGGGCGCGCTCGACGACGGCGCCTACGCCGCCTTCCTGCGCGAGGAGACGGCGCGGGCGGTGCGCTGGCAGGAGGAGATCGGCCTCGACGTGCTGGTCCATGGCGAGTTCGAGCGCAACGACATGGTGCAGTATTTCGGCGAGCAGCTTTCCGGCTTCGCCTTCACCAGGCACGGCTGGGTGCAGAGCTACGGCTCGCGCTATGTGCGCCCGCCGATCCTGTTCGGCGATGTCTCCCGCCCCGCGCCCATGACGGTGGCGTGGTGGCGCTACGCCCAGTCGCTCACGCGGAGGCCCCTCAAGGGCATGCTCACCGGCCCGGTGACCATCCTCAACTGGTCGTTCGTGCGTGACGACATCCCCCGTGCCGCCGCCTGCCGGCAGATCGCCCTCGCCATCCGCGACGAGGTCGAGGACCTGGAGCGGGCGGGCGCTGCCATGATCCAGATCGACGAGGCCGCCCTGCGCGAGGGGCTGCCGCTGCGCCGCGGGCAGTGGGGCGCGTATCTCGCCTGGGCGGTGGAGTGCTTCCGCCTGTGCGCCTCGGGCGTCGCCGACGAGACGCAGATCCACACCCACATGTGCTACTCGGAGTTCAACGACATCATCGACGCCATCGCCGCCATGGACGCGGACGTCATCTCCATCGAGACCTCGCGCTCGAAGATGGAGCTGCTCGATGCCTTCAAGACCTACAAGTATCCCAACGAGATCGGCCCCGGCGTCTATGACATCCACTCCCCGCGCGTGCCCTCGGTGGCGGAGATGACGGAGCTGCTCGCCCTCGCCCGCCGCCGGCTCGACGACACGCAGATCTGGATCAACCCGGACTGCGGCCTGAAGACCCGCAGGTGGGAGGAGGTGCGCCCTGCCCTCGCCAACATGGTGGCCGCAGCCCAGGCCCTGCGCGCCGCGGGCTGACCCTCCGCTCCAGCCCGAAGCCACCGCCAGCAAGCCCTGCCGGCGGTGGCGCCTTTTCCACAAGACGTGGCGAGCAGGGGATAGCCCCCGCCAAATATTGACAGCAGTCGACTAAGTGGCGCTACATGTTGTGGTCACGGTCTCTCGACTCGAAAGAGCGAGAGCCAAGAGGGAAACCGGTGCGATGCCGGTGCTGCCCCCGCAACTGTAAGCGGCGAGCCGAGGTCCACGCATGTCACTGGGCGCAAGCCCGGGAAGGCGGACCGCTGGCGACGACCCGCGAGCCAGGAGACCTGCCGTGACACCGCTATCGTCCTCGGGCGGGGTGTCCCGGTGGATCGCATCTTCGGCGCGGCGGCATCGCGCGCGCCCGTTTGCGACCGCTTGGCCTTTGCTTCCAACGCATTGGGGTTCAAGGCGCATGTCCCTTTCCATCCAGACCGGCCAGCCCGTCGCCGCGGCCCTGCCGGCGAGCCTTCCCCCGGCCCCGCGCGCGGCCGAGCCGGGCTACCAGGTGATCCGCCGCAACGGCGCGGTGACACCGTTCGACGCCGCCAAGATAGCGGTGGCGCTCACCAAGGCGTTCCTGGCGGTGGAAGGCGGGCGGGCCGCCGCCTCCCGCCGGGTGCACGAGATCGTCTCCGCCCTGACCGAGCAGGTGATGGCAGGCCTCACCCGCCGGGCCGATGCCGGCCGCACCTTCCATATCGAGGACGTCCAGGACCAGGTGGAGCTGGCCCTGATGCGCGGCGAGCACCACAAGGTGGCCCGCGCCTATGTGCTCTATCGCGAGGAGCGGGCGAAGGAGCGCGCCGCCGCGCAGGTCGCGAAGGCGCAGGCGGGAACCGCACCCGCGCTGCGGATGCGGGCCGCCGACGGCACGCTCGCGCCGCTCGACGCGGCCCGGCTCGAAGCCCTGATCCGCGAGGCCTGCGCCGGGCTCGAAGGGGTGGCGGCAGAGCCGATCCTCGCGGAAACGCAGCGCAATCTCTATGACGGCATCTCACGGGAAGAGCTGGCCCAGGCGCCCATCCTCGCCGCCCGCACGCTGATCGAGACCGAGCCCGGCTATGCCAAGGTCTCGGCCCGCCTGCTCACCGACAGCCTGCGGCGCGAGGCGCTCTCCTTCGTGCATGGCCGGCCCGACGAGGCGACCCAGGCGGAGATGGCGGAGCGCTACGCCGAATACTTTTCCGCCTATGTGGAAGCCGGCATCTCCGCCGATCTGCTCGACCCGGAGCTCGGCCGCTTCGACCTCGCGCGCCTTGCCGCCGCGCTCAAGCCGGAGCGAGACCTTCAGTTCGACTACCTCGGCCTCCAGACTCTCTACGACCGTTACTTCCTGCATGCGGGCGGAAAGCGGTTCGAGCTGCCGCAGGCCTTCTTCATGCGGGTGGCCATGGGCCTTGCCCTGCGCGAGATCGACCGGGAGGGGCGGGCGATCGAATTCTACGATCTCCTGTCCTCCTTCGATTTCATGGCCTCGACGCCCACCCTGTTCAACGCCGGCACCCTGCGCCCGCAGCTTTCCTCCTGCTTCCTCACCACCGTTGCCGACGATCTCGAAGGCATCTTCAAAGCCATCAAGGACAATGCCCTTCTCGCCAAGTATTCCGGCGGACTTGGCAATGACTGGACACAGGTGCGCGGTCTCGGCGCGCACATCAAGGGCACGAATGGCGAGAGCCAGGGTGTCGTTCCCTTCCTGAAGGTGGCGAACGACACCGCCATTGCCGTCAACCAGGGCGGAAAGCGCAAGGGCGCGGTGTGCGCTTACCTGGAGACATGGCATATCGACATCGAGGAATTCCTCGATCTTCGCAAGAACACAGGCGACGACCGCCGCCGCACCCACGACATGAACACCGCCAACTGGGTGCCGGACCTCTTCATGGAGCGGGTCGAGGCGGGCGCCGAATGGACCCTCTTCTCGCCCGACGAGGTGCCCGAGCTGCACGACCTCTACGGAAGGCCCTTCAAGGCCGCCTACGAGGCCTGTGAGGCCAAGGCGGATCGGGGGGAGATGCGGGTGTGGCGCCGGGTGAAGGCGGTGGACCTGTGGCGGCGCATGCTGACCATGCTGTTCGAGACGGGGCACCCCTGGATCACCTTCAAGGACCCCTGCAACCTGCGCTCGCCCCAGCAGCACGCCGGGGTGGTGCACTCCTCGAACCTGTGCACCGAGATCACGCTGAACACCAGCGCCGACGAGGTGGCGGTGTGCAACCTCGGCTCGGTCAACCTCGCGGCCCATGTGAGCGCGGCGGGCCTCGACCTCGACCGTCTGCGGCGCACCGTCTCCACGGCCATGCGGATGCTGGACAATGTGGTGGACATCAACTTCTACACCGTCCCGGAAGCGCGCCGCTCCAACCTGCGGCACCGGCCGGTGGGCCTGGGGCTGATGGGCTTCCAGGACGCGCTGGAGGCGCTGAGCCTGCCCACCGCGTCGGAAGCGGCGGTGGCGTTCGCGGACACCTCCATGGAGGCGCTGAGCCATTTCGCCATTTCCGCCTCGGTGGACCTCGCCGCCGAGCGCGGGCGCTATGCCTCGTTCGAGGGCTCGCTGTGGTCGCGGGGCATCCTGCCCATCGACAGCCTCGGCCTGCTGGAGGACGCGCGGGAGGGGAACATCGTCCTCGACCGTTCCTCCACCCTCGACTGGGAGGCCCTGCGCGCCCGCGTGGTGACCACCGGCATGCGCAACTCCAATGTCATGGCCATCGCCCCCACCGCCACCATCTCCAATATCGTCGGCGTCTCCCAGTCCATCGAGCCGGCCTACAGCCAGCTTTATGTAAAGGCCAACATGTCCGGCGACTTCACGGTGGTGAACGCCAATCTCGTGCGGGACCTGAAGGCCCGCGGCCTGTGGGACGAGGTGATGATCTCCGATCTCAAGTATTACGACGGCATGGTGAGCGCCATCGACCGCGTGCCGGAAGACCTGAAGGCGCTCTACGCCACCGCGTTCGAGATCGCGCCGGAATGGCTCATCCGCGCCGCCGCGCGACGCCAGAAGTGGATCGATCAGGCCCAGTCGCTGAACCTCTACATGGCCGAGCCCTCGGGCCGGAAGCTGGACGAGGCCTATCGCCTCGCGTGGCGGCTGGGGCTGAAGACCACCTATTACCTGCGCGCCCGCTCGGCCACCCATGTGGAGAAATCCACGCTGCGCGGCACCGACGGCAAGCTCAACGCCGTCGCCCCCATCCTGGCGGAGGGGCCGAGCGCCTGCTCCATCGCAGATCCCACCTGCGAGGCCTGCCAGTGAACGCGGGAGAAGGCAGAACCATGCTCGACTGGTCCGAACCCGCCCCGGCACCACGCGCCGCGCCGCCCCTCCCCGCCATCGCCCGGTCGCCCATGGGCGGGGACGGCGCCGACACCACCGGCCTCGGCGCCATCGCGCGCGGTGCCGGCCGGGTGAGCGTGGACGAGAAGCGCATGCTCAACGCCCGCGCCGACGTGAACCAGATCCTGCCCATGAAATACGGCTGGGCCTGGGAGAAATACCTCGCCGCCTGCAACAACCACTGGATGCCGACTGAAGTGTCCATGCAGGCCGACATCGCCCTGTGGAAGTCGCGCGAGGGGCTCACAGAAGACGAGCGGCGCATGGTGAAGCGCAACCTCGGCTTCTTCGCCGCCTCGGAAAGCCTGGTGGCGAACAACATCGTGCTCGCCATCTACCGCCACCTCGCCAATCCCGAGTGCCGGCAATACCTGCTGCGGCAGGCATTCGAGGAGGCCGTGCACACCCACACCTTCCAGTACATCGTGGAGAGCCTCGGCCTCGACGAGGGCGAATTGTTCAACATGTACCGGGAGGTGCCCTCCATCACCGACAAGGCGGCCTGGGCGCTCGCCTACACGCAGAACCTCGCAGACCCCGCCTTCGCCACGGGCACGCCGGAGGCGGACCGTGCCTTCCTGCGGGATCTCGTGGCCTTCTACGTGGTGTTCGAGGGCATGTGGTTCTACACCGGCTTCGCGCAGATCCTCTCGCTGGGCCGGCGCAACAAGATGGTGGGCATCGCCGAGCAGTATCAATACATCCTGCGCGACGAGAGCATCCACCTCAACTTCGGCATCGACGTCATCAACCAGATCAAGGCAGAGAATCCGCATTTGTGGACGCCCGCCTTCCAGGAGGAGGTGCGCGCCATGCTGAAGGAGGCGGCGGAGCTGGAGGCGGCCTACGGGCGGGACACCATGCCCCACGGCCTCCTGGGGCTGAACGCGGCCTCCTGCGCGCAGTACATGCGCTTCATCGCCGACCGCCGCTGCGCCCAGCTCGGCCTCGCCCCGGTGTTCGGCGAGACGGAGAACCCCTTTCCCTGGATGAGCGAGGCCATGGACCTGAAGAAGGAGAAGAACTTCTTCGAGACCCGCGTCATCGAATACCAGAACGGCGGGGCGCTGGCCTGGGATTGAGCCAACGGCAGCCCGTGAGCTTGGCTCACGGGCTTCGATGCGGCCCCCGCGACGCCAGGGCGCCGGCGGATCAGGCCGGCGCCACCTCCCATACCGGGAACGGATCCGGCAGGTGCTTCAGCTTTTCCGGATCGAAGTGCTTGGGGTCGGCCGGCCCCACGAGGCAGGCATCGAGCGCCGCGCGCATGGCGCCCTCGTCCAGATTCATGCCGATGAAGACCAGTTCCTGCCGACGGTCGCCGTAGCCGGGCACCCAATGGGAGCGGAGCCAGGAGCGCCAGTCGGGCTGGGTCGGCCAATAGCCCTTCGGCACGCTCGCCCACCAGCGGCCGATGTTGCCGGTCTGGCAAATGGCGCCCGCAAGGCTCATCTCGCCGACGCGGCTCGGCCGGGTTGCCAGCCAGAACAGGCCCTTGGCCCGCACCAGTCCCGGCCATGTCTCACACAGGAAATCATGGAACCGCTCCGGATGAAACGGCCGGCGGGCGCGATAAACGAAGCTCGAGACGCCGTATTCCTCCGTTTCGGGCACATGGTCCTTGAAGCCGTTCAGCTCCTTGAACCAGACCGGATGCGCGCTCGCCTTCGCGAAGTCGAAACGCCCGGTGCCGAGCACCTCGGAAAGCGGAACCTTGGAATAATCCGTCTCGATGAGGCGGGCATCGGGATTGAGCGACTTCACCACCGCGCGCACGGCACCAAGCTTCTGCGCGTCCACCGCCGAAATCTTGTTGAGCACGATCACGTCGGCGAACTCGATCTGGTCGGTGAGAAGGTCGACCAGGGTCCGGCTGTCCTCCTCCCCCGCGGTTTCGCCCCGATCGCGCAGGAAGTCGCGGGAGCCGAAATCCGCGAGCAGATTGGCCGCGTCCACCACCGTCACCATGGTGTCGAGCCGGGCGATGTCGGAAAGGGAGAGGCCCTGCTCGTCGCGGAAGTCGAATGTGGCGGCGATGGGCAGGGGCTCCGCGATGCCGGTGGATTCGATGAGCAGGTAATCGAAGCGGCCCTCAGCGGAAAGACGGCGAACCTCGGTCAACAGGTCGTCGCGGAGCGTGCAGCAGATGCAGCCGTTGGTCATCTCCACCAGCCTCTCCTGGGTGTGGGAGAGATTGGCGCCACCCGAGCGCACCAGCTCGGCGTCGATGTTCACCTCGCTCATGTCGTTGACGATCACCGCCACCTTAAGCCCCTCGCGGTTGGCGAGGATATGGTTCAACAGCGTCGTCTTTCCGGAACCCAGGAAACCCGACAGGACCGTGACCGGAAGGCGGTTCTCAGGCACACCCATTCTCCCTGTTATCCGGCGGGGGAGCGCCCCGCCTCAATGTGATATATTATATCATTAACAGGATGAGCGCCGCCCGCAAGGACCATTCCGCGACGGCCGCAGGGCGCGCGCCCGAGAAGTGCCGGGGCGCCCCCTGCGATTTCAGCATGGCGCTCAGGGAGGCGCCGGGCCTGGGCGCGCGGGCCCGGCGCCTCCCCTTACCGCCACCGGAAGGAATGAGCTTGTCGGAAAACTCCGACAGGCCGCCAGCGCCAAAGCCTGCCCCGCAAATTTCCAATCGTCGAAAAAACCGACACACAAAAATCGCACAGCAACGCATTGAAATCATGCTGCATGAGCGAATTTTGTGCAGAGAAAAATACATATTTTCAATATCATATTGCATTTCGCACTGCACCGTGCGCGACATGCACAAAATTTGTGTTTGCCGACTGTTGACGGAAAAGTCCGACAAGCCTTAGCGTCACCCCATCGCAGCCAGAGCCGAAGGGGACTTCCAGATGTCCGCACCTCTCGACCGGCGCCGCGCGGCGGGCATGATGCTCGCCGCGGGGGCCGCCGCGTTCGCCTTTCTCGCCTCCCCCGCCCGCGCCGCGGACGACGTGCTGGTGGGCGTGATCCAGCCGCTTTCCGGCCCGAATGCCCAGTTCGGCATCGGTTCCCAGCGCGGCACCGAGCTTGCCGCCGAGATCATCAACGCTGCGGGCGGCATCAAGGCCCTGGGCGGGGCCAAGATCAAGCTGGTGGCGGCCGACGTGCCCACCCCCAACACCGCCGCCGCGGCCACCCAGCGCCTCATCTCCCAGAACGGCGTGAGCGCCGTGGTGGGGGCCTTCGTCTCCTCCACCACGCTTGCCGCCTCCGAGGTCACCGAGCGCGCGCAGATCCCGCTCGTCACCTTCGCCTTCGCCGACCAGATCACCGGCCGCGGCTATGATTACGTGTTCCAGGTCTCGCCCAAGGGCACCGTGTTCGGCGAGGCGCAGTTCGACTATGCCACCGCCATCGCCAAGGCGGCGGGCGAGAAGATCGACAAGATCGCCATCCTCTACGAGGACACCGCCTATGGCACAGCCCAGGCCAAGGGCCTGCGCGAGGCGGCCAAGAAGGCCGGCGTCGAGATCGTGCTGGACGAGGCCTATCCGCTCGGCATCACTGACGTATCACCGCTGGTGAACAAGCTGCGCGCCTCCGGCGCCCAGATGGCCTTCCCGGTTTCCTACCTCAACGACAGCCTGCTCATCATCCGTGCCCTGCGCCAGCAGAACATCGACATCCCCGTGATCGGCGGCGCGGCCGGCTACATCATCCCGGACTTCAAGAAGGGCCTCGGCGAGTATGCGGAAGGCGTGCTCTCGGTGGCGGCGGCCTCGGGCGACCTGATCCCCGACCTCGCCAAGAAGTACAAGGAGAAGTACGGCACCTTCATCACCCACGAGGCGCTCATCCACGCGGCGGCGCTCGATGCGGTGGCCAAGGCCATGGAGAAGGCCAAGTCCTCCGACCCGCAGAAGGTGCGCGACGCCCTCGCCACGCTCGATTATTGCGGCGACCTCGCCGCCGGCGTGCCGGGCGGCTGCATCAAGTTCGACAAGACCGGCCTCAACACCTCCTCCTTCCCCGTCATGGTGCAGTGGCGCGGCGACCAGCCGGTCACCGTCTATCCGCCCCAGGCGGCGAAGGAAAAGCCCATCTGGCGGGGCAAGACGGTGGAGTGACGCCGTCGCGCACCTGACCGGCGACCACTGACGGCGACATCCTGCCGCTCCGCCAATCGCCCGGGCCTGCCCCGGGCGCAAAGGGCGGGGAGAGGCTCCCCCAGCCCCTCCCCGCCCCCGAACCGCCCCCCCGCGCCGCGGGGGTCCTTTCTCCAGCAGCAAGGGCACGCATGTTCCAGGCTCTCGTGGACGGCATCCTGCTCGGCGGCGTCTATGGCGTCATCTCGACGGGGCTGTCGCTCGTCTTCGGCGTCCTTGGCGTCGTCAATTTCGCCCATGCCGAATTCCTCATGCTCGGCATGTACGTGGCCTGGTTCGCATGGCGCTACCTCGGCCTCGATCCCATGATCGGGTCGGTGGTCTCCTTCGCCATCGTGTTCGCGGTGGGCTACCTGGTCCAGCGCACGCTGGTGCAGCGGGTGCTGAAGGCGCCGCCGGCGGCGCAGGTGTTCCTCACCGTCGGCCTCATGATCGTCATCGAGAACGCGGCGCTGATGGTGTTCGGCTCCGATTACCGCTCGGTGAGCGTGCCCTACCAGGTGGAGGGCTTCCGGCTCGGCGACATCTTCGTGGGCGCGCCCTATCTCTATGCCTTCGCCGCCGCCGTGGTGCTGGCCGCCGCGCTGTGGCTGTTCCTGGAGCGCTCCTGGACCGGCCGCGCCATCCGCGCCGTGGCGCAGGACCCCATGGCCGCAACCCTGGTGGGCGTGGACACGAAGCGCACCTACGCGATGGCCTTCGGCCTCGGCGTGGCGCTCACCGCCTTCGGCGGCGCGGTCATCCTGCCCTACATCACGGTGAGCCCCACGGTGGGCGGGCAGTTCGTGGTGCTCATGTTCACGGTGGTGGTGCTGGGCGGGCTCGGCTCCGTGGCGGGGGCACTGGCGGGCGGCATCATGGTGGGCGTGGTGCAGTCGCTGTCGGCTCTCGTATTCCCCATCCAGCTCCAGAACCTGTGCCTGTTCGTGATCTTCATCGCCGTTCTCGCCCTGCGCCCGCAGGGCCTCATCAAGGGCGCCTGAGCATGCGGAACCTTCTTTCCCCCTCCCGCGCGGCGCTGGTGCTGTTCTTCCTCGCCGCGGCCCTGCTGCCGCTGGTGCTCGACCCGCGCGGCCACATCCTGCGGGTGGCGGCCATGGTGCTGCTGTTCGCGGCCATGGCGCAGTCCTGGAACATCGTGGGCGGGCTCGCCAACCAGATCTCGCTCGGCCACGCCGCCTTCTTCGGCCTCGGCGCCTACACCTCCACGCTGCTGTTCCTGAAGCTCGGCGTCTCGCCCTGGATCGGCATGCTCGCGGGCGCCGTGGTGGCGGGCGTAGCGGCGGCGGCGCTCTCCATCCCCACCTTCCGGCTGAAGGGGCACTATTTCGCCCTCGCCACCCTCGCCTTCGCCGAGGTGATGCGCGTGATCGCCAACAGCTGGGCGGATCTCACCGGCGGGCCCGTGGGCCTGTCCATCCCCTTCATGGGCAGCCAGCCGGCGCTGTTCGCCTTCCGCTCGGTGGCGTCCTATTACTGGGTCATCCTGGTGCTGCTCGCGGTGGTGTGCCTGGTGTTCCACCTGCTCGCCTCCGGCGCCATCGGTTACCGCCTGCGCGCGGTGCGGGAGAATGAGGCGGCGGCCGAGGTGGCGGGGGTGGACACCTTCCGCGTGAAGCTCACGGCCAGCATCATCTCGGCGGCGCTCACCGCCATGTGCGGCACGGTGTTCGCGCAGTTCACCTTCTTCTTCGATCCCGATTCCATCTTCTCCCTGTCGGGCATCTCGGTGCGCATGGCCATGATCGCCATCGTCGGCGGGCTCGGCACCCTGGGCGGGCCGCTGGTGGGCGCGCTGTTCCTGATCCCGCTGGAGGAAGTGGCGAACGCGGTCCTGTCCTCCGAAGCGGCGGGCCTGTCGCAGTTCGCGTTCGGCGTCATCCTCATCGCCGCCATCCTCATCGAGCCGCGCGGGCTGATGGCCCTGCGGCCGAAGGCGCGCCGCGCCGCCGCGACGGGAGCCTGAACCATGCAGCCCCTGCTCCAAGCCGACGCCATCTGCGTCACCTTCGGCGGCCTCAAGGCGGTGGATGGCGTCTCCTTCACCCTCGGCACCGGCGAGATCGTGGGCCTCATCGGCCCCAACGGCGCGGGCAAGACCACGCTGTTCAACGCTTTGGTGGGGCTCCAGCCCCTCACCTCCGGCGCCGTGCGGCTGGGCGGCGAGACCGTCTCCGGCCTCAAGCCCCACAAGGTGGCGCGCCTGGGCATGACCAAGACCTTCCAGAACGCCGCCCTGTTCCCGGACATGAGCGTCAAGGAGAACGTGACCACCGCCGCCTTGCTGCGCCACGACCTGAAGGGTGCGCGCGCCAAGGCGGACGCCGTGCTCGCCAAGCTCGACCTGACGCCCATCGCCGATGCCGACGTCTCGGACCTCACCTTCCCCCAGAAGGCGCTGGTGGAGATGGCGCGCGCGCTCGCCACCGAGCCCCGCGTGCTGCTGCTCGACGAGGTGATGGCGGCGCTGACCCCCACCGAGATGGACGAGGTGATGGACGTGATCCGCGCGCTGAAGGCCGAGGGCCTGAGCTTCCTGGTGGTGGAGCACCACATGCGGGCCATCATGGCCCTGTGCGACCGGCTGCTGGCGGTGAACTTCGGCCGCCTCATCTGCGACGGCGCGCCGGCCGAGGTCGCCGCCCACCCCCAGGTGATCGAGGCCTATCTCGGCCACGGCGCCGCCGGCAAGGAGGCCGCCCATGCTTGAGGTCCGCGAGCTTTCCGCCGCCTATGGCGGGCCGGACGTGCTGCACGCCGTCAGCCTCGACGTGAAGGCGGGCGAGACGGTGGCTGTGCTCGGCGCCAACACCGCCGGCAAGACCACGCTGCTGCGCACCGTCTCCGGCCTCGTGGCCAAGGCGCGCGGGCACATCGCCTTCGAGGGCACGGCGCTCATCGGCCGCCCCGCCCACACCATCCCGGTGCTGGGCATCGGCCACGTGCCGGAGGGGCGCCACGTGTTCCCGCGCATGACCACGCTGGACAACCTCAAGATGGGCGCCTTCTTCCATCGCGGCGCCAGGGACATCGCCGCGCGCATGGAGCGGGTGTTCACCCTGTTTCCCCGCCTGCGCGAGCGCCAGGCGCAGATGGCGGGCTCCATGTCCGGCGGCGAGCAGCAGATGGTCTCCATCGGCCGCGCGCTCATGGGCAACCCGCGCCTGCTGCTGCTCGACGAGCCGAGCCACGGCCTCGCGCCCATCGTGGTGGACGAATTGCACGCCGCCATCGGCGAGATCAACCGCCAGGGGGTGGCAGTGCTGCTGGTGGAGCAGAACGCGGTGCTGGCGCTCTCGGTCGCCCACCGCGGCTACGTGCTGGAGGCGGGCCGCGTGGTGCTCTCCGGCACCGCGCAGGCGCTCGCCGCCGACCCCGGCGTGAAGCGCGCCTATCTCGGCGTGTGACGGCGCGCCGCCCCCAAGCTCCAAGGAGACAGACATGAAAGTGAAAGCCGGCGTGGCCCAGGTGGGCGCGGTGCCGTTCGACGTGGAAGCCTCCCTCGCCAAGGCGGAGGCCTGGATCGCCAAGGCGGGCGCCGAAGGCTGCGAGATCGTGGTGTTCCCGGAGGCCTTCCTCTCCGTCTACCCCAAGGGGTCCGACTTCGACATCTCCATCGGCGTGCGCACCATGCGCGGGCGCGAGGAGTTCCGCCGCTATTTCGACGCCTCCATCACCGTGCCCGGCCCAGAAACCGAGCGCCTCGGCGCGGCGGCGGCGGCGGCCGGCACCTATCTGGTGATCGGCGTGATGGAGCGCGACCTCGGCACCATGTATTGCACGGCCCTGTTCTTCGGGCCGGACGGCACGCTGCTGGGCAAGCACCGCAAGCTCATGCCCACCGCCGGCGAGCGCCTCGCCTGGGGCTTTGGCGACGGCTCCACCCTGCCGGTGTTCGACACGCCCATCGGCAAGATCGGCGCCGTGATCTGCTGGGAGAACTACATGCCCATGCTGCGCATGGCCATGTACGCCAAGGGCATCTCGCTCTATTGCGCCCCCACCGCCGACGACCGCGAGACCTGGCTGCCCACCATGCGCCATATCGCGATGGAAGGCCGCTGCTTCGTGCTCACCACCTGCCAGGTGGTCTCGCGCGCGGCCTTCCCCGAGGATTATCGCTGCACGGTCTCCAACGATCCCGAGACCACGCTCATGCGTGGCGGGGCGGCCATTATCGATCCCCTGGGCAAGGTGGTGGCGGGGCCGGTGTTCGACGAGGAATGCCTGCTCACCGCCGAGCTGGACATGGACGAGCTGGCCCGCGCCAAGTTCGATTTCGATGTCGCCGGCCACTATGCCCGGCCGGACGTGTTCACCCTCACCGTGAACGAGGCGCCGCAGAAGGCGGTGAGCATCAAGGGCTGAACCCGGGCTCCTGGGCTCATCCGCCGCGCAATCAGGGAGTGCGCCAGGGACGGAATCCCACCATTCTCGCGGTTCGGTCCTGCGGGGCCGGGCCGCGAGAGACGCGCATCATGGACATGGAAGACAAGCTCGCAAAAATCGGCATCACCGGAAAGCTCTTCAAGCTCTACCTCGCCGCCGTGGAGCTGGGGGAGGCCCCGGTGCAGGAGGTGGCGGCCCGCGCCGGCCTCGCCCGCACCACCGCCTATGACGTGCTCCAGCGCCTGGAGCAGGAGGAGCTCATCCGCATCGAGGAGCGCGCCGGCCGCCGCTTCGTGGTGGCGGAGGACCCGGTGGGCATGCTCCAGCGCCTGGAGCTGCGCCGGCAGGTCATCTCCGACGTGATGCCGCAGATCCGCTCCCTCTACAATCGCGCCAAGGGCAAGCCGCAGATCCGCTTCTACGAGGGCGAGGAGGGCATCAACACCGTGCTCTGGGACACCCTGACCTGCCAGAGCAAGACCCTGTGCGGCTTCCTTTCCATGAACGAGCTGATCGAGACGCCCGGCCTCGGCGAGATGGACGTCTACATTTCCGAGCGGGTGAAGCGGGGCATCACGCTGAAGGTGCTGCGTTCGCGCATCAAGGACGTGGAGAAGATCTGGCCCACCGGCCACGAGCAACTGCGCGAGCTGCGCTACACGCCCGATCCCATCACCTTGGGCATCACCCAGTACATCTACGACGACAAGGTCTCCATCATCTCCTCCAAGCAGGAGAATTACGGCCTCATCATCGAGAGCGAGGAGTTTGCCCGCCTGCAATCGGTGATGTTCGAGACCCTGTGGGCCATCTCCACCCCGGCCGTGCCGGAGGCGGAAGCCGAGGGCGCCCCGCCCCCCGCCGACCCCGCGCCCAAGGCCCGGCGCGGCAAGCGCGCGGCGAGCACCGCCTGAAGCACTTTCAAGCGAAGCGGGTCTTTGTTCACGTGAGGAAAGCTCCAAGGGGGCGGGTAGCGGCCTGCGCGAAAAGCGCGCCGGAGCCCTTCAACGCGGGCGGCAAACTTGCCAATGTGGGCGGCGCGGCAACACGCAACGCACGAAAGACGCCCGCAGAGGAACGCCCCTGATGAATGCCCCCATTCCGCCTGCCCTCCCGCTCTCGGCCGTGGAGGCCATCCGCACCCGCCGCTCGGTGCGCGCCTTCCTGCCCACGCCGGTGCCGCGGGAGACGGTCACCCGCATCCTGGAGCTGGCAGCCCGCGCGCCCAGCGGGTCCAACATCCAGCCCTGGCAGGTGCTGGCGCTCGACGGCGCGCCGCTGCAGGCGCTCAAGGAGGAATTGCACGCCCTCGCCCTCTCGGGCGATGCGGGGGAAGAGGAATATCCCTATTATCCCGCCACCTGGCGCGAGCCCTATATCGGCCGGCGGCGGCAACTGGGCTGGGCGCTCTACGGCTCCCTCGGCATCGCCCGCGGCGAGACGGAGCGGATGGCCCTGCAGCAGGCCCGCAACTTTCTCTTTTTCGACGCCCCGGTGGGCCTCTTCTTCACCATCGACCGCGACCTGCAGCTCGGCTCCTGGCTCGATTACGGCATGTTCCTGCAGAACATCATGATCGCCGCCCGCGGCCTCGGGCTCGACACCTGCCCGCAGGGGGCCTTCAACGGCTATCACCGGGTGATCGCGGAGCGGCTGGCCATCGGGCCCGAGCGGATGCTGGTGTGCGGCATGGCCCTCGGCCACGCGGACCCGAACGCGCCGGTGAACGCCTTCCCCACCGTGCGCGAGCCGGTGGAGGGCTTCACGCGCTTCGTGGAAAAGCTGGCCTGAGGGCGCGCCGTGCCATCGGCCCCGGTCTCTTGGACCAGCGCCGGTTCAGTTTCGCCCAAGCGCTGCGCGGACGTGGCGAAAGGCCCATGAGGCAAGCTCACGGGGCCTTCGCGCTTACGCCAGCGCGCTCAGGAAGCCGATGCCGGCGAGCAGCGCCACCACCAGAACCGGTGGCGCCTGCCACCGCGTGAGCAGCAGGAAGCCCGCGAGGGCGAGGGCGAAATCAGCCGGCGCGTGCACCGCGCCGGTCCACACGGGATCGTAGAGCGCGGCGCCGAGGATGCCCACCACCGCCGCATTGGCCCCGCGCATGGCGGCCTGCGCCGCGGGCCGCGCCCGAAGCCCGTTCCAGAAGGGCAGCATGCCCGTCACCAGCAGCAGGCCAGGCAGGAACACGGCCACCAGCGCCAACGCCGCGCCAGCGATGCCGTGGGGTGCCGGCCCCATGATGGCGCCGAGGTAGGCCGCGAAGGTGAAGAGGGGCCCCGGCACCGCCTGGGCCAGCCCGTAGCCGGCCAGGAATGCCTCGGAGCCCACCCAGCCGGGCGCCACCACGGCCGCCTGCAGCAGCGGCAGCACCACATGGCCGCCGCCGAACACCAGCGCGCCGGAGCGGTAGAACGCCTCGAACACCGCCACCGCATGCGCGCCCCCGGCCAGGAGCGGGGGCACCGCGAGCAGCAGCGCGAACGCCACCAGCAGCGCGGCGCCCAGGCGGCGCGACACCGGCACCGCGAGCGCCGTGGCGCTCACCCGAGCCTCGCCCCGGCACAGCCATCCGCCCGCAAGCGCGCCGAGGGCGATGGCGCCGATCTGCCCCGCCGCGCCCCCCGCGAACACCACCAGCAGGACGGCGGCGAGGGCGAGGGCGGCGCGGGTGCGGTCTGGCGCAAGGGTGCGGGCCATGCCCCACACCGCCTGCGCCACCACCGCCACCGCCACCAGCTTCAGCCCGTGCAGCACGCCCGCCGCCAGCGGCCCTTCCAGCGCGGTGGCGCCGAGGGCGAGGAGCACCAGCACCGCCGCCGAGGGCATGGTGAAGGCGAACCAGGCCGCAAGCCCGCCCAGCAGCCCGCCGCCACGCAGGAGCCCGAGCGTGAAGCCGAGCTGGCTCGACGCCGGCCCCGGCAGGAACTGGCACAGGGCCACGAGATCGGCGAAGCCCGCCTCGTCGATCCAGCGGCGCCGGAGGACCAGCTCGTCGCGGAAATAGCCGATGTGGGCGATGGGCCCGCCGAAGGAGGTCAGGCCCAGCTTCAGGAAGGCGCCGAACACTTCCGTCGCGGAGCCGGCCGGCCGGGACATGGCGCTGTCTGTGGTCATCGACGGGGAACTCCGGCGGCTGGCAGCTTCTCCCGCACGGAAGCCCGGCAGCCCGCCACATTCATCGTATCTCGTTATCGATGTCCGTTAATGCTGTCCACGCCCAGGCCCCTCCCCGCGACGGGCGGCTCAGGCGCCGGGAACCGTGCCGCCTTCCCCCGCCGGAGCGTGGAACGCCTGTGGATGGGGCTCATGGGCGTGAAAGCGGCAGGCGCCGTGGTCGGCCAGCACCTCGATGACGCGGCATTCGGCCACCCGGCCATGGCTGCACTCGCCCACCATGCGCTCCAGCTCCGCCTCCAAGGCCCTGAGGGCGGCGATGCGCCGGCGCACTTCGTCCAGACGCCCGCGCGCCATTTCGTCCGCCGCAGCGCAGGAGTGGTCGGGGCGATCCTGGAGCTGCAGAAGCTCGCGGATGGCCTCGATCTCGAACCCCAGCTCCCGCGCGTGGCGGATGAAGGCGAGCCGCTTCAGCTCCGCCGGCCCGTAGAGGCGCCGGTTGCCCTCGGTGCGCGCGGTGGGGGGCATGAGGCCGATCTGCTCGTAGAAGCGGATGGTGGGCACCTTCACGCCGCTCGCCTGCGCCGCCGCGCCGATGGATACGCCCGCGCTCATTTTCGGTGCCTCCCCTCTTGCTCCTCTAGTCGCTAGAGGATGTAGGGTGCCCGGGAGCTGAGGGAAAGGGCTGCATCATGAACGCTCCCATCGTGCAGAGCCGGTTTCGCGTCGCCGGAATGGATTGTGCGTCGTGCGCCGCGAAGATCGACGGCGCCGCCCGGCGCATCGAGGGCATCACCGATGTTTCGGTGTCGGTCACAGCCGGCACCATGACGCTCCACCACGCGCCGGAGGCCGATCTCGCCCGACTGGAGGAGAAGCTGGGCGCGCTCGGCTACACCATCGCGCCGCTCGCGCCCGCCGCCGGCGGCCGGGACGCGCCGCGCGACCATGACCATGGTGATGCCTGCTGCTCCGGCCACGATCATGGCCAGGGCCACGACCACGAGGCCGAGGCCGAGCAGGCGGACCACGGCCACAGCCATGAGGTGATCGACGGCCCGTGGTGGCGCTCGGCGAAAGCGCGGCTCACCATGGCGAGCGGGCTCGCGCTCGGCACCGCCTTCGGAGCCGGCATGCTGCTGCCGCAGCTCGGCACGCCGCTGTTCATCCTCGCCATGCTGGTGGGGCTGGCGCCCGTCGCCCGGCGCGCGTTCGCGGCGGCGCGTGACGGCATGCCCTTCACCATCGAGATGCTCATGACCATCGCCGCCGTGGGCGCGGTGGTCATCGGAGCGGCGGAAGAGGCCGCGGCGGTGGTGTTCCTGTTCCTGGTGGGCGAGCTGCTGGAAGGCGTTGCCGCCGGCCGGGCACGCGCCTCCATCGCCTCCCTCACCGATCTCGTGCCCAAGACCGCCCTGGTGGAGCGCGACGGCGCCACCCGCGAGGTAGGCGCGGACAGCCTCGCCATCGGCGAGATCATCCTGGTGCGGCCGGGCGACCGCATTCCCGCCGACGGCATCATCGTGGCCGGCGAGAGCGCCATCGACGAGGCGCCCGTGACCGGCGAAAGCACCCCCGTGCGCAAGGGCACGGACGCCCCGGTGTTCGCCGGCACCGTCAATGGGGATGCCGCCCTGCGCGTGCAGGTGAGCGCGGCCGCCGCCGACAACACCATCGCCCGCGTGGTGCGCCTGGTGGAGGAAGCGCAGGAGAAGAAGGCCCCCACCGAGCGCTTCATCGACCGCTTCGCGCGCTACTACACCCCGGCCGTACTGGCCATAGGCGCGCTGGTAGCGGTGGTGCCGCCGCTCGCCTTTGGCGCATCCTGGGATGAGTGGGTCTACAAGGGCCTCGCCATCCTGCTCATCGGCTGCCCGTGCGCCCTGGTCATCTCCACTCCGGCCGCCATCGCCGCCGGCCTCTCGGCGGGCGCCCGGCGCGGCCTGCTCATGAAGGGCGGCGCGGTTCTGGAAACATTCCGCAAGGTGAATACCGTCTGCTTCGACAAGACGGGAACCCTCACCGCCGGCAAGCCGCTGGTGACGGACATCGTGCCGCTCGCCCTGCCGAGGGAAGAGGTGCTGCGCCTCGCGGCGGCGCTGGAGACGGGATCGAGCCACCCCCTCGCCCGCGCCATCCTGGAGCGCGCGGCGGCGGACGGCCTCGCCGTGCCGCCGGCCGAGGAGGCGAAGGCGCTCGGCGGCAAGGGCGTGAGCGCGCGGGTGGAAGGCCGCGCCGTGTTCCTCGGCTCGCCCGCGGCGGCGGCGGAGCTGGCGCCGGCCGACGAGGCGGTGGGCCTCGCCGTCGCCACCCTCAACGACGAGGGCAAGACCGTCTCCCTGCTGGTGGTGGACGGGGCGCTGGCCGGCGCCCTCGCCCTGCGCGACGAGCCGCGCCCCGACGCGGCCCAGGCGCTCCAGATGCTGAAGGACCGGCACATCTCCACCCTCATGCTCACCGGCGACAACCGGCGCACGGCGGAGGCGGTCGGCGCGCGCCTCGGCATCGACGTGAAGGCCGAACTGCTGCCCGCCGACAAGCAGCGCATCGTCAGCGAGCTGAAGGCCGCCGGCGCGGTGGTGGCCAAGGTGGGCGACGGCATCAACGATGCCCCGGCCCTCGCCACCGCCGACATCGGCATCGCCATGGGCGGCGGCACCGATGTGGCGCTGGAGACCGCCGACGCGGCGGCCCTCCATGCGCGGGTGCGGGACATTCCCGACATGATCGAGCTTTCCCGCCGCACCATGGGCAACATCCACCAGAACATCGCCATCGCCCTCGGGCTCAAGGCGGTGTTCCTGGTGACCACGGTGGCGGGCATCACCGGCCTGTGGCCGGCCATCATGGCCGACACCGGCGCGACCGTTCTGGTGACGCTGAACGCCCTGCGCCTCCTCTCCTTCCGCCCGGAGTGAGGGCGGCACAGGAGGCACGCCTGCGAAGGGAAAGTGGCAGATGAAAAGCGAAAGGCCGGCGGGGAAACCCGCCGGCCTTTCCGTTTTCCAGCCTGCCGGCCGCCTGCCTGCGGCGCGCCCTCAGCGGCCCGGCACGATGGCGCCGATGGAGGCGTCGATGACGCTGCTCTCGCGGTCGCGGGCATTGACGATGCGGAAATACAGCAGCTTCACTACGTCCATGATGAGCATCCACACCAGGCAGTAGGCCCAGACCACGCCGATCAGCAGCCACGGCAGCGCCGGCATGAACCAGCCAAAGGCGCACATGAGGATGGCGAACACCTGCGTGCCCATCACCGCCGCCAGCACCTGCCAGCTCGGATAGGGCGGCAGGAACAGCGTGCCCTGCACGCGCGAGACGAAGAACAGCAGGTGCCCGCCCGCCGCCAGCTGCAGGAACAGCATGGTCTGCACATGGGACTGGTCCATGGGCAGGATGGCCCTCAGCTCGGGGCTGTGCATCCAGAACATGCCCAGCATCACGATGCCGAAGCTCTGCACCAGCGCCATGATGCCCATGACGGTGGAGAAGGAAATGATACGGTGCATGTTCCACCGCACCGGCTTGTCCTGCACCTTCACGTTGTCATAGGCGATGGTCATGATGGGAATGTCGTCCAGAAGGGCCTGGAAGACGATCATGATCGCGGTCAGCGGCATGAAGTTGTAGACGAGATACGTCAGCACCACGACCAGCATGATGTTGAGCGTCATCGCGATGCGATAGTAGATGTAGCTCGTGATCCGCTCGAAGATCGCCCGCGCCTCCATGATGGCGTGGATGATGGTGGAGAGGCCCGGCGCGGTGAGGATGAGCGCCGCCGCGCTGCGGGCGGCATCGGTGGCGCCGGAGACCGCAACGCCGCAGTCCGCCTGCTTCAGCGCCGGCGCGTCGTTCACGCCGTCACCGGTCATGGCGACGATGTGGCCGCGCTCCTGCAGCGCCTTCACGATCTGGAACTTGTGCTCGGGGAACACGCGACCGAAGCCATCGGCCACCTCCACCGCGCGAGCGGCGTCGATGGCGATGTGCTCGGGGCTCGAATCCTGGCCGAAGACATCGCTGGCCACCAGCAGGCGGTCACCGAGGCCGAGTTGGCGGGAGATCTCGCTGCCGATGGCCACGTCGTCGCCGGTCACCATCTTCACGCTCACGCCCAGGGCCTTGGCGCGGGCGATGGTCTCGGCCGCGTCGGGGCGCGGAGGGTCGAGCATGGGCAGGAGGCCGAGCAGCGTCCACGCCTGGCCGTCCTGCGAGCGGGCGACGCCGAGCGCGCGGGTGCCGCTGCGGGCGAGATTGTCCACGGCGGCGAAGTAATCCTTCGCGCTCTCAGGGGAGAAGCCGCACAGGGCCGCGATCACCTGCGGCGCGCCCTTGGCGTAGTGCACGGTCTCGCCGGCCGGCGTGGTGACGGTCGCTGCGGTCTTCTTGTTCACCGGATCGAAGGGCGTGAAGTCCACCGGCTTGTACTGGTCGAGAAGCTTGGGGTCCTTCACCGCCGCCAGCACCGCCTTGTCGATGGCGTCGTCGCTCTGCTTCTGCGAGGCAAGCGCCGCCCCGAGGATCAGCTCGTCCGGCGCCGCCCCTGCCCAGGGAATGGGCGCCTGCAGGGTGAGCTGGTTCATGGTGAGCGTGCCGGTCTTGTCCGAGCACAGCACGTCCACGCCCGCCAGTTCCTCAATGGCCGACAGGCGCGAGACGATGGCCTGCCGCTTCGACAGCGCCAGCGCGCCGAGTGCCATGGTGACCGACATCACCGCCGGCGTCGCCACCGGCACCGAGGCCACCAGCAGCACCAGCACCAGCTGCACGATGGAGCCGGCGTGCTGCCACTCCCAATGTCCGTCGGCGACCACGTCGCGGTGCACCTGGGCGAGCACCAGCACCAGAGCGAGGATCACCGAGAGCACGATGAGGAAATCGCCCATCTGCAGCACGGCCTTCTCGGCGTGCGACTTGGAGCCGGCGGCAGCCACCAGCTTGGCGGTGCGGCCGAAGAAGGTGTTGTTGCCGGTGGCGGTGACGAGGCCTGTCATGGAGCCCTGGCGCACGATCGACCCGGAATAGCCGCTGTCGCCCACATGCTTGGAGACGGGCAGGGATTCACCCGTCAGCGCCGCCTGGTCCACGGAGAGATACTTGCCGTCAGTCAGGATCACGTCGGCCGGCAGGGTGTCGCCGCCGGCCACGCTCACCACGTCGCCGGGCACCAGATCGGCGGTGTCCACGGTCGCCCACTGGCCGCCGCGCAGCACGCGGGCCTTGAGCGCGAGGCCCTTCTTGAGGGCGGCCAGGGCGCTCGCCGCCTTGCTGTCCTGCCAGAAGCCGACCACGGCGTTGTAGAGCAGCAGGCCCATCACAACGGAGAAATCGGGCCAGTCGAACCGCAGCAGCGAGAGCAGCGCGGCGGCCTCGATCATCCAGGGGATGGGGCCCCAGAAATAGCCCAGCAGCTTCTGCCACCGGCTCTCCTCATGGGCGGCGATGGCGTTGGGCCCGTATTTCTCCTGGCGCGCCTTCACCTCGTCCACGGCGAGGCCCTGCGGCGAGCTGCCGAGCTCCGCGAATTTCGCCGCGATGGCCGCGGCGTCCAGCGGCCCGGAACTGCCGGACGATTTCTCCCCCGATTGCGCCTGCGGCGGCGCTCCCGCGACCGCCGCCGCGGCCACTTCCGTCTGAGACATGTCCACCCCCGTTGTCGCGCGTCGTCAGCCGCGCATGCAACCTATGATGAAACAAGCACATGACCGTTTATTTGACATCCAGCAAAGTCACAGCCGCAAACGTGCGGATCACAGAATAATTGGAGCCTTTCCAGCGCGGCGAAGCCCGCATCGTCTATCCCATCCAGGATCATTACGATGGGTCACATCCCGATGAGCATGATCCAGCCCGCCGCGAGCACCATGCACGCCACAGCCACCGGCACGCCGGCGCGGGCGAACTCGCCGAACGAGATGCGGATGCCGCAGACCGCCGCCTGCTCCACCACGATGATGCCGGCAAGGCTGCCGAACACGATGAGATTGCTGGAGAAGCCGGTGCCCAGCGCCAGCGCCGCGCCGAGCGCGTCGGCGCGAGCAGCACTGCCCCCCGCATCCAGGAACGGCACCAGCAGCATCACCGCCGGATTGTTGCCCACAATGTTGCTGAGCACCCCGGATACGAGGAACAGCGAGAGCGGATTGTTGAGATTGACGCCGGCCTCGCGCATGCCGTCGAGCAGGGTCTGCGGCAGGCCCGTCGCGGCCATGGCCGCATTGACCACGAACAGGCCCATGATGAGCAGCAGCAGGTTGCCGTCCACATGCTTCAGCATGTCGCTCGACGCGATCTGCCGGTTGATGAGGAGCACGCCGGCCGCGCCGAGGGCGATCAGGTCGCGCGGCCAGTCGCTGACCACGAACGCCAGCACCACCAGGAAGGTGGCGACCGCCGCCTTCAGCGTCTCGGCCTTGTCCAGGGACGGCGCGGAAAGGGTGGCGGCCACGGGGTGCTCCCCCTCCCGCTGCGGGGCCGTCCACCGCCCGCGGTAGAGCCACACGACGACGAGCCACACCAGGGGCAGCGAGAGCAGCGCCGGCACCGCCGCCACCATCAGGAAGCCGTTGAACGACAGGCCGAGCTGCTGCGCCGCGATCATGTTCTGCGGGCTGCCGATCAGCGTGCCGGAGGAGCCGGTGTTGGCGGCGAAGCAGAAGGCCAGCAGGAACGGCACCGGGTTCAGCCCCCGCGCCAGCGTGACCGAGACCAGCAGCGGCGTCATGGCCACCACCACCACGTCGTTGGTGAGCACCGCCGAGAGCAGGCCGCCCACCGCGATGAGCACCGCCAGCAGCACGGGGGCGCTGACGGGCAGCATCGCCACCTTCTGCGCGGTCCAGCCATAGAAGCCGGAGACCACGAACGCCGCCGACACCACCATCAACCCGAACAGCATGCCCACCGAGCTGTAGTCGATGGAATCCCAAGCCGCCTTCGCGCTGATGCTGCCGGCCACCATCATGGCCAGCGCGCCGACAATGGCGGCGCCCGTGCGGTCCACCTTGAACCCCGGCAGCTTGCCGAAGCCCATCGCCACATAGACCACGAGGAAGATGAGAAGGGTAATGCCCATAGGCCCCGCCAATGGTGATGGCGGCTCCGGGCCGCACCAAAAGACGCCCGCCCGGGCCCCCGGCGAAGCGCGCACCCGAGGGTGCGCACCCGGCCGGGTGCTCGCGGCGGGCCGACAGTTTCACGATTCGCCGGAGCCCGGAAATGCGGCTCCGGCAGCGGGCGCCCGCTCGGGCGCCGCCCTCAGGCCTTGCCCTTCTCCGCCTGGACGGCCTGATGGTACTCCCGCCGGATCTGGTCGAGATCCACGGTGGGCGCGGGCAGCTTCAGGTTCATCTCGTCCAGCGTCTCCTCAATGACCTTGGAGACCGCGAGATTGCGGAACCACTTGTGGTTGGAAGGAATCACGTACCACGGCGCATGTTTGGTGGAGCACTTCTCCAGCATGTCCTCATAGGCCGCGGTGTACTTGTCCCAGAAGGCGCGCTCCTTGTAGTCGGCGTCCGAGATCTTCCACTGGCGCGCGGGATCATCCAACCGCTGGGCAAAGCGGGCGAGCTGCTCCTCGGGCGTAATGTAGAGGAAGAACTTGAGGATGGTGACGCCGGAGTCGGTCAGCATCTTCTCGAAAACGTTGATGAGGTCGTAGCGCTTGGACCAGACCTCCTGCGGCACCAGATCGTGCACGCGCACCACCAGCACGTCCTCGTAATGGGAGCGGTTGAACACACCCACCTGGCCGAGGCCCGGCGTGTGGGGGTGCACCCGCCACAGGAAGTCGTGCAGGCGCTCCTCCTCGGTGGGCTGCTTGAAGCCCTGCACATAGGTGCCCTGCGGATTCATGGCGGCCATCACATGCCAGCAGGTGCCGTCCTTGCCGGCGGCGTCGATGCCCTGCAGCACCACCAGCAGCGCGTGCTTCTTCTCGCCATAGAGCTTCTGCTGCAGCTCGGCGAGGCGCGCGACGTTCTTGGCAAGGTCCTCCTTGGCGTGCTCGGAGGACGCGTAGTCGCCATGAAAGGCGGCGTCCACGTCCTTCAGCCGAATGCGGGTGCCGGGTTCGACGACGAGCTTCTTGCGCAGGCCCATCCTGCTCTCCTTTTGTGTGACACGCCGCCCCCCGCACCGGAGGGCGACACTGGAAACGGCCCCGCCAGCGAAACCGGACGAGGCCGACTTGGCTCCAACGACTTCAGGGACGCCTTCTCCCTCAGGCGAGGATTGGAAGGCGCCCCGGCTTCACGTCAATGCTGTCGTCATCAGGCCCGCAGCCGCTGCGTGAAGAAGTGGATCGCCCGCAGGCGCGAGGTGGTGCGGTGGCTGACCAGCCGCTCCACCACGATGCGCAGCGCGCTCAGGATGAACGTCCACACCACGCAATAGGCGATGACGACGCCGACCGCTTCCCACGAGATGGCCGGCACGAACCAGCCGTAGGCGCACATGAACATGGCCAGCACCTGGGTGGAGAGCAGCGCCGCCACCAGCGGCATCGCCGGGAACGGCGGCAGGAAGAACCACTTCTCCGAGCGGGTGACGAACAGCAGCAGGTGGCCGCCGGTGACGAGCTGGAGGAACATCACCGTCTGCAGGTGGGTGGTGTCGGCAAGGCCCAGCATCTGCCCGTAGGCCTGCCCCGCGGCGCTGTTGATGGCCCACATGCCGGCCAGCAGCAGCCCGAACGACTGCACCACCGAGAAGAAGCCCAGCGCCGCCGAAACCGAGAGGATGCGTGGCATCTTCCAGCGTATGGGTTGCTGGCTCACCGGCGTGTTGTCGTAGGCGATGGTCATGATCGGGATGTCGTCGAGCAGAGAGATGATGACGATCATGATCGCGGTGAGCGGCTGGAAGCCGAGCAGGATGGTCGAGAGCACCACCAGGAACATGATGTCCATGGTCAGCGCCACGCGGTAGATGGTGTAGGTGGTGATGCGCCCGAAGATGCGGCGCGCCTCGTCGATGGCGCTGTTGATGACCGAGAGGCCCGGCGCCGTGAGGATGAGGGCGGCCGCGCCGCGCGCGGCATCGGTGGCGCCCGAGACCGCCGTGCCGCAATCGGCCTGCTTCAGGGCGGGGGCGTCGTTCACGCCGTCGCCGGTCATGGCGACGATGTGGCCGCGCGCCTGCAGCGATTTGACGATGGCGTACTTGTGCTCCGGGAACACGCGGGCGAAGCCGTCCGCGCGCTCGATGGCGTCGGAGATGCTGGCCGGCACATGGTCCGGGTCCATGTCCTTCGGGAACACGTCGGACGCGGTGAGGATGTTGGTGCCCATGCCGAGCTGGCGGGCGGTCTCGATGGCGATGGCGGTGTCGTCGCCGGTGATCATCTTCACCCGGACGCCCTTGACGCCCACCGCCTCCAGCGTGGCGCGGCTGTCGTCGCGCGGGGGGTCGAACATGGGCAGGATGCCCAGCAGCGACCAGGTCTTGCCGCCGTCCTCCGAACGGGCGACGGCCAGCGCGCGGTTGCCCTTGGCGGCGAGCGCCGCCACCGTGTCGTTCACCTTGGCGGCGATGTCGGCGGCCGGCTTGGCAAGATCCACGATGGCCTGCGGCGCGCCCTTGGCGACGCTGACGAGGTTGCCCTTGGCGTCCTTCACGGTCGCCTCAGTGCGCTTGGTCACCGGATCGAAGGGCACGAAGGCGGTCTGGGTGTAGGTCTTCACCACCGCCGGGTCCTTCAGGCCCTCGATGACGGCGGTGTCGATGGCGTCGTGGTCCTCCGCCCGCGAGGCGAGGGCGCCGGCGAGGATCACGTCCTGCCCGTCGGTGGCGGCGATGAGAATGGGCTCGCCCAGCTTGAGCTGGTTCTTGGTCAGCGTGCCCGTCTTGTCCGAGCACAGCACGTCCACGCCGGCCATCTCCTCGATGGATTCGAGGCGTGAGACGATGGCCTTCTGCTTGGAGAGCGCCAGCGCGCCCAGCGCCATGGTGACCGAGAACACCGCCGGCATGGCCACCGGAATGGAGGCCACCAGCAGGATGAGCACGAACTGGAGGATGCCCAGGGCGTCGTCCCACTTCCAGTCCTGCGCCACCACCGCCTTCTGCCACACCTCGGCGGCCACCAGGATGAGCGCCAGCACCACCGCGACCGCGATGAGGAAGTTGCCGATGTCGAACATGGCCTTCTGGGCGTGGCTCACGGCGCCCGCGCCGGCCACCAGCTTGGCGGTGCGGCCGAAGAAGGTGTTGCCGCCGGTGCCGATGACGACGCCCGCCATCTCGCCCTGCTTCACCACCGAGCCCGAATAGGCCCCGTCGCCCTCCTTCTTCGCCACCGGCAGGGATTCACCGGTGAGCGCGGACTGGTCGATGGCCGCGAAGCCGGCGCCAAACAGGCGCAGGTCCGCCGGCACCACCGCGCCGAGCCGCACCTTCACCACATCGCCGGGCACGAGCTTGGCCGCGTCCACGTTCGCCCACTTGCCGTCGCGCAGGGCGGTGGCCTCGGGCGCGAGGCCCTTCTTCAGCGCCGCCAGCGCGTTGGAGGCCTTGCTGTCCTGCCAGAAATCGAGCGCCGCATTGAACACGAGCAGCGCCGCGATGACCGTGAAATCCTGCCAGTGGCCGAGGATGGCGGAGACTATGGCCGCCGCCTCGATCATGTAGGCGATGGGCCCGGAGAAATAGCCGAACAGCCGCGAGATGAGGCTGCGCTCCTTGGCGACGATGGCGTTGGGCCCGTAGGTTTCGAGGCGCTTCTGCGCCTCCTGCGCGGAAAGGCCCATGTCGGTCTTCACGCCCAGGGTGCGGAAGACCTGGTCCAGCGGCATCTTCTCCAGGTCGGGGCCGGCCTTGGCGGCGGCGTCCTGGCTGGGGGTGGAAGAGGTAGAGGACACGGTGGACTGCTCCTTTCAGCAATGCGGACGCGACATGAGGCGGGCCCGCCGGCGCGGGCCGCCTGCCATTCAGACGTGGGGGACAAGCGCCAGGGTGTGGCGTGCGATCATGAGTTCTTCATCCGTGGGGATGACGAAGGCTGCGGCCGTGCTGTCGGCGGTGGTGATGCGCGGGCCGTTGGCGGCGTTGGCGGCGGGGTCGAGCTTCAGCCCCAGCCACTCCAGGCGCTCCAGCACCCTGGCGCGCACCACGGCGGAGTTCTCGCCGATGCCGGCGGTGAACACGAGGGCATCGAGCCCGCCCAGCAGCGCCGTATAGGCGCCGATGAACTTCACGAGGGCGTAGACGAAATAATCCACCGCCAGCTTTGCCTGTGGATCCCCGCTCTCCTGCAGCACCTTCATGTCGGAGCTGGTGCCGGAGAGGCCGAGGAGGCCGGACTGGCCGTAGAGCGCCTTTTCCAGGGTCTCCCCGGTGTAGGCCTTGGTGCGCAGCAGGTAGAAGATCACATCCGCCGGCACGTCGCCGGAGCGGGTGGCCATGGGCAGGCCGGTGAGGCCGGCGAAGGCCATGGAGGTTTCGATGCTCCTGCCATCCAGCATGGCGCAGACCGAGGCCCCGCCACCGAGGTGGCAGGCGACCACCCGCCGCGCGCCGGGCGCGACCTTCGGCACCTGCCGGCTGATGTAGTCATAGGAGATGCCATGGTAGCCCCAGTGGCGCACGCCGGTGTCGCGGGCCGCCTTCGGCAAGGCATAGACCTGCGCCACCTCGGGCATGGTGCGGTGGAAGGAGGTGTCGAACACCGCCACCTGGGGCAGGCCGGGGAAATCCTCCGCGATCGCCCGCGCCCCGCGCACGTTGTAGGCTTGGTGGGAAGGCTCCATCACCGCGAGCCCGTCCAGATAGTCGAGCACCTCGGGGGTGATGCGCGCCGGCCCGTCGAAGCGGGTGCCGCCCAGCACCACGCGGTGGCCGGCGGAGACCACCTTGATGTTCGCTTCGTGCTGCTCCAGCCATGTGATGATGTAGTTGAGCGCATCCCTGTGGTGCAGCACCTGCCCCTCGCCCCACTCATGGGCGTCGATGGGCTTGCCGTCTGGCTGCTTGGCGACGAAGTGCGGATCGGTGGCCATGCCGTCCACCACGCCGCGGCACAGCAGGGTCACCGACGCATCGGCAGTGTAGGCCGCGAACTTGAGGCTGGTGGACCCGGAGTTCACCACGAGAATGGCGTCGGTCATGGCTCTGTCTGCTCCTGTCTCGGCTTCGGCGCCCTGAGCGCCGCCGGCGCGCGGGCGGGGGTCAGTCGGCGGTGACGGGAAGGATCGCGTCGGGCTCGCGCTTCAGCGCATCGGCGTAGAGCACGGCGGCGGCGGCGGAGAAGCGCCGCGCGGCGGCGCTGTCGGCGCGGCTCGTCAGCATCACCGGCACCCGCGCGCCCACCACCAGGCCGGCGGTCTGGGCATCCGACATGAAGGCGAGGTTCTTGTAGACCATGTTGCCGGCCTCGATGTTCGGCACCAGCAGCACGTCCGCCGCGCCGGCCACGGGCGAGACGATGTGCTTCACCTTCGCCGCCTCGGCGTCCACCGCCGCGTCGAGGTCGAGCGGCCCGTCGACGATGCCGCCCACGATCTGCCGCCGGTCGGCCATCTTGGCGAGGATGGCGCCATCGAGGGTGGCGGCCATCCTGGTGCGCACCATCTCCACCGCCGCCAGCACCGCCACCTTGGGCGTCTCCACCCCCAGCGCCCGCGCGAAGCCGATGGCGTTCTGGCAGATGTCCCGCTTCTGGTCGGTGTCGGGCGCGATGTTGAGGGCGACATCCGTCACCACCACCCGGCGGGCATAGGTGGGCACCGACATCATGGCGCAATGGCTCAGCAGCCGGCCGGTGCGCAGGCCCGCCTCCTTCTGCACTACCGCATGCAGCAGCACGTCGGTGTGGAGGCTGCCCTTCATGAGCGCTCCCACCTCCCCCGCCCCGGCGGCCGCGGCGGCCTTGGCGGCGGATTCCTCCTCGTTCGCCGTGGAGACGATGCGCGCGCCCGAGAGGTCGAGCCCGCCCACCGCCGCGATGCGACGGATCTCCGCCTCCGGCCCGAACAGGACCGGCAGGATGAGGCCCGCGGCCGCCGCGTCGAGCGCGCCCTCGATGGCGTCGAGGCTCAGGGGATGCACCACCGCGGTGGGCATAGGCTTCAGGCCCCGGCAGCGCTCCAGCAGCCCCTCCAGGCGATGCTCCGGCACATCCACCTTCACCGCCGTGGCGGGGGTCGAAACCGTGATCTGCGCCGTGGCGACGAGGCTTCCGCCCGGTCCGGAGAGGCGGCCGTCGAGCACCAGGGCACGCTCGCCCGCCCGCGTCTCGCGCACGGTGAGGGCAACGGTGAGCGGCACGTCCGTGGGCAGGGGGCCGGCGACATCGACCGTGCTCGACCGGATAGATGCGCCCGGCCCAGGCAGGGCCGAGCCCACCAGCGCAGCGAACAGCGATGCGGCGACCCCGGCCGCCGCCTGCCCCGCGCCCGCGCCGGCCACCAGCCCGGCGTCGCCGAAAGCGCTGGCCCAGGCGCGAAGATCCCCCGCCCGCACGGTGCGCTCGGCCGAGGCGGCATCGCCCGGCTTGATGTCCTCGAACAGGCGGTTCGCGATGATCGGCATCGAACGCGTCCTCCGTGCTGGAAGGTAGAAACGGAAATGCGGTGCCAACCCTTCGGCGGGCAGGCGAGGAGGAGGCACCCGGATCGCCCTCCCGCGGGGCCGGTGCCGGCACGCGTGAAGAAAGGCCTGGGCCGACTGAAGCCGGAGGATCGGCAAGCGCGGGGCGCGCGGAGGGGCTTCCCCGCGCGCCGCCCGCGCCCTCAGTGGGTGGCGGAGCCGATCTGTCGGATGCTGTCCGGCGCGGCGTTGTCGGCCGCGAGGGTCAGCGCCGGGGCCTTGGGCACCGCCACGGAGAGGAGAGCGGCGAGCCGCTCCACCCGCTGCCGCTCCGCGAGCGTGTAGGAGCCATCGGCAGCGGCGATGGCCGCCACCACATTGGTCAGCTCCTGGCGCTGCGCGGGATCGCTAACCATGCCGGCGATCGCCTCCACCGCCGCCTCCCGCTCCAGCAGCAGGATGTAGAACTGCTCGCGGACGAGGGCTTTGAACTCCTCCAGGGAGAGCTGTGTCAGGCGCTTCCTGGCATCGTTCAGGGAACGCGCCACGTTCTCGTCCATGGTGCGGATCGCAGAGATGACGTAGAGCGCCGCGCGCACCAGCGCCGCATTGAAGCCGCCTTCGGCCGTGCGCGCGCGGAACTCCTCGATCCTGCGGGCGCGGAAGGCCTCCTTCTGCGGGCTGTTGGCGGGGAGCTGGCGCACCTTCTCGTCGATGTTGAGGCCCAGCACGCCCTGCAGCACCGGCGAGCCGTAGATGGCGAAGAAGGCCTTCTCCACCCACTGGTCGCGCGCGTCGCGGAAGGCATCGAGGCTGGTGTTGATCTGGTCGGAGATGAGCTTCTCCGCCACCAGGAAGGGGTTGGTGGGCGCCGCCGCCCTGCGCGTCTTGGCCACCTCCTCCGCCGCCTTGGCCACCCCCTTCATGAAGGGGTTGGTATCCGCGAAAACGGTGTAGCTCGTCCGCAGCGGGTTCGCCTTGAACATCAGCTCGGCGAGCTGAGGCGTGGCGAGCGCGCGCACCGTGGGCTGAAGGAAGGTACGGTAGAGGGAGTGGTTGATCTCCGAGAGCCGGCGCACGGCGGCGAAGGCGCGGTCATCCTCCACGCTGTTGCGACCGTAGGCGCGGATGTCGTCGAGCGAGCGTGCCTCGAAGCAGCTGTGCCAGGGGGTCTTGCCCTCCGCACCCTCGGCCTTCAGCTCGGCCTCGGTGGCGGGCTCGATCACCAGCTCGTAGAGGCCGGGCGGCAGGCAGTCGATGAGGTCCATCAGGCGGACCATCTCCTCATCTTCCTTCGCGCCCACCTTGGAGGACACGAAGATGGCGAGATGCCCCACCTTCTGGTTCATGCAGTAGACGATGGTGCGCCCCTCGGCGCGGATGTCGTCCACGTCCTTGTAGAGATCGAGGATCCAGCCCAGCGTCTGCGGCGGGGGGGAGATGTTGTCGCCCTCGGAGGTGAACACGATCACCGGCGAGGCGATGTTGCGCAGGTCGAACACCTCGCCGCCGGTGGAGCGCACCTCGTTGCGGGTGAGCTTGTCGCCGATGAACAGCTCGTCCACCAGGAACTGGATCTCGTCACCGTTGAGGGTGATGAAGTCGCCCCACCACTTCTCGAACTCGAGATAGCGCGCGCCGCCGGTGTCGATGCTGGAATAGACGTCGTATTGCTTGCCCCACAGCCAGTTGGCGGGGTTCAGGTTATCGAAGTTCAGGATCAGCCAGGTGCCGTCGAACTTGCCCTTGCCGAGGTCGCTGACCAAAGCGGTGAGCCAGGAGCCGCCCAGCAGGCCGCCGGAATAGCGCATGGGGTTCTTGCCGTGCACGCCCTGCCAGTAGGATATGGGCGAGCCCGCCACCATGCAGGGGCCGAACAGGTCCGGCCGCAGCATGGCCACCATCAGCGTCTGGTAGCCGGCCTGGCAGTTGCCGATGGCGAAGGGGCGCGGCGCCTCCGGGTGCATCTCCACGATGCGCTCGAAGAAGGAGACCTGCCCTTCCACCACGTCGAGGAAGGTCTGCCCCGGCTCCGGCTGCGCCGCAAAGCCGATGAAATAGACCGGGTGTCCGTTGCGCAGCGCCTCGCCGATCTCGCTCTCGGTCTTGAAGCCGCCGATGCCGGGCCCCTGCCCGGCCCGCGGGTCCACCACCACCACCGGGCGCTTGCGCGGGTCCACCTCCACGCCGGCCGGCGGCACGATGCGCGACAGCGCGTAATTGATGGGCCGCGGCAGGGCGCGCCCGCTCACCAGCACCTCATGCCCGAAGGTGAGCACGGTCGCCTGCGGACGGGAGGTGATCTCCTCCTGCTCGTTGCCGCGCTGGCGCAGGAGGTCCAGGAACAGCACCGAGCGCTGCCAGGAATCCAGCAGATACTCGCCGAGCGGGCCACCTGCCGCACCCGCGGCGGGCCACCAGGGGGATGCACCCGCTGCGGAAGCGGCGGCTGGGCTCGCCCCGAGGACCTTCGCCCATGGCAACGGGGCCGCGCCCCAGGCGCGCGGATCAAGGAACGGCGACGGGGTGGAGGTGGTGGATTCGCTGCTCATGGATACCTCGCTCAGCTCGACCCGGCCGATGCCCACGCGCGCAAGCCAGACTGCCAGCACCCGTGATGCGTTGCACTCTCGCAGAAGCACAACTGAAACCACAACTCTTGCCGGTCAAGCCCGTATCTCTACGTGCTCGATGATTTCGGAAAGGGAGCACCACTCGCCCCGGAGGCACCGCCCCGATTTCCGGCAACGGCAGTTCCGCTGCCCGCGCTCCACAGAGCGCGACGCACTCCCGCCATCCTCGCGCACGACGAAGCCGTCAACGAAACCTCAGCCGCGAGCACCGCCTCATCCGCGAGCGAGAGAACTTGGGACACTAAACGCCAGGAAGCGCGCGCCCGCCCCGTGCACAGGGGCATTGTTCTGGCGGCTGCACTTCACGATGACTATTCATGCTACCGCACATTTCATGACGTCTTCATCTCAATCCTGACATCGCCGCGATGCGGCAAGTGACGGGGCGTCCTGCACCTTTCTCCGCTTAATGCGTCTCCTGTGTCGCACGGAAAGCGCTGCCGCGTCATATCCCAAACAAGATATTCCACTGCATGACTGCACCGTCAACGCACTTGAACTGTGCAGTTCGAGGCCGTTATACACGGCGACATGCGCAATGCGCGCGTCTGCGCCTCCTTTGCTGATCCTCATTGAGCGAGTGTAAGTCTTGCTGAAATTCAGTGACGTGGTCTACCGCATCTACGAGGCCACCCTCAGCCCGGAGCATTGGTCGAAGGCGATGGACGCTGTCGCGGCCCTTTCGGGCTCCGAAGGGGCCTTCGTCTGCGCGAAGAGCGCCACCGGCCGATGGGAGGTCGACGCCCACTCGCCGCGGCTTGCGGAGTTCATCGCCATCTCCCGGAGCGAGCAATGGTGGCAGCAGAATCCTTGGCTCGACCGCTCGGTTGAGGTGGCCTACCGGGTCGGCGACGTCTATTGCGACCATGATGTCATCGCCGACAGCGAGATGGCCGCCTCCCCCTACTACACCGAGTTTCTGCCGCGGGTGGGCCTCGGCTGGCAGATGGCAGCGGCCATCCAGTCCGATCTCGGCGTGCCCACCGCGCTGGTGGTACAGCGCGCCAAGGCGAAGGGGCCCTACGCCTCTCCCGAGATGGACACGCTGCGCCTGCTCTCGCGCCATGTGGAGCAATCACTGCGCATCTCCTCGCGCTTCACCGGCGTCAAGGCGGAGTTGGGCTCCACCACCGCCGCGTTCGACAGCATGGACCGCGCCGCCTTCGTGCTCGACCAGGAGCAGCGGCCGCTGCTCATCAACCGCCCGGCCCAGAACCTGATCGGGCGCTACTTCACCCATGACGACGGGCGCCTCGCGCCGGCCCAGCGCCACGAGCAGGATGCCTTCGGCGCGGCCGTGCAGAACGCCCACGCCACCGCGCCGGACGACAGCGCCACCCCCCAGCCCACCACGGTCTCCGCCCAGGACGGCTCCTCGCGGCTGGTGGTTTGGACCCTGCCCGTGGTCGGCGCCTCGGCGGACCATCTCGGCCTCCAGGACCCGCCCGCCGCCCCAGACCGGGACCCGGCGCCCGGAAAGGCCGGCGCCAAGGCCCATGTGCTGGTGCTGGCACAGCCGCTGGAGCAGGATCGCGTCATCGATCCCGCCGTGCTGCGCAACGCCTTTAACCTCACGCTGGGGGAGGCCCGGCTGGGCGCCCTGCTCGGCGCCGGCCAAAGCCTGAAGGAGGCCGCCTCCACCCTCGGCATCACCGAGGGCACGGCGCGCGTGGTGCTGAAGCGCGTGTTCCAGAAGCTGGGGGTGAGCCGGCAGGCGGAGCTGGTCTCCAAGCTCGTCCTGTTCGCCCGCCACGCCGCCTGAGCCCCGGCGCGGGCAGCGGCGCAACGCCGCGCGGCGGGCACGCGTCTCCTGAACGCAACGGGAAGATGATAGGCACCCCGCGGGGCATTCCATAGCGGAGGCCCGCAGGAGTGGTGGCATGAGCGTTTCCCCGCAGCAGAAGACCACGCCGGCCCCTCTCGTCGGCTGCCGCAGCGAGGGCCAGGTGGGCACCCTCACCCTCGACAACCCCGCCAAATGCAACGCGCTGAGCCGCGAGCTGACGGAAGGGCTCCTCGCCGCGCTCGACACGTTCCGCGCGCAGGGCGTGCGGGTGGTGGTGCTGCGCGCCGCACCCGGCGCGAAGGTGTGGTCCGCCGGGCACGACATCCGCGAGCTGCCGCTCGGCCAAGAGGACCCCCTCTCCTATCGCGACCCACTGGAACGGGTGCTGCGCGCGGTGCGCACCTATCCGGGCGCGGTGATCGCCATGGTGCAGGGGGCGGTGTGGGGCGGCGCGTTCGACCTCGTCCTCTCCTGTGACATGATCATCGCCGACGAAAGCTCCACCTTCGCCATCACCCCAGCCAACCTCAGCCTGCCCTACAACACCACCGGCCTGCTGCACTTCCTCCACCGGGTGCCGGTCAACCTCATCAAGGAGATGTTCTTCTCCGCCCAGCCGCTGGCTGCGGATGCGGCCGAGCGCTGGGGCATCATCAACCGGCTCGTTCCCGCCGCAGAAATCGAGGCACAGACCTTCGCACTCGCCGCGCTCATCGCCTCCAAGGCGCCGCTCGCCATCGCCGTGGTGAAGGAGCAGCTGCGCGTGCTCACCGACGACCAGCCGGTGCCCGCCCAGGTGTTCGAGCGCATCCAGGACATGCGCCGGCAGGTGTTCGAAAGCGCCGACTACAAGGAGGGGATCAGCGCCTTCCTGGAGAAGCGCAAACCCCTGTTCCGGGGGGTGTGAGCCCCTCGGCTCAGCGCGCCCGACGCACACCGAGCCGACGCCCCGGCCCTGAAACGTCCGGCATCATCCGGGAGAGGCGGGCAGCGCCGGAGCGGTCAAGGCGCTCCCGGCGGCCAGCCGCCCGCGACTTCCGCTACGGCAGACGGCCGCGAGGAACAGCAAGGCGCGGCACCGGCATCCGCCCTGACCGGAGCCGATGCCGCGCCCGCCGCCCCGGCCGGAGCGGGTCCGCCGCCCGCGCGCCGGCCCGAAGCCCGATCAGCGTGCGCAGCCCTCGATGAACTTGATCCGGTCGAGCAGCTCGAGGTTCTTCGCGAGTGCCTGTTCGCGGCACGCCTTGAGCTTTTCGAGGCGGCCCGCCACCGGGCTGATGCCGCCCGCCGCGTTCACGCCGGCCTCTCCCGACGCCGGCCCATCCGCGGCCTTGGCCTTGGCATCGCGCAGCCGGGCGATATCCGCGGGCGTCAGCTCGGGATGGTCGATGGCAAGGGTGATCCGGCCGATCCGACCGGTGAAGGCGAAGGGCACCTGATAGTCGGCGTCGTCCACCGGCGTGCCGGTGTCGGAGCCCACGTCGAGATTCTCGTCCCAGGCCAGGATGAGGGGGATGGTGTGCTCCATCTTCTGTGTCGCCACCACCTTGCCGTCAACGCTCAGCGTGCCGGTGCCGCCACGGCCGAGGCCGCTGGTGGAGCCGTAGGCCAGGGTGCCCGCGCCGAGGCCGTCATACCTGAAGTCGAACACCAGCGTGTGCCGGCCCGGCGAGAGCGGCTCGACGCCCTGCCACTTCACGCGCTTCAGGTCCACGAGGTTCCAGGTGAAGGTCGGCTTTCCCTTCAGCAGGTAAAAGCCATAGCCCGCGAAGCGCCCGCCCTGGGTGATGAGCATGCCATCGCCACCGCCCACCGGCAGCTCCACCTCGGCGGTGAAGGTGTAGGAGGTGTTCAGCACCGAGGGCGCGTCGCCATTGGGCGTGCCGACCAGCGGCGCAGTCCATGTGAAGACGCTCCGCCCGGCGGTGACGCTGGGCCGGGGCGTGATGAGGCGGGTGGTGACGCTCGAGTCGAGCGGCAGCACCTGGTATCTGCGCGCCTCCTCCCAGAACAGGGCGGCCATCTCCTTCACCTTTTCCGGGTTGCGCTCCGCCACGTCCTCATACTGGGTCCAGTCGTCCGTGATGTTGTAGAGCTCCCACGGATACTTGGTGGGATCGAACAACAGCGCGCCCTGCGTCACCCACGGCGGCCGCATGACCTTGGTGGAGAGCATCCAGCCATCGTGATAGAGCGCGTGATCCCCCATCATCTCGAAATACTGGGTGACATGGCGCGAGGGCGCGTTCGTATGCGCCGGATCGAAGGTGTAGAGCATGCTCACGCCTTCGATAGGCTTCTGGCGAATACCGTCCACCTCCTCCGGCGCCACGATGCCGGCCGCTTCCAGCACCGTGGGCACGATATCGATGACGTGGTGGAACTGGGTGCGGATACCGCCCTTGTCGGTGATGACCCTGGGCCAGGAGATGGCCACGCCCTGTCGTGTGCCACCGAAGTGCGAGGCCACCTGCTTGGTCCAGGCAAACGGCGTATCGAACGCCCAGGTCCAGCCCACGGCCATGTGGTTGTAGGTCCTGTCGGAGCCCCACGCGTCATAGAAATACTTGAGCTGCTCCTCCACCGGCACATCCACGCCATTGAACATGGCGACCTCGTTCGGCGTGCCGATCAGCGTGCCTTCGGCGCTGGAACCGTTGTCGCCACTGATGTAGATGATGAGCGTATTGTCGAGCTGGCCGGCGTCTTCGACCGCCTGGATGACTCGGCCAATCTCATGGTCCGTGTACATCAGGTAGGCCGCGTACACCTCCACCTGCCGCTTGAACATCTTCTTTTCGTCGTCCGAGAGCTGCTCCCAGCGCTTCAGCAGGTCATCGGGCCAGGACGTGAGCCGCGCGTTCGCCGGGATCACGCCCAGCCCCTTCTGGTTCTCGAAGATCTGCTCGCGCAGCGCGTTCCAGCCTTTGTCGAACAGGTGCAGGCTGGAGGCCTTCTCGATCCAATCGGGCGTGGGGTGGTGCGGCGCATGGGTGCCGCCCGGCGCGTAATAGAGGAGGAACGGGCGCCCCGGCAGAAGCGTGGTCACCTGGTTGATGTAGCTCACCGCCTCGTCGGCCATGGCCGTGGTCAGGTTCCACCCCGGCTTACCCACGAACGGATAAATATAGGTCGTGTTGCGGGCGAGGTTTCCGGGCTCCCATTGGTTGGTGTCGCCGCCCATGAAGCCATAGAAATACTCGAAGCCCATGCCCATGGGCCACTGGTCGAACGGGCCGGTGGCGAGCGCCTCGAACGCGGGCGTATTGTGGTTCTTGCCGAACCAGGAGGTACGGTAGCCATTGTCGAGCAGGATGCGGCCGATGGTGGCCTTGTCCCTGGTGATGACGCTGTCATACCCCGGAAAGCCGGTTGCCATCTCCGCGATCACGCCGAAGCCGGCTGAATGGTGGTTCCGCCCCGTCAGAAGCGCAGCACGGGTTGGCGAGCATAGGGATGTGGAGTGGAAATTGGTGTAGCGCAGGCCGCTGTTGGCGATGCGGTCGAGGCTGGGGGTGGGGATGACGCCGCCGAAGGTGGAGGGGGCGCCGAAGCCTACGTCATCGGTCATGATGAGCAGCACGTTGGGCGCGCCCTGCGGCGGCACGATGCGTGCCGGCCAGAACGGCTTCGAATCCTGCGCCAGATCCCGTATGACGCCGCCGAAGGGCTGCGGCGGGGCCGGCAGTTGCCGCCCGTCGATCACCACGGCCGAATCCGGCGCACCGGGCGTTCCATCGACTTGTTGAGCAAGTATCGGCCCACTAGAGAGCATTATTCCTCCAAGGGCCAGCGTCAATGCTGTCGCGCGGAACATCACCCGCCTCCTCGGCTTAAGAGGTAGGAATATAGGTAATACCCTGAACGCGTTCCGCGCCGCACTTCAGAATTGCGACGCGCGGACAAAATGGGCAGACAGGCTCAGAGCTATACACACATAACGCATCAAGACGGCGAAAGATTGAAATTTTCGGTCTTGCTTCAAATTCTCATGAAATTTATTTATTTCAAAGAATAGGTACCCTGCCCTTCTTCCAGCCATCATTGTGCAACTGGACCTGAGCTTGAAGGATGCCCCCGGATGGCACTTGGCTCCGGCGTGGAGACCTGCCTCGAGACACGCGCGCCATTGCCCGCGCCGCTCCGGCCACAGGGCTGCGCGGAGCCTTCTTGAGCACCCGCCGCCGCGGCCCGTGGCTCGGCCACGGGAATGACCGCCGCGCGGCCGGCGCCGTTCGAGCGCAACGAAAAGGCGCGCAGCGACCCTGAGCGCGACGCCGCGCGAGGATGTAGCGACCCAGTCCTGCTTTTCGCGCGGCGCCACCTTCCGCCTGTGACGCATGGGCTCGGATGACGCCCTCGACGACAGGCCCCATGACCGGCACCTCGGCCGGCGCTACGACCTCGCGTCGTGGTCACGGCCGCATGTCCACGGCTCGGCCCCACCGGCGGGCGGGCGCAGGCGCGCCCTGTGTCGCCGCCCGCCACATACGAGGCCGCGCGCGCCGTTTCTCCCCCATCAAGGGGCCAAATGGCCCTCGATCAGGAAAGAGCTGCGTGAGCCCGGACGGGACATGACGGCGCCCCCTGCCTAGGGCGAACGCGGCTGAACACCAACACCTCGCCGTACGAAGCCGGAGCGGATGGCGAGCGACACCGACAGCCTCGCGGCACCAGCCAGCCCCCTGCGCCCAGCCTACCGCCGAAGCAAGAGCTGGCGCGGCGCGAACCCCAGGGCCATGCGGGGGCATGTATCGCATCCCGGTCGGCGGCAAGCGGAGCCACATCGAGCACATCAACGATGGGCGCACTTCACAGGCGCCAGCGCCCCTTCGGCCTGAAGGCCAGTCAGCCAAACGGATACCGAGGCGCCGCGCCATACGACGGCGGGCGTGCTCAATCACGCTTTCCAGCGTTCCCTTCAAACCGCCATTTCAAATTGGGCGCCAGCGTGGACGCGAGGCACAGGAGCAAGGTGAGGCAGGAGCATTGAGCCCGATGCCAATAACCGCTCGACCCGCGCGCAGCGAAGGCGCGAACAACCCCTTGGGCAGCGCGCACGAAGCGCACCGCCACCTCTCGCTCCGCCAAAAGCGCTAGACGAAGAGCGCGAGCGTGCCATCCGCACTGCTGTTGCTGGAACCACCGCCGAACAGCGTGAGAATGGGATCCGTGCCCACGTTCTCCGTCGCGTCCCAGATGGCCGTGAAGCGCTGCAGAAGCTTATCCACCTTCGTGGCGTCCTGCAGGTCCGTGATGTCCATCTTCGATTCGACCACCGACTTCTGCGTATCGGTATCCATGCTGCCGAGCGACGCCGGCAGGCCATAGACGGTGGAGATCACCTTCCACATGGCACTGTCGCCGAGCAGGCCGTAGGCGCTCGAAATGGAAGACGCATTGCGCTTGAAGTAGAGCGCCAGCTGCACGCCCTGGTCGCTCTGACCAAGCTCGGTTTCCATCGACTGCTGCAGGTAGGCATTCACCACGGTCTCAGTCGAGGCGCCGGTGGTGGTGCTGGTGTCCGTGGTGCCACTGCCGGTCGTGGTGTCGGTCGTCGTGGTACTGTCCGCATTCAGATTCGCGAACGCTTTCGCGAAATTGGTAAAACGGTTGTCGGCGAGCTTATTGGCGAAGCTGGTCTTGTCCGTGGTATCGCTGGTCAGCACCTTGGTCATGAACGCCTTGGCGTAGGCCATGTCGCTGAGGCCATAAGCCGTCATCGCATAGTTGAACAGGCGGTAGTTGCTGACGAGATCGTCGACCGTCTTCACATTGCCGATATTGGCTTCGTAATACGCCGTCTCGGTCTTTGTCTGCCCATCGGCGGCCTGGACCTCCAGGGCCTTGGCGCTGTTGTTCGCGTAGTAATTATAGGTCGCGAACGTGGATCCGAGATAGATGGCCATGGCGAAACACCGTCCAGCTTCGAGGTCGATCGTCTCGCGCCTGAAACGTCAGAATCTGACATCGGCCACGACGGAACGAACCGTTGGCGGAGCATAGACCAGTACCACCAAGGGTTCAAGGCGAACGCCGCGGCGCGGCAGGCCCGGCAGCCGATTTCAATCGAGCTTGAGACCGATGCGCTCCGCCTGACGCTGCACGAAGGTGTCCATGCGCTCGCGGCCAAGCGGCGTCAGCCGCACGACGATACGTCGCTTGTCGCGCGCGTCGGGCATCTTGTCCACCAGTCCTGCCTCCCGCAGGTCGTCGATCCGCCGCAGCGCCGTGGTGGTGGGGGCGCCGGAGGCGATGCACAGGCTGGTGACTGAGATCGAGCGGTTGCTGACCTCCGCCACTGCGAGGTCCAGCATCATCTCCCAGGCGGGATCGGAAAACAGGTTGGCATCGAAGATCGCCGCGCGGTCGCTGCGCGCCGCCACCAGCGCCCGCAGATAGTCTCCCCGATCGACCGCGCCGGGCGCCTCTGCGTCCACCTGCGCACGGGCGCCGTCCACCACGGCGAAGGCACGGCCGATGGCGCTTGCCACCTCCTCCGCGCTCACCGGCTTCTGCAGGAAATCCACGGCCTGCAGGCGCAGCGCGCCCACGGCCCGGTCGAGAGAAGCGTGACCCGTCACCACGATGGCGGCGATGCGCCGCCGGCGCCGGCGCCGGCGCAGCGCGAGCTTCTGCAGCAGTTCGATGCCGTCGATGCGCGGAAGCTGAAGATCGGTCACCACCACCTGGATGCTCTCGTGCTCCTGCACCAGCCCCAGCGCCTCCGCAGCCGTCCGCGCGGTCAGCGCGGGAATGCCGATCACCTCCAGGCCATCCTGCAGCTCGATCAGGAGATCGGGATCATCATCCACCAGCAACACACGAGGGCCGCCCTGCCCCTGCCCGTCCATTCCGCACTCCCCAAGCGCCCCCCGGGGCGTCCCATCATGAAGCGTCGTCCGGCGGGCACCGCCCCGAGCCCGAGCGGGCGAGCGCAAACGAACGCGACCTCATGCTTCCGATGAAAATGAACGCCCCCGATAAAACCCACGTCTGCCACGGCATTGACGCCCTCCGCAACCGCCTTGGCATCCACTCGGGCCCACGAAGCTGCAAGTGCGGCGAAATTGCAGCTAGCGCCCACGATGTCTACGCGCGATTGAACAACCACAAGGCGAAACGATGAAAAATACGCCTGCACGATGCGAATCGCGCTGTTTCTCTTTCCGCGACGTCCATCAATGCTTCACCATGTGCGAAGAGCAGATCGAGGCACGACCAATCCGGTAGCACCAGCGCCACGGAGGCTCGGGGCGGGCGCACCGCGCGGCTGCAGCGCGGCGGCATTCTTGACATTTCCACTGCCATTGCCGCCAATTCCCAAAAAACAAGGCGGGGCGCTTGCGATATCGGTGGGAGAGCGGGCTGCTTGCTGACTGCTGAAGACGAGCCGGGCTGTCTCGATGCGCGCACTGGAACTCCAGGCTTCACGCCCCCTTCCGCTGGCGCGAGACGCGCAAGCATGAGAAGGCCGTGCCCCACTCTCCTCCGCTGGGCCCGGGTTGTGCGCGGGAATGCGGGCGCGCATGGCTGCTGAGCCGCGCCCCACACGCACCACGAGCGGACCAGTCACACTTCTGCTGGCGGCGTTCCTGGTCGTCATGGCCTGCCTGCCCTTCCTGGCGACACTCGGCCTGTATGCCATGTACAGCCGCCAGATCACCCAGCAGCAGGAGGTCAATGCCAGGAAGGTCGCGGAGCTGCTGCTGAAGAACTTCGAGCAGACGGTGGACGCGGCGGATGCGCTGCTGCTCAACTTCGCCAGCGCCTTCGACAGCGAATGGACTCCCGAACAGATCCAGCATTCCCTGAACACCTTCAGCCTGCCGCACTCCATCGTGCAGCTCGCCGTGGTGGGGCGGAACGGGATCATGATCGCCCGCGATGCCGGTGGCGCGGGCCCCGTTGTGGATCTCACGGATCGTGAGCATATTCGCGTCCACGCCGAGCGCGGCGCGCCCGCCGGCGGGCTCTTCATCAGCAAGCCGGTGCTCGACCGCGGCACCCAGCAATGGACCGTCCACATCACGCGCCCTCTGACGGATATGGAGGGGCATTTCTTTGGGATGGTGGCGGCTTCATACGCGGTCACGGATTTCGTCGACTTCTACAAAAGCCTGCGAACCGACGACGACATGCTGATCAGCCTTGTCGGCTTCGACGGCGTCATCCGCGCCCGCGCGGCGAAGCACACCTCCTTCGGGGATGACGTCTCCCGCAGCCCTGCCTTCCGGCGGGCCGTGGAAAACAAGCAGTCCGCCTACGAATTCACCAGCACGCTTGATGGTGTCGCGCGCGTCGGCTCCATGGTCCGGTCAGATCGCTACCCATTCTACGTCACGGTCGCCTATTCCCTCGCGTTCGTTCGCGCGCACACGAGCGAGTTCAGGGCGGCGATTCTCGGCACCGGCGCAGCGCTCGGCATCGTCCTGCTGCTGCTTGGGCTCCTCGCCAGCCGGCATCTGCGCATCCGCAAGCGCCTCGAGGCCCGCGAAATGGAAGCGGTCGCGCGCCGCCGTGAAACCGAGATGCTGGACGCCATCAGCCGCGTGCCGGGGGTGAGCGTCCTGCACCTCACGGCCGCCGGGCCTGTTGCCATCGGCACACCGGGAGATGCCCGACTGGCCCGGATGATGACCTCCTACCTCGCCAGCGCGCGCTTTCAGGCCCTTGCCGGCGCGATCACGACGCCGGTTGTTCACTCCGAGCAGCTGGCCGAGGGTGCCGAGGCGCTGGAGGTGGAAATGGTGATCGCCCCCCTCCGGACCACCGCAGCGGAGCGGAGCGGACGCGAGCTCGTCATTTTCGCGGTGGACCAAACCGCGCGCCGGATGGAGGAAAACAAACTCCACCAAGTACTCAAGCTCGCCTCCCTCGGCGAGCTCGCGACCGGCCTCGCCCACGAAATCAATCAGCCCCTCAGCGTCATCCGCCTCGCCGCCTCCAACGCGCTCAATGCGGCCCAGCGCGGGCAACCCGCCCAACAGCTCGTCGCTCGGCTGGAGCGCATCGTCCAGCAGGCAATGCGCATGCGGCGCATTGTCGATCACATGCGGCTGTTCGGGCGCAAAAGTGACTCGCACTTGCAGCCCTGCGCTCCAGCACAAGCCGTTGAAGGTGCGCTTGAGGTGGTGGGCCCTCTCTTCCGCCGCGACGACATCCGCGTGATCACCAACATCGAACCCGATCTGCCTCAGGTGCTGTGCCATCAGGACCAGCTGGAGCAGGTGCTCATCAACTTGCTGCAGAACGCCCGCGACGCAGTGACCGCCACGCCCGGGACCAACAAGGACGACGCTGGATGTATCTGGATCGACGCCAACACCGAGAGCCGCCCCGGCGCCTCGCCCTGTGTGCGCATCGACGTGCGGGACGCGGCCGGAGGCATTTCCCCCGCCATCATCGACCGGATCTTCGAGCCATTCTTCACCACGAAGCCGCCGGGCCAGGGCACCGGGCTCGGGCTCTCCGTCAGCTTCGGCATCATCCGCAACCACGGCGGCAATCTCAGCGCGCGCAACGATGATGAGGGCGCCGTCTTCTCCATCCGCCTGCCGGCCTGCGCACAGACCTCGGACCAGCGCCGGGCGGCGGGCGCGTGAAGACACAAGCGAAGGCGAACGCGCATGCAGGCTGCCTCGCAGGCCTGCAGCGATATCCGCGCCTTTGCGCGCGCCCATCGCTCTCGACTGTTGACTCCCAACCGCGCACGCGCGCGAACCGAAACGACGAGGGCATGCCTCGATCCATCGGCGACGCGACGCATGCCGCCGCGCGCAAGGGCCGAGATGCCCACCCGCGATCGATCATGTCAGCTGATTGAAAATTACGGAGCAGTGCCTTGCGGCAGCAGGATCATCGCCGAAGGCACTCTGAGCAGAAAGGGCGCGAGCAGCTGGGCCGCTTGGACCGAGATACCTGAAACATCAAGTAGGAACGGCCGACGCCTCAGTAGAACACCCGGACAACGCCGACTGCGGAACCTACTTCACAGCATGCCCGCGCTTCCCCCGCGGCCAGACACAGGGCCGGCCGCGGGAACCTTGGCAGGGAAAGGGGGCTGAACTCAGCCGACGAACTGGTATCCGAGATAGCGCTTCGCGTCGATCACATCATAGCCGAGCTTCAGCCGCAGCTTCTTGCGCAGCTTGCTCATGTGGCCTTCGATCACGCTCTCGTCCACGTCGTCATTAAAGATGCCATAGATGGTGTTGAAGATCTGGGTCTTCGTTACGCGGCGTTTGCTGTTCTTGACGAGGTATTCGAGAATGTGGCGCTCGCGCCGCGGCAAAGCCAGCGGATCGCCATCGATCTCCGGGTCCCGCCCATCGAAGAACACCTTCAGCCGCTCGCATTCCACAGCCTGAGGCTCGCCGGCACGCACCCGGCGCCACACCGCATCCGCGCGCGCCATGATCTCTTTCACGTGCACTGGCTTGCGCACCACGTCATCAATGCCCGCGGTGAACAACTCCAGGGTGTGCGTCAACGACTTGACATCTTCAAGCGCGATAATGGGCGCGCTGGAATAGCTGCGAATGAGGTCCGGATAGCCGACCCAATCGTGCACATCCCCCACCACAAAACTCTCGACCGCGCAAAGATCTTCCTCGCAAGTCGTCAGAATCCAGTCACGAAACTCGTTGTGCGTAAACCCCTGAGAAGCAACCCCCTCGCGCGAAAACGCCCCAACATAGCTTTCGACGACGGACGCTCGCTCGTCCACCACCACGTACATGCCACCCTCCATACTCACGTACGACGCGCTCTGCCCGCTCCCGGCGCTGTGCGCAGAGGGCGGTTCCCCAGAGGCGTCAACGATAAAGGTAGCATATTCGCGATTCCCGCAGCGGCAATCCGCACATATACGTTAACCTGATATTAATAAATCCATACTGGAGTGCATTGCACAAAACTGCTCAGGAAATGGATCGAACGACCGAAAAGCAGGGCCATATTGTTGATCTGAGTCAATGGGGTGGCGCATCTGTGGCTTTAAAAGCCGCCGATTTACCAACTCGACAAGACTTCGATTCCGTGCTGGAAGGCTCGCATCTCAGGCGCCCTCGCAGACGACATGCCCAGCCACTAAGCTGAACGCGCCACGGCACCCATCGCATGACACGGCCTCCTCCGCCATGGCGCTCCAAGGACGCTAAACGGCGCCTTTTGCAGGCTTACCCACGCCCAGCCGGCACAGGCCCGGGGTCCTTAGCGTCTGCTGCCCGCATGTCCCGAGCGCCTTATTCCTGAGCCGCCATCGCCGAAGCACGGCGCGCACATGATCGAAGGCATCCGCACGACAAAATGCGACGCGGCCGCGGCAATTCCCTCAGGGGAAAGCGCGCTTCGCGCCGCCTCCAGAATAGCCCACGCAGGATCAGGCGCCCTCGAACACCGTATCGATCTTGCCCTTCAAGGTCTGGGCATTGAAAGGCTTCACGATATAGTTGTTCACGCCGGCCTTCTTGGCCGCGATCACATTTTCTGACTTCGCCTCGGCGGTGATCATAATGAAGGGGATCTCGCTCAGAGCGTCGTCGCCGCGCACCTGCTTGAGCAGCTCGTATCCCGTCATCGGCTCCATGTTCCAGTCGGAAATCACGAGGCCATACTTGCGTTCCCGCAGCTTGGTCAGGGCCTCGGTGCCGTCGGCCGCCTCGTCCACGTCCTCGAATCCAATCTGCTTCAGGAGATTGCGGATGATGCGTACCATCGTTTTGTAATCGTCAACCACGAGGACCGGCATCGAAAGATCAATCGCCATCTCACACTCCGCAAACGGACAGGCAACTCTTCGCCAGGGGCCGACTTTGCCCTCTCCAAAGTCCTTGTGCAATCAGGAGCTTGCACGAAGCTTGCAGTCCACCGCGCCGGGGGCTTCCGGGGCGACGGCATTCGCCTTATAGAAGCGGGCGGTCCTTAGTGCAGCGTTCCGGGAGAGTCGCATGTCGGGTGCGCGTCGTCCATTCCGCATCGAAACCGCCACAAGTAACGGCAGCGGCGACGCCGACGGGATGAATGCCCTGACGACATTCGACAGTCAGATCAATAGCATCCTGACGCAGCTCGGTGAGGTCCGGGAAGAGATTCGCAAGTTCCAGGAGCGCGATCCTGCCCTCGCCCGCGAGCGCGATCGCAGCGTTCTGTGGTCCGGCATCGAGACGATCCAGGACGCCATTCGCAGTACCCGGCACGAGATCGCGACGATCCATGCGGAGGGCCCCCGCGGCGAGCGCCTCGTCAACGCGACGAGCGAGCTTGAAGCCGTGGTGAACGACACGGAAAGCGCTACGGAGACCATCCTTTCCGCTGCTGAAACCATCGACAACCTGTCGCAAAAGCTGGTGGATCGCCTGTCCGCGGGCGACCTGGAACTCGCGAGCAATATCCAGAACGAGGTGGTGCGCCTGTTCGAGGCCTGCAATTTCCAGGACATCACCGGCCAGCGCATCCGCAAGGTGGTCAAGCTCCTCGTCTTCATTGAGGAGCGCGTGACACGCATGACGGAGATCTGGGGCGGCTCCGAACTGGTGGAGCGCGCCAAGCAGATGGAGCAGCGCGAAGGCGACACCGCACTGCTGAACGGCCCGGCCCTCTCCCACGACACCAATGTCGTCTCTCAGGACGACATCGACAGCCTCTTCAGTTAACGCGCCTCTTTCCACCAGCAGGCTAAGGCGCGCGCCACGGCTGCGAATGTAATAGGCGGCGGAGACACTGATACAGGCGCGCCCCTATCCCTGCGGCCTGCTTCTAAAGCACGTTGCAGAAAACCGGCCCCAAGCTGCGAAAAAGTGCCCTCATTCAGAGGCCTAGAGATCTTTCCGCAAGCCCATTTAGGCGGAAAGATCTCTAAATCCGCAATTCAGATCCGCGCCCCGAACGAAGGTGTCTTCGACGCCTTCTCCGACGTCGACACGTTCGGCACATAGGTGCAGCGGTGCTGCGGCAGAGGCTTAAAGGCATCGCCGACGCCGATCACCGTCTCTGCCGCGCCGAGCACGAGATAGCCATCCGGCGCGAGTGCGCGCGAAAGGCGCGAGAGAATGTCCGCCTTTGTCGGTGGATCGAAATAGATCAGAACGTTCCGGCAAAAGACGATGTCAAAGGTGCCCATGCTGGCGTAGGAATCGAGCAGGTTGAACTTGCGGTACTGCACCATCTTGCGGACGTTTTCTTTTACCTCCCACAGGTCGCCCGCCTTGGTGAAATACTTCATCAACATCTGCACACTCATGCCGCGCTGCACCTCGAACTGGTTGTAGCGCCCCGCGCGAGCCCGTTCGAGCACGTCGTTCGACAGATCGGTGCCGATGATCTCCACCTCGCGACGACCGACAATGCCAGGATTTTCCAACAGCAGGATGGCGAGGGAATAAGGCTCCTGTCCGCTGGAGGCGGCCGCGCACCAGATTCGCAGGCGGTGCCCGGCCGGACGCGCGGCGCAGAGCGTCGGCAGCATGGTGCGTGTAAAATCCTCGAACGGTGCCTTGTCTCGGAAGAAAAGGGTCTCGTTGGTGGTCATCGCCTCCACCACCGCCGAAGCGATGAGGGAAGCGGAGCCATCCTTCAGCACAGCCGCAAGGCGCGCGAAATCCGGAAGATCGAACTTCCGCAGCAGCGGCATCAGGCGACTTTCGAGCAGGTAATGCTTGTCGTCGGTGAGCAGCAGGCCCGATTTCTGCTTCAGGAAGCGCGCGAAAAACTCATAGTCCGATGCGCTGATCACCGCCGTCCCCCCTCCACCAAGCGGATCACCTTGCGGCCGATGCCATCCAGGGGCAAGACCTCGCAGGCGTTTCCGGCCGCGGCGGTGGCGCCGGGCATGCCCCACACCACGCTGGTTTCCTCGTCCTGAACGATCACGCTGCCACCGGCATCCGCCACCACGCCGGAGCCTTTCGCCCCGTCGCTCCCCATTCCCGTCAGCACCACCGCGAGCACGCTCTGCCGGTAGACTGCCGAAATGGCGCCGAACATCGGGTCCACCGCCGGCTTACAGAAATTAACGGGAGGCGCGTCCGAAAGCCGGATAACCGGCCCGCCTGCCGCTTTCTCGACCAGCATGTGCAGCCCGCCCGGCGCCACATAGATGTGACCGGGCAGCACTTGCGCGCCATCCGTTCCTTCCGCCGCCGGCAAGCCCGAGGCGCGGCCGACATGCTCCGCGAGAATCGCCGTGAAGGTGGGCGGCATGTGCTGGGTGATGAACACCGGAATGTGCTTGAGATGGGGACCGATTTCCGTGAACAGCCGGGTGAGCGCCTGCGGCCCCCCAGTGGAGCTGCCCACCGCCAGCACCGTCACCGGCGCCATGGAATAAGGCCTAAGGCGCGTGGGCGCCGCCGTCGAAGAGGTGGAAGACGCAACGGCCGGTGCCGGCGCATCACCGGACGTGGCGCGTGCGGGGCGCGCCACCGGCCGCGGCGCAGATGCCGCCGTGGCCCGCGCCGTATCGCTCGCGCCGCGCCTGCGCAGAGCCTTCGTCCCAAGGCTGCGGACTTTGGCGAGAAGCTCGCGCTTGAAGTCGTCAGCATTGAACATGCCGGCACCGGCCTCGGGCTTCGGCAGGTAGTCCGCGGCACCCAGGGTCAGCGCCTTCAGACTCACCTCCGCTCCCCGCCGCGTGAGGGTGGAAGCCACCACCACCATGGTTCCGGGTCGCTGCTTCAGAATCAGCGGAAGGGCGGTGAGCCCGTCCATCTCGGGCATCTCGAGGTCGAGGATGACCACATCGGGACGGGAGCGCTCGAGGTCATCGACCGCGCGACGCCCGTTGGCATGGGTCGCCACCACTTCGAGCGTGGGATCCTCCGCGAGCCAGCGCGAGACGATGCCCCGCACGAACACGGAATCATCCACCACCATGACCCGGATGGTCGGGCCGGAGGACGGTGTTTCGGGAGCAGAAGAAGCGGGAGTCACAGAAGATCCTTCTCCGCCATCCCCACCGCTTCCAGCTTCTCATGCAGGATGTCGTCGTCGAACGGCTTCATGATGTATTCGTCCGCCCCGGCCTCCAGGGCCTCGGCGATATGGGCCATGTCGTTCAGGCTGGTGCAGAAGATCACCTTCGGGATATCCCCACCTTCGCGCGCCCGGAGCATGCGCAGGAATTGGATCCCACTGACCACGGGCATTTCCCAGTCGAGCAGGATGACGTCCGGCATCGCCTTGGCGCAGGTGTCGATGGCATTCTGGCCGTCCACCGCCTCCTCCACCTGGAACCCGAGACGTTCCAGGATTCGCCGCGCGATCTTTCGCACGAGGCCGGAATCATCCACCACGAGACAGGTCTTCATGCGTGAAGCTCCCCGAGCGTCTTCGAGCGAGAGCGCCCCCACCCGCCGGCGGGAGCACGCGGCGGCCCGCAGGGATCACCCCCGCGGGCTGGACCGAAACCGAAGACAGACAATTATTACCAACTCCTCCGGCCCACGCGCGCCCCTCGCCGGGCACAACGCGGGGCCGCCCGTCACGTCAGTAGCTGGCCGCCAGGGCCGGCCGCACGGTGCCCGCGCCGCGCAGCACGGAATCGACGTTCAGGATCAGCATCAGTTCACCCGAAAGGCGGTGGACGCCAGCGGCGACTGCCGCCCAGCGCGCATCGAGGTTGGAGGGGTTTGGCTCGCGCTTGGCGGAGTCCAGCCCCAGCACCTCGCCCACATTGTCGATCATCAGGCCGAAGGCCTCGCCGTCGTGCTCGATGCCCACGGCCATGCCCTTGCCCTCCGCCGCCGGCAGGCCGAGCAGGGAACGCATGTTCAGCATGGTGACGATGCGCCCGCGCAGATTGAGCACCCCGGCAATGGCGGGCGGCGTCAACGGAACACGGGTGATGGCGTCTGGCGCAAACACCTCGTGCACCATCTGGATGGGGAGTCCGAACAGCTGCGAGGCGATCCGGACCGTGACGTACTGCTGATGGGTGCCCACGGAGGCACCGACCAGGGCTGGAACATGCTCGCTCATGCGGCGGCTCCCTGTCGTCCGGCGAATTCCTTCAGGGCCTCGATGAGGCCGGCACGGTCATAGCGCGCGACATAATCGGTGAAGCCCGCCGCGCGCCCCCGCTCGATGGTGTCCCGGTCGCGGGCCGCGCTGACCGCGATGATGGGCAGGTCGCGGTTGCGCGGGTCGTCGCGCACCGCGGCGGCCAGGGCGAAGCCGTCCATGTCCGGCAGCTCCAGGTCGCTGACGATGGCGTCGAAATCCTGCTCGTCGCTGAGGCGGTCGAGCGCCTCGCGCGCCGAGCTGCAGGTGGTGACATCGTAGCCGTTGCCCTTCAGCACCGGCGCCAGCAGGTCGCGGTGGAACGCGCTGTCGTCCACCAGCAGCAGCTTCGGACGGGTGGTTGCCCGCGTGAGCTGCTCGAACCGCTCGCCGAAGGCCACATTGATGTAGAAGCCCACGTCGAGGATTTCGGTGGCCTGGCCGGCGACCACGGCCGCCCCCAGCACCTCCGGCATGCCGGAAGGCGAGAGCTCCATGTCGAGCGGCGTCTCCACGATGTCCACGATCTCGTCCACCAGGAGGCCCATGACCCGGCCGTCCGCCGAGAACACCAGCATGGGCTGGGTGCCGCTCTTCACGCGTCCCACTTCCTCGTTGGCATAGAGCACAGGGATGAGCGCACCGCGATACTGGATGACCGGATAGCCCTTCACCCGCTCGATGCCCGCCACATCCAGTTCCTCGATGCGGGTGACGAGGCCCAGCGGCACCGCCTTCGGCTCGCGCGAGCCGGCGCGGAACAGCAGCAGCGACGTGCGCTCCTCCACCGCCTTGTGGTGGGTTTCCTCGGTCGCCTTGAGCTCCATCTCGGACGTCTCCGCGCCGCGGGCGGCCGCGCCCTGGGCAAGGCCCGCCGGGTCGACGATCATGATCACACGTCCGTCACCCAGGATGGTGCAGCCGGAAACCATGGGCACCTGCCGCAGGATGGTGGACATGGGCTTCACCACGATCTCCTCCGTGTGGGAGACCGCATCCACCACCACGCCGAAGGTTTCACCGCCCACGCGCAGCACCACGATCAGGGCGTCGGTCCACTGGTCGTTCCGCTTGCTGTCGCCGTCGGTCGCAAGGCCGAGCAGCGAGCCCAGGGCGACGATCGGCAGCAGCTTGTCGCGCAGGCATAGCACCGGCACGTCGTTGAACCAGGTCACGGCGTGATCGGTGCCGGGCTGCACCCGCACCAGCTCCACCACGGCGCTCTGCGGCAAGGCAAAGCGTTCCTCCGCCGCGCGCACGATGAGGGCGGGCACGATAGCCAGCGTCAGCGGGATCTTGATGACGAAGGCGGAGCCCTGCCCAACCTTGGAATGGACCTCGATGGTGCCGCCGATGGCCTCGATGTTGGTGCGCACCACATCCATGCCGACGCCGCGGCCGGACACGCTCGTCACCTTCTCCGCAGTGGAGAAGCCGGCCTGGAAGATGTAGCGGAACGCCTGAACGTCCGTCATCTTCGCGACCTCGGCCTCCGTGGCCAGGCGCTTCTCCACGATCTTGGACTTGATGCGCGCCACGTTGAGGCCGCGCCCATCGTCCGCGATCTCCACGATCACGTGCCCGCCTTCGTGATAGGCGGACAGACGGATCGTGCCCTTCTCGGACTTGCCGGCGGCGCGGCGCTCCTCGGCGCTCTCCAGGCCATGGTCCGCAGAATTGCGCACCATGTGGGTGAGCGGGTCCTTGATCTGGTCAAGCACCTGCCGGTCGAGCTCGGTGTCCGCGCCCACCAGCTCCAGTTCGATATGCTTGCCCAGCTCCTGGCCGAGGTCGCGCACGATACGCGGCAGCTTCTGCCACGCATTGCCGATGGGCTGCATACGCGCGCGCATCACGGCGTCCTGCAGCTCGCCGGTGACGTTAGAGAGGCGCTGCAGAGAAACCTTGTATTCCGAATCACCCTCGCGCCGGGCGATCTCCATCAGCTGGTTCCGGGTCAGCACCAGCTCCGACACCATGGTCATGAGCTGTTCCAGCACGCCGACGCTGACGCGAATGGTCTGGGCGGAAAGGGCGGAGGCATGCGCCTCCTCGGCCCCGGTGGGCACGCCGCTGGGGCGGGGCACTGCACCCTGAGGGGCGGCCGGCGGATGGGCCTCCTTCACGGCGACCGCGCCCGACGCCGAGACCGGCGCGGGCACCGAGGCCGTCCCGGACGGAGCAACGGGTGCGGCGCCCGAACCCTCCGCCTTCGGCTGAGACCCGCCCGCATCGGCTCCCGCCGGCTTGCCCGCGGAAGACTTCGCACCTTCAGCTTTCGGGGCCTCAGACTTCGCCGGCTCGGACGGGGCTTCCTCGGCCTTCGACGCGTCGGCTTTGGACGCCTCGGCCTTAGCGGTTGTGGTGGACTTCGCGGAAGCAGCCGGCTTGGACGCCGCCTTCTTCGTCTTGTCCTTGCCACGCACCGGCACCTCGACCTTCGTCTCCTGGAAGAGACGCTCCAGCTCGTCGAGGGAGATTTCGCCCGGAAGCAGCTCTCGCTCCAGCTGCTGGGGCGCGGCCTCCACCACCGACACCGGCGGCTCCGGCTCGGGTTCCGGCTCCGGAGGAAGCACTTCGGCGCTGGCCATGGCCTCGAGTTCGCCGATCAGATCGGCGTCATTGCCCTCCGGCTCCTGTCCGTTGGCCTCCTCGATGGCGCCCAGCATCCACTTGATGCGATCGATGGTGGCCAGCACGAGGCTCACCGCCTCGGAGGTCACCGGGCGGCCGTCGCGAAACTTGCCCATCAAGGTTTCGGCGGCGTGGGCCAGGGTGGCAAGGCGCGAGAGGCCGATGAAGCCGCAGGTGCCCTTGATGGTGTGCACCAGGCGGAAGATGTTGTTCAGGATTTCCGCATTGTTCGGATCCTGCTCGAACTTGACCAGCTCCACGTCGGCCACGTCGAGACTTTCATTCGTCTCCGTCAGGAACTCCTGCAACAGGTCGTCCATCGCCTCAACTCCGGGAAGACAGGTCGCGCCTGCCCGCTCTTTGCCGGTTTCCCGCGCCGCCCCCCGCGGCGCGGGCCATATTCCCTAGATCCGCGCCGATCAGGCGGCGCGCACTCTCTCGATAAAGGCCGTGACCTGACTGCGCAAATGCGTCGCCTGAGACGAGAGGTCGCTTGCCGCGTTAACGATGTCGCCCGAAGCGCGTCCCGTATCCGCCGCCGCATTGCTCACGCCGGAAATGGACGCGGAAACCTCCTGCGTGCCCTGGGCTGCCTGATGCACGTTCTGCGCGATCTCGCCGGTCGCCGTGCCCTGCTCCTCGATGGCCGCAGCAATGGCGTTCGAGATCTCATCGATCTTGCGGATGGTGCCGCTGATCGCCTCGATGGCGTGGACTACTTCATCGGTGGCGCGCTGGACCTCGCCGATCTGGCCGGAAATTTCCTCGGTCGCCTTGGAGGTCTGCTCCGCGAGGCTCTTGACCTCCTGGGCCACCACGGCGAAGCCGCGGCCGGCATCCCCCGCCCGCGCCGCCTCGATGGTGGCGTTGAGTGCGAGCAGGTTGGTCTGCGAGGCAATGTCGGTGATGAGGTTCACCACCTGGCCAATGCGCCCGGCGCTGGTGGCAAGCCCGCGCACAACTTCCACCGTGCCGTTGGCCTGAGAGGTCGCCTCGCGGGCCACCTTGGCCGAGGTAGTCACCTGGCTGGAAATCTCCCGCACGGAAGCCGCAAGTTCCTCAGCGGCCGAGGCTGCGGTCTGCACATTGCTGGTGGCCTGCTCCGCGGCGGCGGCCACAACTGTGGACTGGCGAGAGGTCTCCTCCGCCGAATCACGCATGGAACCCGCGTTGCGCTCCAGCACGCCCACCGCGTCTGACACCGTGCGGACGACACCGGTCACGGCGCGATCGAACTCCTCAGCCAGCCGATGCATGGTGGCCCGTTTCTCCTCGCCGGAGCGGACGGCGGCCACCTGCTGCTCGCCTCGCAGGGCCTCGGCTGCGCGCAGCTCGTCGCGCAGACGCTCGGTGGAATTCCAGAGATCGCCGATCTCGTCCTTGGAGCGCTTCTGCGCGAGGGCGACGTCGAGGTCGCCGGCAGCGAGGTTCTGGATCGCGGTCGACACCTGCTGAATCGGGCGGCTGAGCTTCAGCGTGCCGATATAGAGGGCGACGCCCACGCCCGCCAGCAGCCCCACCACCGTGAAGGCGAGCAGCATGGTGAGCGTCCAGCGGCGGGTTTGCGCCTGCTCCTCGCGCAGCGGCTCGAGCTGGTTGCGCACCGTCGATGTCACGCGCTCGAGACTCTTCTGGAGCGCGGTGCGAACGGCAACGTTGGCGGCCAGGCCGCCGCCTGCGGTGGCAGCCGCCTGCGGGCCCTCGGCCTGCACCGTACGCATGATGCTCCGGCAGAGGTCCACGAACGCCTGAATGTCGTCGCCAAGCTTCTGCACTTCCCCGATGGCTTCGGGCGGCGTGGCGCCCCTCAGGGCATTGAGGTCATTGCTGAGCTGGGCAAACGTCTTTTCGGCCTCGTTCACGGCCACGCGCATGTCCGCGTCGGACTTGGCGATATAAGTTCCGCGAACGTTCACGGTCGCCATAGCCACATCCTTGCTGAGCCGTTCCGTCAGGAACGCCCGCTGCCACACGGCATCAAGCCGCTCGGCGACGTTGGACACCGCCAGCACCCCGATGATCGACACCACGCAAATGGCCACCGCCGTCACGCCCAGCACCGCGACGATGGAATGGATCTTCCCAGCGATCTTCATCTGCCCCCGCCCCTTTTATTTTATGTCTGCATACTATTTGCGCTGACGCTCCCCATCCGCCGCGCCTGGCGGCGGGCCGCTGCGCAGGTCAGTCTTGTCGACATAATTCAGGGAGTCCACCAACACCTCGCGCACCACATCCCCGTTCAGCCGCGCGTTGGTCGCCTGCCGGATGCGCTCCAACATCTCCGGCAGGTTGTACTTGGACATCTTGCCACTCTCGATGCGACCATTCACATAAATGTCCTGAAACGCCGCGTTCACCGCGAAGATGCTCGGATCCACGGCCATCTTGCGCAAGAGGGTGGCGTCGGCCGTAAACACCAATTTCGCAAGCACATAGCCCTTGACCTGGCCATCGATCACCATCGGCACCGTGATCACCGGGAGACGTCGATATTCGAGCCCGGAGAGATAGGACTCATCCGCCTTGCCATGCTCTGTGCCCGTCACCCAGTAGGCCGCCGCATAGGTCGAAGCCAGCGCCACCACACACACCCACACGCCGATGATGATGAAGCGAATCATGTCCGCTTCTCTCCGTAGCCGAAGGCCGCGGAATAGGTGCCGTCAGACTCCGCCTCGCGCATGGCGCGATCGAGAATGGCCGCGACCTCTTGTGCCGCCGAAAGCTGGACGGACAGGAGATAGCTGTTGCGTTCCAGCTTTTTTTTCAGGCCCACCACGCGGGCTGCAAGCTCAGGATCCCCGCCCGGCGGCACGGCGCGAGCGGCACGGCTGAGCTCCAAAAGACACCGACTCTTGCGGCGATTGACTTCCGCAAGATCAAACGGCGCATGTGCCTCGAATGCGGAAATCTCCTCGTCGAGGGTTTCTTCCAAGTGATCAATGGCACTCAGCAGAGTAGCGATCGCGGGGCTTACCGCATCGCGGGAGGAAACGCTCATGACCCCTCCCCGGTCGTTCCGCCGGACCTGCGGGCGGCGGCGCGGGCGAGGTTGGCAGCGATGCCGATGCCTCCGCCATTGGCGATGGCCTCTCCCATCTTCTCGGTCAGCATGGTCTTCCAAGTCGATCCGGCGGTGCCCTTGCCGAACACACTGCTGGTGGCGGGCATCATCGTGTCGAGGAACTTGGAGAGCACCATCCCCTCGAACTTCTTCAGCGCCGCCGCCTGCGGCTGAGCGGTCGCGAACTGATCCACGGAACGGCCGCTGAGCGCGTGGGCATTGCGCAGCGTCGTCAGGCTGGTTCCGGAAAAGGCGACGCCAGCAGGGATCATGGAGAGGGCGCGCGCGCGCGCCTGCTCGTCGTCGGTCAGCGAGGCACCGTCAGCCTTGTCTGCCACACCGGCATTCGAGGACGCGCCCGAGGTCCCCGTCTTCACCATTGTCGCGCTGAACTCGGCCGCACCGCCGGCAGACAATGCCTGCAGCTTGTTCACGACCTGACGGACCCGCGAGGTGTCCGCGTTCTTCATGACATCGACGACAAGATCGGTGGGCGGGCTGATACCCATGACGGCCGCTCCCGTAAAACCGTGAACTGCTTAATGCTGAAGCCCTATGCTTATGTGAAGCTTGCATCCCGCGGCCGCAGCGCGCTCGTCTCGGCGATCTCGGCGGTGAGACTGCGTTCCTCCGCGGCATGGGCGTCGCGGCGGGCATTCTCCTCCATGTGCTCGGCGCGCTTCACGGCCAGCGCTTCCTCCTTCACCCGCTGCTCCTGCGCCTGCCGGGCAGCCTCCACCTGGTCGACCTGGACCGCCACACGGTTCAGGTGCCGCACCGTATGCTCCAGCAGCAGGGGGCCGAACAGGTCGTCGGCAAGGGTCGCCAGCAGCGAGCGGCGCTGTTCCTCAAGCGACTCACGCTCGCGCGTGACCGCCGCCAGCCGCCACTCCGCCGCGCGCTGGAGCTGCTCGCGCACTGCACGGATCCGCTCGGCCTTCTTCAGACGCTCCTGCATGTTCACCTCACTGCGAGCGCAGCCATGTGCCGAATGCCATCATGAACAGCGTGAGCAGCTGCGATACGGTCATGTACAGCAGGAACAGCCCAGCGGCCGTGAGGAAGGGCGTGGCGATGAAGTAAACCGCAATCTGCGGCGTAAACTTGTTAACGAGCCCGATCGCGATGTTGATCCCGACTGAATAGAGCACGAACGGGCTGGCGATGCGAAGCGCCACCACGAAGCTCTGCGTGAACTGGTCCACCACGTTGGCCAGTGCCACGCCGAAACTGAACAGCTCGCCAGGCGGCAGCCGACGATAGCTTTCGAGCAACCCCCGCACCAGATCGAGGTGCAGGTCGGAGATAAAAAAGAGGGCGACAGCGCAGAACGTGAAAAACGTTGCGAGCGAGGGCAGCGAGTTGCCATCATCCACCGACATGCCCGCGATGCCCGCCACACCTACCGCCTGTGCAACGAAGTTCATCAGCGTCTCCAACGCCGCGATGTAGATGCGCACCAGGAAACCCAGCAACGCGCCCATGAGCAGCTCCGCGCAGATGGCCGCAAGAAGCCCTGCCACCGTGGCATGCGCTACCCTGGGCGCGACCGTGCCGTACATCACCGGCACGAACGCCAGACTGAGCGCGACCGCCAGGAAAAGGCGCACCTGGGAGGGCATGTTGCGGCCGCTGATGCCGGGCAGCATCATGAGGCAGGCGCCGATACGGCAGAAAACCAGCACGGCGACGAGCACCGCGAGGCTCGCTGCCTCATTCACGAGATGGTTCCGAGCGACTTGATCTCAACGCCGCGTGCGATCTCGACATGCGACAGAACCGGCAGCGCCGGGAACATGCGTTCCACGATCATGCGCACATAGGGCCGCGCATCCGGAGCCGTCACGAGCACGAAGGAGCCGCCGGCCTTCATACGCTCCCGAATGGCTGTGCCCGCCTCGGCTCCGAACTGTTCCACCAGCCGCGGGTCGATGTCGAACTCCACCACCTCGCCCTTGGCATCGCGCTTGAGGCTCTGGTGGAAAGCGAGATCCCACTTGCTGCCGAGGCGCAACACGCTCAGCACGCCGTTCTCCGAAAGGTCGCCGCAGATCTGTTGCGCCATGCGCATGCGCACATGCTCGGCCACCTGCTCGGATCGCCGTGCATGGGGCACGATCTCCGCGATCGCTTCCAGGATGAGGTTGAGATTGCGGATGGAAACGCGCTCCGCCAACAAAAGCTTCAACACCGCCTGCAGGCCGGAAGACGAGATCTGCGAGGGGCAGATGTCATCGATGAGCTTCTTGTACTCCGGGTCGAGCCGGTCCAGCAGCCCACGCATGTCCTTGTAGGAGAGAAGCTGCGGCAGGTTGTTGGCGATCACCTCCGACAAATGGGTGAGGATGACCGTAAGGTTGTCCACCGGCGTGAAACCCTCGCGCTTCACCTCCGCACCATAAGCCTCCGCGACCCACACGGCCTTCATGCCGAAGGCCGGCTCGCGCACCTCCTCGCCCGGCACGTCGGGTTTTGGCCCGTCGCCCACCACCACCAGGGATTCGCCGATGCGCATCTCCTGCGCCGCCACCACCGTGCCGTGGATCTTGATCTGGTAGCCCTTGGTGGATACCTGGAGGCTCTCGCTCATGCGGATCTCCGGCACCACGAAGCCGTAGCGTACCGCAAACTTGCGCCGCATCTTGCCGATGCGGTTGGTGAGCTCGGTTGGCGTGCGCAGCACCTGGCCGGCGAGCTGCTTGCCCACGCATACCTCGATCTCCGGGGTACGCAGGCTCTCCTTCACGGATTCGCGCGCCTCCCGCTCCTTTTGCTGGCGCTCCGCCTCCGCCTTCTCCGCCTCGATGGCCTGCTTCTTGGCAAGCTGCTTCGGGATGGAATAGCCCACGAAAGCCATGATGCCGCCCAGCAGCGCGAACGGCAGCAGTGGCAGGCCGGGCACCACCGCCATGCAGAACATGAGGCCCGCCGCCACGAACAGCGCGCGAGGATAAGCCCCGAGCTGGCCGAGCACCGCCGCCTCTGCGCGCCCGCGCGTGCCCCCCTTCGACACCAGCAGGCCCGCCGAGAGCGAGACGATCAGTGCCGGAATCTGCGCCACGAGGCCGTCGCCAACGGACAGGCGCGTGAAAATGTTGGCCGCATCCCCGATGGGCATGCCATGGCGCGTGACGCCGATGATGATGCCACCGAAGATGTTGACGGCGATGATGATGAGGCTCGCCACCGCCTCACCGCGCACGAACTTCGATGCGCCGTCCATGGAGCCGAAGAAGGCGCTTTCCTCTTCCAGTTCAGCGCGACGGCGCTGGGCCTCCCGGTCGTCGATGAGGCCTGCGTTGAGGTCGGCGTCGATGGCCATCTGCTTGCCGGGGATGGCATCGAGGGTGAAGCGCGCGCCCACCTCGGCGATACGGGTCGCGCCCTTGGTGATGACGAGGAAGTTCACCGTGATGAGGATGGTGAACACCACGATGCCGATGACGAAGTCACCGCTCATGACAAGCTGAGAGAAGCCCGCGATGATATTCCCCGCCGCGTGCACGCCGTCACTGCCATGGGACAGAATGAGGCGCGTAGTGGCCACACCAAGGCCGAGACGCAGCATCGTCGCGATCAGCAGAACCGTAGGGAAAGCCGAGAATTCCAGCGGCTTCGTGATCCACAGCGCAACCATGAGAATAAGCACGGACAGCGCGATCGACATGGCGAGGCCGATGTCGATGAGCACCGGCGGAATCGGCAGGAACAGCACGCCGAGGATCGCCACGATCCCCATGGCAAACCCGATATCGCGACGAGACCGGACCTCCGTAGCATTTGAAGCGGGGATATCGGCCATGCGATCAAGCTCCGCCCGGCACCGGGGCCTCTGGAACACCCTTGCGCGAGATAAGCACCTGTTCGCGCCGGCGAAGAAAAATCAAACGCAAAACCCAGCCTACGAGCGATCCGGACCAAAGCCCTAACCGCTAGTAGCCGGTCGCGATACGCGCATAGACCTCCTCGGTGAAGGCCATGATGTGCGACCCCATGAAAGACGCCGTGAGCGCCGCCACCGCCAACACCGCCAAAATCTTCGGAATGAACGTCAACGTCATTTCCTGGATTTGCGTCAATGCCTGGAACAGCGCCACGAACAGCCCGACCGCCATCGCAACCGCCACGGACGGCCCGGCGGCAACCAGCACCGTCCAGATGGCACTATTGACGAGGTCAAGCGCGTCCGCTTCGTTCACGATCCGCTCAGCTTCACGCCGGACTCGATGGTCACGGTCTTGCCGCTGCTTAGCGTCGCCACCACCCCGTCACTGGTGATCTGCACCGAGGACACAGTCCCCGACACAGTCCCGTCGGCTGAAGTGAGGGTCTTGCCGATGGCCGAATCCGCCGTCTGCAAGGCCGAAGCTGTGAACATCGCGTCAAGCTTGCTGTTGGTCGTGATCTGCTGCTCCACCTGCGAAAAGGAGGCAAGCTGCGACAGATAAGCCGTCGAATCCATGGGATTCGTCGGGTCCTGGTTCTGAAGCTGCGCCACGAGAAGCTTCAGAAAGGCGTTATAGTCCACCGTTGTCGCAGACGCCGCCGACGACGAACCCGTCGTGGAGGAAGTGCTCGTCGTGCTGGTGGTGCTCGAGACAGTGGTCATAGCGACATCCTTCCCACCGCTGCATGTGAACGATGAAGATCGCGCGGGATCATCTCAGGCCACTTCGTATTGCGCCGTGGCCGCCCCGCCGATGATGGCATCTTCCAGCTCGAACAGCTGGCGCAGCTGACGCAGAACCTCAAAGCAGCGGTCTTCGCGAAGGAGCCCATCCACCGCTTTCAGGTGCGCCAGCATCTCTTGATTGGAATAAGCGAGCATCACCGCCGTGAGGTGGTTCACTGCCAGACGCCGAGCCTCCTCCGCGCTCACAGGACTCATCAGCACGGACTGAACGATATAGTAGAGCTGCCGCAGCGGCGTCGTCGTGTCCTGCTCCTGCATCACATGGCCTTCCATGAGGAACACCGCGTCATTCAGAAGCTCCAGCGTGACCTTGCGGTCCGCACAGAACACTGCGCCATTGAGATAGATCCGCTCGCCGGCCTTCAACGAGATATGCATCGGCTTGTTCATTTCAGCCCGTCCCTGATGGTGCGGTTGACATCGATCAGAAGGGAAACGTCCCTCGACGGATCAACAAGGATCCGATCCGCCTCCTGAATAATCCAGAGACCGAGTGACGCGAGATTAACCCTCAACGCCTGCGGCAACTCGTTCTGGGAATCCGCGAGATCGGCGATGAAGAAGCGCCAAAGCTTCTGCATGTCGAGCAGAGCTGAGCGCAGTTCCGGCGCGTTTGGCGTGCCGGCCTTCGCCTGAAGCACCATGTCGATCGCCTGATCGAACGCCATGCGTTCGCGGTCTCGTCCAGCGGTTCCGGCCTCGTCGAGGATTTCCGCATAAGCAAATTTGTACATGGCGACCCTCTTGCGTGGGATCAAACGTAATTGAGAAGGGACAGCTGCATCAGCTTCGCGGTTGTTGAATAAGACATCTGCAGCTGCGTCGTCATATTGTCGAGCCTGGTCTTGGCCTCGGCTGTATCGACACCTTCCAGCGAGGTAATCTTCGACTCCACGAGCGTATTCGCGCTCGAAAGCACTTCATTCGACTGGGAAATACGACTCTGCGTAACACCCAGGCTGGCGCTCTCTGCGGTGATCTGAGATATCGCCGCGCCGGTCAGGGTAGTTGCCTTGCCGATGACCGCCTGCTGCGTCTCCGCTGCCATGCCGGTCAGCCCTAGCTTCGACACCATGGTAAGCGCCATGGTGAGGTTGCGGACGGCATCGGTGTTCGTCGTCGTGGAAATGTTCGCCCGCTGGGTGGTGGACACCTGACTGGTCAGCGGCTGATCGGAGGCATTCGACCACGTCGCGCCCCATGCGGGATCCGCGAACAGATCCGCGAATGCCCCATCCAGGAACGTATTCATCTGATCGGCTGTGATGTTGGCGACGGCGGGATCCGAGGCAGGATCAGTCGGATTCAGGCCGAACGCGGTGGCGAAAGCCGACTTAACCGCCGCCTCCGGCCCGCTATCGTACGACACCATCGGCGCGACTGAGCTGTTCGTACCCGCGAACAGGTACCGCTGACCATCGGATGTATTCAAATTATCGATCAAAGTCGACAGAGCACCTTCCGCCTGCGAAGCCACGCTCTTCGTGTCTCCGCTTGAAGACGTAGCGGTAATGAGATCCTGCAAAAAGCTGTTGCTGTTGGTCAGCACCTGCGACAGCACCGTCTGCGACCCCTTCACGACGGTGGAGGAGAAGGTGTTGCTCTTCTGCTGCGCCTCGATGGCTGCCTTTGTGGCGTAGAGCGAAACGCTTTGACCCGTCTTGAGGCCGAGAGTCAGCCCCACGTCCGCGTGGCGGCCGGTGGCAACTTCCGTCGTGGTCTTCGAAATCTCGCCCTGAAGACGCGACATGGTGCTCAGCGCGCTCGTCGTCCAGGACAAGGTGGAGATGTAGGAGCTCTTCATCGGCGTCACCCAATCACACTGAACAACTGATTATAGAGATTGTCCACCACGCCGATCAGCTTCGACGACGCAGTGTAGCTACGCTCCAATTCGAGTTGAAGCGCATACTCGTTGTCGAGGTTGACACCGGTGGCCGACGAAAGGGCGGTCGAAGTCTGCGAAAGAACCGCGCTCTGCGCATCAAGCTTGGTAGAGGTCGCCGAACGCTGGCCTTCAAGCCAACTCACGGAACCCGATGCGAAAGCCGCGAGGGACGTGTCACTCTGAAGCTGTGTGCTCGCCGCGTAGGTTCGCGGTGCGGCCAGATTGCTCACGAGGCTGCTCAGGCGTGTGGCGTAGCTGGCCTCGGAATTGGTGTTGTAGACGTAAGCAGCGCCGTTCATACCGCCGTCGCGCAGCGCAAACACCGACCCCCCTTCGCTGGGGATGGCTGCCGCGTTCACCATGATGCGCCCGGCGACACCGGAACCGGTGCTGGCGCCAGTCACCACGGTGAAAAGGCCATTCAGCGCCGGCTGGCCGCCGCCGGTCTGGTCCGTTTCCTTGAAGGCGTCGACAAGCCCCTCCGCCACCGCATCGAGCTGGGACTGATAGGTGACGGCGACGTCGTCGCGCAGCGTGGCATAACCGACGATGGCACCCGACTTCAGCGCCATCGAGGTGCTGGCGCCGGGCCCCGCCACCGCGACACCGTCCACGTAGACCGCATTGCCGGAGGTCGAGGGGTCGAATGAGGGCGTGGCCGAGAAGCTCACCGTCCGCGCCGACTTGTCGAACAGAGTGACGCCGCTGTCGGTATAGATGGCTACGTCGTTGTTGGCGCGGGTGAGGGTAGAGATCCCCATCTCCTGCGACAGCTGCGCGAGGATGGCATCGCGCTCGTCGAGGGAGCCGGTCACATCCGCGCCGGTGGCGGTGCCCTTCACCACGGCATCGTTTGCAACCTGGAACTTCGTCAGCAGCTCGTTCACGTGGGCGACCGAGGTGGCGATGCCGGTGTCGGCATCCGCACGCACCTGCTGAACGGTGACCGTCGCGTCATTGAGGGACTGCGCGAGATCCTGCGCCGCGCTCACCGCAGCACCGGCGAGCGCCTGATCGTCAGGCGCATTCGCCGAGGCCGACAGCGCGGTGGAGAAGGCGCCAAGAAGAGCCGCCGGCGACGATTCGCTCTGCGTATCGCCAACGGTCTCGTGCAACGCCGTGAGGCCGTCGTTGATGGCCGAAAGCTGGGCGCTCGACGAGGTCGACGACAGCATCCGGTCGAACAAAGCAGAATCGGAGGCCCGCGTGATGTTCACCACCCGCGTGCTGCCGTCGCTCGCGGTCGTGACGACAGCGATCTTCCTGGACGCGGAAGTGTTGTCCGCCGCGGCGATGTTGGTCGCCGACACCGACAGCCGCGTGGACGTCGTCTGGAGCGACGTCCGGGCGGTATTGAAGGCGGTGCTCAAGCTCATGACGGACCCCCGAAAACTTCTTCGATCAACGCTTGAGGTTCATGAGCACATCGAGAAGCTCAGCGCCAGTCTGGAACACCTTGGAGTTCGCCGTATAGTCGCGCTGCGCCACGATCATGGTGGTCAGCTCGTTGGCGGTGTCCACGGTCGAATTCTCGGTCGCGCCAGAAATCACCGACCCCTGCCCGTTCTCCTCCGCACTGGCGATCTGCAGGGCGCCGGACTTGGTGTTGGTGGTGTAGGCGTTGCCGGTGAGCGGCGTAAGGTTGTTCGGGCTCGAGACATAGCCGAGCGGGATGGTGAAGATCGCGAACTTGTCGCCATTGGCGTTCACCGCATAGACGGTGCCATCGGTATCGATGGACACGTCAGAGAGCACCGAGGCCGGGGTGCCGTCCTCCGTATTCGTGAGAATCGTGAAGCCCATGTCCTTCTGCGTCATGCCAGACAGGTCGAGCGACATGGTCGTGGTGACGGTCGGGTCCTGCGAATTCACCACAGGAATCGACAGCGTCGCCGGAGTGGTGGTCAGATTACCGGAGCTGTCGAACTGAAGGGTGGCGGTGGTCGTGGTCACGTCGCCACTCACGGTCACCGTCCACTCGCCGGTGTTGGCCGTCTTCTGGAAGGAAAGGTTGACCGTCCGCTCCGAGCCGACCGCGTCATAGACAGTCTTCGACACCACATAGGGGTCGGTGGTGCTGGTGGCCGAAATCGGCAGGTTGGCGGAGAACACGCCGGTCGTGGTCGCCGCGGCGGTGACGGTCGCGTTGTTGATGTTCACCGGCACGAGCGCGGCGGTACCGCCAGCACCGGTGCTCGGCACCGGATAGCCCATGAGGGTGTAGCCCGCCCCGTTCACCAGATTGCCCGTGGACGCGTCCTTCCGGAAGTCGCCAGCACGCGTCATGGCGATCTGGCCCGAGGTATCCGTGACCAGGAAGAAGCCGTTGCCCTGGATGGCGAGGTCGGTGTTGCTCTTGCCCACGTAGTCGAGCGCGCCCCGCGCGTCGATGGCATAGCGAACCGTGGTCTTCACCGAGCCGGACTGGTAATCGCCGCTGCCAGCCTGCGACTGGAGCATGACCGAGGAGAACTCGGCGTCGGCCGCCTTGTAGCCGGTTGTGCTCGCGTTGGCGATGTTGTCGCCGACCGTGCTGAGGAGATTCGACTGCGCGCCCATGCCGGACACGCTGGTGCGCATCATACCGTAAAGGCTCATTTCGCTAGGCTCCCGAGGGCAGCGGCCGCGTCAGGCGACCCATGTTGAGACATTTGACTCGAAATGGCTTGTGCGAGGCTGCCGGAATCATGCCCGCAGCGCCGCGGCCAGATCTGCGAACGGGTCGCGGCTCGGCTGCCCGCCCGGCCCCTGCCGCAGCGCATCGTAGATGCGGGGCACGGCCGCGATGGACTGGTCCAGATCCGGGTCGCTGCCGGCCTGGTAGCCACCCATGAGCCTCAGGTCGCGCGTGTCCTCGAAGCGGGCAATCATGGCCCGCAGCCGCCGCACCAGTTCCTGCTCGCCCTCGTTCCAGACCAGGCCCGACAGGCGCGAGATGGAGCGCAAAACGTTGATGGCAGGGAAACGCCCCTGGTCTGCAATCGCCCGGTCGAGCACGATGTGGCCATCAAGGGTGCCGCGGATAGCATCGGCCACCGGGTCGTTGTGGTCGTCGCCATCCACCAGCACCGAGAACACGCCAGTGATGGAGCCAGTACCCTCCTCACCCGGCCCGGCCCGCTCCAGCAGCTTTGGCAGGGTGGAAAACACGCTCGGCGCATAGCCGCGGGCCACCGCTGGCTCGCCCGCCGCCAGCGCCACGTCGCGCGCGGCATGGGCATAGCGAGTTACCGAATCGACGATCAGCAGCACGCTTTCGCCGGCATCGCGAAAATGCTCGGCCACCGCCAGCGCCGCCTGTGGCGCCATGCGCCGCATCATCGGGCTCTCGTCGGAGGTGGAGACCACCACGACCGAGCGATCCTTGTTGGGCGCCAGGGGGCCTTCGAGGAACTCGCGCACCTCGCGCCCGCGCTCGCCCACCAGCGCCACCACCACCGTATCGAAACCGGTGCAGCCCGCCAGCATGGAGAGCAGAGTGGATTTGCCGACGCCGGAGCCGGCGAAGATGCCCATGCGCTGGCCCTGGCACAGGGGCGTGAAGATATCCACGGCGCGCACTCCGGTGCGCAGCGGCTTCTCCACCCGCGCCCGCGCCATCGCCGGCGGCGGATCCCGATCCAGCGGCATGGCCTGCGGCCCGCGCGGCAAAGGCCCGCGCCCATCCAGCGGCTGGCCGAGCGCGTTCATGACACGTCCGCGCCATTGCGCACTGGGGTAAAGCATGAGCGGACCCACGCGATAGGCCCGCTCGCCCAGCCCCACCTGCATATTGCCGTCGTATGGCTTCACCACGGCCGCCGAGCCGTCGATGCGCACCACCTCGCCGAGCCGCATCGCGCCATCGCTCTCGACCCCAACGCGCTCTCCCAGCCGCAGCACGTGGGAAAGGCCGGACACCTCGAAATGAGTCGGCGTTACCTGGCGCACCACGCCACCCACGCGCACGGGCGGGCACTCCTCCCGCCCCGCCTCCACTGCAGCAGCAAGCTGCTCAAGCGCGTTCATGCCTCGGTGCCCCATGCAAGACGCCGCGCCAAATCAGCTCGACGGACCCAGCTGCCTGATGGCGCTGGTGGTGAGATCCTCGTTCTGGGAGACGGCATTGGCCGCCTGCTCGAAAGCGCGCTGCAAGGTAATGAGACGGGTCATCTCCATCACCGGATCCACGTTGGCACCCTCCACATAGCCCTGGAGCACCTTGTTGCGGGTGAAGTCCTGGATCAGGGCCGGCGGCATGTCGGTGGTCATGGTGGAGCCGTCATAGCGCGTCAGGTTGGCGCCCGTGGGCATGGAATAGATGCCGACTCGCCCGGCCACCTGCCCATTCTGGTAGATGGAACCATCCGCCCCCACCCGCACCGCGCCGCCGTTGGGATCGACCATCAGCGGCGCGCCGCCGGCATCGAGCATGGCGCGCCCGCTCATGGTCTGCAGGGCGCCATCGGCGGTCATGCGCAGCCGGCCGTCGCGTGTGTAGCCAACCCCGGCATCGGTCCGCACCGCGAACCAGCCGCCACCGTCGACCGCGAGGTCCAGCGGGTTGCCCGTCTGCGAGATCGCGCCGGGCCGCAGGGAGGTGAAGGTCTCGCCCTCGGACACGTAGGAGGTCTTGTCCGCGGTCGTCTGCGAGAGCAATTCCGCAAAGCGCACCTGCTCGGCCCGGTACCCCGGCGTGTTCATGTTGGCAAGATTGTTGGCCACGGTAGCGAGACGCTTGTCCGCAGCCATTTGCGCCGACAGGGCCACGTAGAGATTCGACGACACGTCAGCTCCCGAGCTTGTCCGGTGGGGATTGGCGGGGATACGCCTCCGCTAGGCAAACTATGCACAGCCGAGGCTTGCGCGAGCCTGCCCCGCCCCGGCCGCTCTCACACCTGTGACCCGGCGCCGACTTCAGCCTCGCGCAATCCTGCTGACCTAATTGAGTGAGGATACCCCTCTCCCCGGACGGAGGACGGCGCCTTGGTGGTCATCATCGGAATCATTCTCGGCCTCGGCGCCACGTTCGGGGGCTTCGTGGCCATGGGCGGCCACATGAGCGTGGTGTGGCAGCCGTTCGAATACCTGATCATCGGCGGCATCGCGTTCTCCACTTTCATCATCGCGAACCCCCTGCCGGTCATCAAGGACACCGGGGCGGCGATCATGCAGGCGGCCACCGGGGTGGCGCCCAAGCGCAAGGATTTCCTCGCCCTCCTCAGCCTGCTCTATGCGCTGATGCGCGACATGCGGCAGAAGCCTCGCAACGAGGTGGAGGCGCACATCGACGATCCGCAGAACTCCCCGCTGTTCGGGCAGTTCCCCACCATCCTGAAGGACAAGGAACTGACGCAGTACATCTGCGACTACGCGCGCCTGATCCTCATCGGCAACGCAAAGTCCCATGAGATCGAGGGCCTGATGGAGCAGGAGATCTCCACCATCAGGAAGCACAAGACCAAGCCCTCCAGCGCCATGGGCACGGTGGCCGAGGCGCTTCCGGCGCTCGGCATCTGCGCGGCGGTGCTCGGCATCGTGAAGGCCATGGGCGCGATCGACCAGTCGCCGGAGGTGCTCGGCCATTACATCGGCTCGGCCCTCATCGGCACCTTCCTCGGCATCTATTCCTCGTATGCCATCATCGGGCCGCTCGCCGCCAAGATTAAGACCACGCGCGAGAAGCAGTGCCAGCCCTTCATCATCGTCAAGCAGACGCTGATCGCCTTCATGAACGGCGCGCTCCCGCCCATCGCCCTGGAGCATGGCCGCAAGACCATCGCGGCGGCCGAGCGCCCCACCATCGACGAGGTGGAGAGCGAGGCCATCCATTCGTCGCCGGCGGGCTCCGGCGCTCCCGTGCAGCAGGCCGCTTGATCCCATGCATAGCCACAAGCACCAAGATATTCGCGACATGCTGCTGGACGCGGCCGGGCTCTCGCTCGACCGCCTGCCCATGCTGCATGTCCTGTTCGACCGCATGGCCACCGCCTGCGCGGACGGGCTGCGCCAGTTCGCGGCCTCCCAGGCCTATTATTCGTTCCTCAGCATCGAGAACGGCCGCATCGGCGAAGTGCTGGAAGCCTACGAGGGCATGGCCATCGCCGGCATTTTCCGCGCGCCCTCGTGGGACAGCCAGCTCATCGTCGGCTTCGACCGCGACTTCATCTTCACCATGGTCGAGGTGCTGTTCGGCTCCGATGGCTCCGAGCCGCCGGTGGAAGACGAGCGCAGCTTCACCAACATCGAGGGCCGCGTGGCCCAGCTGCTGTTCGAGCAGATGGCGAAGGCGCTGCGGGCCTCGTTCGCGCTGGTCAGCGATACCTCGTTCCAGTTCGAGCGCCAGGAAACGCGCATGGACTTCGCGGTGATCGGCCGGCGCAACAACCTCGCCGTGGTGGCGAAGTTCCTGCTTCAAGCCCTCAACCGCGGCGGCGAGATGTTCGTCATCATCCCACAGTCGGCGCTGACGCCGCTGCGCCGCGCGCTGGCCCACACCACCGTGACCGAATCCAGCAACCGCGATCCCCAGTGGGCGCAGAAGATCCGCCAGGAGATCAACCGCACCGAGGTCAAGCTGCGCGCCATCCTGGAGGAGCGCGAGGTGACCCTCGGCGAGGTCGCGGAGTTCAAGGTCGGGCAGGTCATCAAGCTGAACGCCACGCCATCGAGTCGGGTGAAGCTCGAAAGCGCGGCCCAGCCTCTTTTCTGGTGCCGCCTCGGCCAGGCGGACGGCGCTTATGTCGTCCGCGTCGAGGAACAGATCAGCCAGAATCAGGACTTCATCGATGATATCCTCCCCCGTTGATATCCTCCTGCTCGCCGCGCTGCTCGCCACCACCGTCTGCGTGGTGACCCTCTATCGCCGCCTGTCGCGTCTCGACCGGCTGAACGCCGACTATGGCCGCGCGCTGGCGGATGCCGCGCAGGCGCTCACGGCCGCCCGCGACTCGCTGCAGACCTTCAGCACCGACGGGCGCGAAGTGCTCTCCCAGTTGGCCAAGCGCATCGATGATGCCCATGGCGTCATCGCCGAGCTCGACGCCCGCACGGGCGACGCCGGTGACACCAAGATGCAGCAGCGCTGATATCCCTTTCCTCCTGCTCCAGAGGACGCCATGCCCGACTCCGATAACAAGACTGACGCCGCCCTCGACGAAGCGCTCCTTTCCCCCGCCCAGGGCGCGGCCGAAGGGGATGAGACCCTCGGCAGCACCCGCGGCCTTGAGGCCGTGAAGCGCATTCCCGTTCAGCTGCAGGTGGTTCTCGGCTCGGCCAGCATGCCGGTTGCGAGCCTGCTGAAGCTGGGCCGCGGTGCGGTCGTGCCCCTCGACCACCGGGTGGGCGAGCCCGTGGACGTGGTGGTGAACGGCCGCATCATCGCGCGCGGCGAGGTAATGGTGGTGGAGGACGACAGCTCGCGCTTCGGCGTTTCCCTGACAGAGATCGTCGGCCCTGGCGGCAATGACGAAGCCTGACGAAGCCTGACGGAGACACGCCGATGGCGACGCCGAACCAGGGCAAGTCGCGCCCCCTGCACGGGACCGAGAAGGTCGCCGCGGTGCTCATGACCATGGGCCCGCCGACGGCGAACCGTCTGCTGAAGCATTTCGACCCTGACGAGATCAAGCTCATCACCCGGTCGATGGCGCAGCTGAAGTCGGTCAACCCGGCGCAGATCGAAGCCGTCGTCGAGGATTTCGCGACGCAGTTCGCCAGTGGCGCCAGCCTCATCGGCACGGCGTCCGACGTGGAGCGGCTGCTCACGGGCGTGCTGCCACCGGAGCAGATCGCCGACATTATGGCCGAGCTGCTCGGCACGGCGAACCACTCCATCTGGGAGCGCATCTCGACAGTGTCGGAGAGCATCCTCGCCTCCTACATCGCTAAGGAACATCCGCAGACGGCGGCGCTGATGCTTTCGAAGGTGCGGCCCGCCTGCGCCGCCAAGGTGCTGAGCTTCCTGCCCGAGGAGCGGCGCAACGGCATCCTGCGCCGCATGCTCACCTTCAAGCCCATCGTCGATGCCACCATGCAGGTGATCGAGCGGACGGTGTACGAGGATTTCATGATGAACTTCTCGCGCAACGCCGGCGCCGACCCGCACGCCCGCATGGCCGACATCATCAACAAGATGGACCGCGACGACATGGAGACGGTGCTCACCAGCCTCGCCTCCACACGGCCGAAGTCGGCGGAGATCCTGAAGGGGCTCCTCTTCACCTTCGACGACATCATCAAGCTCACCCCGCGTGCCCGCACCTCGCTGTTCGACCAGGTGCCCACCGACAAGCTGGTGCTGGCGCTGAAGGGCACCGATCCGGACTTCCGCGAGATGATCCTTCAATCTCTCGGCGGCCGTATCCGGCGCATGGTGGAGCAGGAAATGGCAAGCGGCGAGCCGGTTCCGGCGCGCGAGGTCACCGAGGCGCGGCGCACCATCACCGATCTCGCCCTCGACATGGCCGGGCGCGGCGAGATCGAGCTCAACAGCGACAGCGACGAGGATTCCTACGTACGCTGACCTATTTTCGAGGGGGCGCGCATCCGCCCGCCCCTTCAGGGACTGCCGCGGGGTGTCCTTGGGCACCGGCCGGAACACGGAGCTGCGCGGCGCATCTGGTTGTCCAGGGGGAGGATCCACGCGTACCGGCGCGCAGAATGCGCTCCGGGGTTTTCCAGAAACGCGGTCTTTTCACGCGAAGCGGTATCGCCTGCGCGTGAACGCGCTCTAGTTCAGAAGAAGACGCGCCAGCGCGTCGGCGGGATGGGGGGTCATGGCAGAGGACCAGGACAAGGAGAGTAAAACCGAGGAGGCATCGGAGAAGAAGATCTCCGATGCCGTGGAGAAGGGCAATGTTCCCTTCTCCCGCGAGGCGACGCTGTTCGCCTCGCTGCTCGGTATTCTCGCCTGCCTCGCCTTCTTCGTGGCCGCGCCCAGCCGCCTGCTCACGGAGGATCTGGCGCGCCTGATCGACGATCCCGGCGGCTTCCGCCTCGAGCACGGCAGCGATGCCATAGAGCTGCTTTGGGACACGCTGTTGGTCGCCGGACGCTTCCTGACGCCGATGATCATCATCCTCGCCATCGCCGGTATCGTGGCGTCGGCGTTCCAGAACGTGCCGTCACTGGTGCTGGAACGCATCTCGCCAAAGTGGGATCGGGTTTCGCCCGCCTCCGGTTTCAAGCGGCTGATGGGCATCCAGGGGCAGATCGATTTCGGCAAGTCTCTGTTCAAGCTGCTGGCGGTGGGATTCGTGGCGGGGCTGGTGCTCTATTGGGAAGAGCACCGGGTGGTGGACGCCATGCTGACGGACCCGCTGCGGCTGCCCTCCGCGGTGCTGGAGCTGGCCATGCGGCTGGTGTCGGCGGTGTGCGTAGCCACCATCGTCCTCGTGGGCGCCGACTTGGTCTGGTCGCGCTTTCACTGGAAGGCCGAGCTGCGCATGACCAAGCAGGAAGTGAAGGACGAGGTCAAGCAGTCGGAAGGCGATCCGATGGTGAAGGCGCGCATGCGCTCCATCCAGCGGCAGCGCGCCCGCCAGCGGATGATGGGAGCCGTGCCGAAAGCAACGGTTGTCATCGCCAATCCGACCCATTACGCCATTGCACTGAAGTATGATCGCGATCTCGGCGGCGCCCCCTTCGTGGTGGCGAAGGGGCTCGACCTCGTGGCCCTGAAGATCAGGGAGATCGCACAGCAGCACGCCATTCCGGTCGTCGAGGACCGGGCGCTGGCCCGTGCCATGTATGATGCAGTCGAAGTCGATCAGTGGATCCCGCGTGAGTTCTACCGCCCGGTAGCCCAGGTTCTTCACTTCATTTATTCGAAGCGCCCCAATGGTTCCAAATAGCTGCCAACACATCCTGGCCCTGAACACCCGCCCCGAACTGGAGGCGCAGGCCTTCGAGTGCGTGCTGGCCATGGCACTGCGGGGGGTCGTTGCCGAGCTGTTCTTCACCGAGGCGGGCCTGCTCATCGGCTACATCAATGCCGGCCAGGCCAACAACATCGAGGACATCGTGGCGTCCTCGGCAGAGCGCACGCTGAAGCCGGGCGCCCTGCGCTACGGCCGCCATGCCCTCACCCATTCCGACTGGGGGCGCCCGCCGACCGTGAGCATGGACCTCGAGTTCCACCACACGACCCTGTCGGTCTATTTCAAGCTGGTATTCGACGCGACATCGGTGGGGGTTTCCATCGACAGCATCGACTTTCGGGTGCCCCACGCCAGCCACGACGAGGGCATCGAGCTGCTGCGTGCCGCGCTCGAGGATTCCCGAGCCGCACCGTAGGCGGTTCCCATCAGCCTCAAGCAAGCCTCGCTCTGTAGAAGGAGAAGAAGAATTCGCGGTACTCGCCCCGCTTAGGGGTGCCGCGGAGATTATCAACGTTGATCGCACCGGGAGTCGTTCCGCGGAGATCGCCATGCAGCCTCTCTACTTGTTCGGCCTCGCATCTCGTCATTCGCAGTGGGCGTCCGTGCGCCAGACGGCCATCGCCGGCAACATCGCGAATGCAAATACCCCCGGCTACAAGGCGGTGGACACCGCCGCGTTCGACGCCGTGATGAACCAGACCAGCCTCAACATGGCGCGCACGTCTGAGAGCCATCTCAGCACCCCTGCGGCGGAGGTGACGACCCGCACCCGCGATGCCAAGGACGGCTGGGGCATCAATGCTTCCGGCAATTCCGTGAGCATCGAGCAGGAAATGCTGAAGGCTAACGAGGTGAACAGCGCCTATACGCTCGACACCAGCATCGTCAAATCCTTCAACCGCATGATTCTGACGAGCCTGAAATGAACACCATCGATCCCCTGAAGGCGGTCACGCGCATCGCCAGCTCCGGGCTCGAAGCCCAGTCGACCCGCATGCGGATCGTCGCGGAGAATCTCGCGAACGCGAACTCCACGGGCTCTACGCCCGGCGAGCAGCCCTATTCGCGCAAGACCGTCCAGTTCTCGGCAGAACTTGACCGCGCCCTCGGCTCCTCTCGCGTGAAAGTGAGGAACACGGGTGTCGACAAAGCACCGTTCCGCACGGAATACGAGCCTGGAAATCCCGCCGCTGACGAGAAGGGCTGGGTGCTGAAGCCCAATGTGAATCCTCTCGTCGAGATGGCCGACATGCGTGAGGCGAGCCGCAGCTACGAGGCCAACCTCCAGATGATCAAGCAAGCCCGGTCCATGGTGGCCATGACCATCGACCTTCTGAGGACGTCGTGATGATCAATTCCCTCAACCTTTCCACGACGAGCACTTCGACTTCAGGCCTTTCGCTGAGCCGCACCAATACGCGGATGGAGACCACGCAGACCGGCGCTGTCGCCGGAGCGCAGAATGTGGAACCCACCGATTTCTCCAGCATGCTCGCCCGCATGTCCTCGGACGCGGTGGACACGCTGAAGGCCGGCGAGGCGACCTCCATCTCCGGCATCAACGGCCGCGCTTCCGTGCAGCAGGTGGTGGAGGCGGTGATGAACGCGGAGCAGACCCTGCAGACCGCGATCTCGGTGCGCGACAAGGTGGTCGCCGCCTATCAAGAAATCAGCCGCATGACCATCTGACGACTCGGGGGAGCCATCATGAGAGCCCTAGCCATCGCCGCCACCGGCATGTCGGCCCAGCAGACCAACGTCGAGGTGATCGCCAACAATATCGCGAACATCTCCACCACCGGCTTCAAGCGCGCCCGCGCGGAATTCACCGACCTGCTCTACCAGGCCGAGCGCGCCCGTGGCGTGCCGAACCAGGACGGTGCTGAACCGGTGCCGGAAGGCGCGCTGGTCGGCCTCGGCGTGCGCACCATCGGCATCCGGAACCTGCACATGCAGGGCGAGCTGTCCCAGACCTCCAACCCGCTCGACGTGGCCATCAACGGGCACGGCTGGTTCGAGATCACGAGCCCGACCGGCGAGACGCTCTACACCCGTGCGGGCAGCTTCAACCGCAGCGCCACCGGCCAGCTGGTGACCGCCAATGGCTATACCGTCAATCCGGCCATGACGCTCCCCACCAACGCCAGCTCCATCGTCATCAACGAATCCGGCCAAGTCTACGCGCAGATCTCCAACCAGACCGCGCCGCAGCTTCTCGGCCAGCTCCAGCTCGCCACCTTCGCCAATGACGCGGGTCTAGAGCCGTTGGGCGACAACCTCTATCGCGAGACGCCCGCCTCCGGTCAGCCGGTGGAAGGTGTAGCGGGCGACGTGGGCTTCGGCGCCATCGTCCAGGGCTACCTCGAAAGCTCGAACGTGGACCCGGTGAAGGAAATCACCAACCTCATCCAGGCGCAGCGCGCCTACGAGATGAACTCCAAGGTGATCCAGGCGGCCGACGAAATGTCGAAGATCGTCTCCACGGGCCTGCGCTGATGCGTGGGCGGCTCGCTCTTCTCGCCTGCCTCGGCCTTGCGCTGGCGCTTTCGCTCGGCGCCTTGCCCGCCCGAGCGCAGAGCATCTCCGCGCTCGCGGCCCAGGCGGAGGCGGAGCGCGCGCCCGTGGAGCACACCGCCCCCGCGCCGGCCAAGGCGCCTGTGCCGGAGGCCCCTGCGGATCTCAACCTCACCCTGCCCGTGCCGAATGTCACCCTCTATCCGGGCGATGCGCTGAACACGGCCGTGCTCACAGAGCGGCCGGCGCCGCGCAACGTGATCGAGAGCGGCATGTACGCCCCTCGCGCCGAGGCGGTGGCGGGCAAGGTGGCGCGGCGGGTGCTGCCGGCCGGTGTGCCCATTCCCATGAGCGCCGTCACCGACGCGGTCATGGTGACAAAGGGTGTCACCGCGCGTGTGGTGATGAGGGAGGGCGGCCTGCTGATCTCCGGCTATGCCATCCCCCTCGAATCGGGCTCTGCCGGCGCCATTGTCCGCCTCAAGAACATGGACAGCGGCCAGATCATCGTCGGCGAGGTTCAGGCCGACGGCTCCGTCAGGATCAAGATGAGATGACCAGCCTCCTGCGCTTCGCCGTTCTCATCCTCGTCGGCCTATGCGGCATCGGCACGCTGCCTGCTGCCGCGATGACGCGCATCAAGGACATCTCCTCGGTCCAGGGCGTGCGCGACAACCTGCTGGTGGGATACGGCCTCGTGATCGGCCTGCAGGGAAGCGGCGATACCCTGCGCAACTCACCCTTCACCGAGCAGGCCATGCAATCCATGCTCGACCGCATGGGCATCAACGTCCAGGGCATCGCACTGCGCGCGAAGAACGTGGCGGCTGTGGCTGTCACCGCCAACCTGCCGGCGTTCGCGGCGGTCGGCAGCCGCATTGACGTCACCATCGCCTCGCTTGGCGACGCCACATCGCTCCGCGGTGGTACCCTGCTCGTGACTCCCCTCAACGGCGCGGATGGCATCGTCTACGCTGTGGCGCAGGGCCAGCTGGTCTCGGGTATTCAGATCACCGGCCAGGCTGAAACCCTGAGCCAGGGCGTGCCCACCGCCGGCCGCATCGCCAACGGCGCGCTGGTGGAAAAGCAGGTGCCCGGCCGCCTCAGCGAGCTGCCCGAATTCTACCTCGATCTCACCAATCCCGATTTCCGCACCGCCGCCGCCATGGCCGACGTGATCAACGCCTATACCCAGGCCCGCTACGGCAAGCGTCTCGCGCGTGAAGTGGACCTGCGCACGGTGCTGGTGCAGCGCCCCTCGGGCGTGAACCCGGCGCGCTTCCTCGCGGAGGTCGGCGAGCTTCAGGTGGAGCCGGACACGCCGGCACGCGTGGTGGTGGACCAGCGCACGGGCACCGTGGTGATCGGCCGCAATGTGCAGATTTCAACCTTCGCGGTCACCCAGGGCAATCTCACGGTGCAGGTCACCGAGACGCCCGAGGTGTCCCAGCCCATGCCCTACAGCTTCGGCGAGACAGTGGTGGTGCCGCGCACCGACATTGCGGCCGAGGAAAGCGGCGGCCCGATCGGCATCGTCCGCGGCACCTCCCTGCAGTCTTTGGTCAACGGCCTGAACCGATTCGGGCTGAAGCCCACGGACATCATCTCCATCCTCCAGGCGGTGAAGACATCCGGCGCCCTGCAGGCGGAGCTGGTGTTCCAGTAACAAACCGTGATGTGCTCCGGCGCCGCGGCCCGCGCGGCCTGACCCTCGCCGAAGCGGATCGGCGGCCCATAGGTCAGCGTCGCGCAAGTCAGTCTTTCTAGAACCTGAGTCATCCGCTGCTCTGCCGCGCCGGCGAAGCGGCGCTCTCACCACGGAGGGAGTGCATGATGAACCTCACGCTGCCCACCCTGTTCACGGCCGTGGCGGCCCGCCGTTCGGGCGCCGCCGTGAGCCGGCGTGCGGCGCGGGTCGCGGGGCGAGGTGCGCCCCTTCTCGCCTTGGCCGCCCTGCTCGGCGCCGCCAACCCCGGCGAGGCCCAGGCCCAAAGTGCGCAGCCCCAAGGCGCGCAGCAGGCGGCCCCTGCGCAGGGCGCGCGCGACGATCAGGCCTCCCAGTATTGCCGCAACATCGCCGATGCCGCCGCCGACGCCCGCTTCGCGCGGCAGAAGGAAGCGCTGGCGACGATGGAAAAGGAGATCGAGGCGCGCATCGCCCAGCTCGAGGCGAAGCGCGCCGAGTATCAGGACTGGCTCCAGCGCCGCGAGGCGTTCCTGAAAAAAGCTGACGAATCGCTAGTGGCGGTGATTTCCCAGATGCGTCCTGACGCTGCCGCCGCGCAGATGGCGGCGATGAACGAGGACATGGCGGCTGCCCTGCTGTCCAAGCTGAATCCGCGGGTGGCGAGCGCCATCCTGAATGAGTTCGAGCCCGCGCGCGCCGCGCGCCTCACTTCCACCCTGGTCGGCCTGTCGCGCCGCGCGCAGGAAGGCCGGCCCGGATGAGACGCCTCGCATTGACCATCGGCACCGCGCTTCTCGTGGCCGGCTGCCAGACCGACCATGACAACCTCATCACCGGCCCCACCCTGAGCCCGCTTGGCTCCGGGCTCGAGACCAACCGCGAGCCGGTGCCGGTGACGTTCCAGCAGGCCCCCGTCCGCAGCTTCCGCTCCACCTGGGATCAGAACCGCTCCGGCAGCCTCTACCGCGACCTGCGTGCCTCGAAGGTCGGCGACGTGATCCGCGTGTCCATCGCCCTCGACGACAAGGCGCAGTTCGACAATGCGACCGATCGCTCGCGCAAGTCGAACAGTGATCTCAACTTCGATACCGGCCTCAGCCTTTCCGGTTTTGGACGCGGCGTGAACGCAGGCTCCGCCAACGGCAATTTCAACGTCAATTCCGACACGGAAACCAAGGGCAAAGGCACCATCGACCGGTCCGAGAAGCTGCGCCTCAGCATCGCGGCGGTGGTGACCGAAGTTCTGCCCGACGGCAACCTCATCATCAGCGGCTCGCAAGAGATCAAGGTGAATTACGAGGTTCGCGTGCTGAACATCGCCGGCATCGTGAACCCGCTCGACGTCTCCTCCGGAAACGTCATTCCCTACGACAAGATCGCCGAGGCCCGCATTTCCTACGGCGGCCGCGGCCGGCAGATGGACGTGCAGCAACCGGCCTGGGGTCAGCGTATCTACGACGTCGTCGCGCCCTGGTGAGGACCGCTTTCCATGGCCGATGAGGACAATGACGCCAACCCGCCGTCCGGCAAGCGCGGTCTCCTGATTGCGCTTGCCGTGTTGACGCTGATCGCAGCCGTCACCGGTGCGGGCATCGGCTTCCTGCTCGGAAACACCGTCGAGGCGTCGGTCAGCGCGCGCATGACCTCCCAGCCGGGCAGCAAAGATGCGGGTGCGCTGCACTACACCGGCGACCTCACCCTCAAGGAATTGAAGCCCGTGGTGGTGAACCTCGCGGCGCCCTCCTCCACCTTCGTACGCGTGGAAGCCGCGCTGGTCTTCAAGAACGGTGCTCTCGCCAATCCCGACGTGACGGCAGCGGAGGTGCGCGAGGACATCATGGCCTACATGCGCTCTCTGTCGCTCAGCCAGCTGGAGGGCCCGAGTGCGCTGCAGCACGTGCGAGAGGACCTCAACGACCGGGCGAACATCCGCTCCCAGGGCAAGATCAACGAGCTCGTGCTCGTGACCCTGGTGGTGCAGTGAACGTGCGGCAGCCGGCGTACGGCGGGCCACGGCGAAAGGGGACGCTCGCCGCCCTCGGCATCATGGCGCTTCTGGCGCTTCCGCTCGTCATCTGGAGCGCGCCGGCTCTCGCCCAGGCGTCATCCGGCAATGCGCTCCCGAGCCTTGATCAGCTCCTGCCCGAATACAGCGGCGGCACGGCTGCGCGCATCATCCAGATGGTGGCGCTGCTCACTGTGCTGTCGGTGGCGCCTGGGCTGCTGATCATGCTGACCAGCTTCACCCGCTTCATCATCGCCTTTTCCTTCCTGCGCTCGGGACTTGGACTTCCCTCCACCCCAGCGAATCTGGTGCTGATCTCCCTCTCCCTGTTCATGACCTTCTACGTTATGGCACCCACTTTCGACCGCGCTTGGCAGGAAGGGGTGGTTCCGCTCACCGAGAATCGCATCACTGAGCAGGAGGCCCTGGAGAAGATCTCGGACCCGTTCCGCGACTTCATGCTTGATCATGTGCGCGGCAAGGACCTGCAGCTATTCTCTGATATCGCCGTGCGCCAGAACATCATCACGCCGGCGCCGGCGCCCGTGAACGGTGGCGCCGCGCCCGGCGTGGGGACCGACCCGCAAAAGGTCTCCATGCGCATCCTCATTCCCGCCTTCGTGATTTCCGAACTGCGCCGTGGCTTCGAGATCGGCTTCCTCATCGTGCTGCCGTTTCTTGTCATCGATCTGGTCGTGGCCACGCTGGTGATGTCCATGGGCATGATGATGATGCCGCCTTCCGTCATCTCTCTGCCATTCAAGATCCTGTTTTTCATTCTTATCGACGGCTGGAACCTGCTGGTGAGCGGGCTCGTGCGGTCTTTCTTCTGAACGCGCCGCCAAGCCGGTCGTGGCCCTTGCCGCGCCTTTCCAGGGCGCGGCATTTTTGTTCCGAGGCACCGGCGAAGCTTGCTTCGCGCAAGCTTCGCGTGCTAGCTTTCAATCATGACAGGTTGAGTGGTTTGCTCCTGCGGACCAACGATCTCTGAGATCCAACCTCAAAGGCATGATGCCGCCCTGTCATTCCGGTGAAAACCCGGCATGTCCCCCTAAATCTTCGTCAGTACCTGAAGAGGGACATTTTACTATGACCAGCATCATCACCAACAACTCCGCTACGGTCGCCCTTCAGACCCTGCGTTCGATCAACAGCGACCTCGAGACGACCAATAACCGCGTCTCGACCGGCAAGAAGATCAACGACGCGTCTGACAGCGCCAGCTACTGGACGATCGCCACGACCCTCACTTCCGACAACAGCGCGCTCAAGGGCGTGACGGAAGCGATGGCCCTGGACAGCAATGCGGTGACGACGGCCTCGAAGGGTGTTTCCCAGGTCATCACCGACCTCAACACCATCAAGACCGCCCTGGCCTCTGCTCTTTCTGCGAACGCCGACCGTGGCGCCCTGCAGAAGAACATCTCTGCCGCTCTCACCAACATCCAGACCGCCGCCACCAGCTCCATCTCGGGCTCGGCCGGCGACAACTGGCTGTCGGTGGACTCCAGCGACACCACCAGCTTCACTGAGAACAAGTCTCTGCTCGCGTCCTTCTCGCGCAGCGGCGACACGGTGAGCGTGACCACGACCACGATCGACACCGGTGAGTTCCGTCTGTTCGACGCCAACACCGCTGGTGGTGGCTCGACCTCGACCATCACCTCGAAGGTCGGTACGATCGTCAGCAATGCTGCGATCGCCGCCAACACCACTTCCGGCCAGAACGCCGTGACTGTGGCGGTGGGCGCTGGCGCGAACGTCCGTGGCTTCATGGATACCCAGTACGACGTGACCTACACCCAGACGGGCGGCACCGGAACCACCACGGTCTCCGGCAAGTCCCTGATGGATCTGGACATCTCGTCTCTGACGGACAATGACACCGACCTGATCCAGGCCTACCTGAAGGTGGTGGACTCGACCATTTCGGCGGTGACCGCCGGTGGCGCGACCCTCGGTGCCAACCAGTCTCGTCTGCAGTCTCAGCAGAACTTCGCCAACAGCCTGATCGACCTCAACAAGTCCTCGATCGGCACGCTGGTGGATGCGGACATGGAAGAAGAGTCGACCCGCCTGAAGGCCCTGCAGACCCAGCAGTCGCTGGCGATCCAGTCGCTCTCCATCGCGAACAGCTCGTCTTCCAACGTGCTGCAGCTCTTCCGCTGATGTGAAGGCCGCCGCGCCCAACCCTCCTGGGCGCGGCAGCTTCATAAATTCCGGAGCTCCTTTTGGGGCAATCTGGATACCTGCCATTCAATCCCCCGAATGGTTTTTTATGGCCGCGCCTCGTTTCGAGCGCGGCCTTTTTCTTTTCGGCGCAGCCGATTTCCGGGCGGGCCGCAGCGGGCACGCCAGGCGCATTATCAGCAGAAGTTCAGTCGGTTGGCGGCCAGCGCTGGTGTCGCCGCTGTTATCGCGCAGCCCTGCAACGCCCAGGCAAGTTTGACAACCGACATTGATGCTCGGCGCATGGTCGGAGCCTCCGGGCTTCGCGTGCACGATCCTCAGATATGCCGTCGCGCCGGAGCCCCGCGCGGGACGGGAGCGGAAGTGGACGAGATCGGCGGATGATCGGCCAGAAGCAGCTCGAACTCCTGTGGCAGAACCTGCGCGACCTCGGCGCGCGCCGGCTGATCGCCTTGGGCGTCATCGGCCTCACGGTCGTGGGCACCATCGCGGTGGGCGTCTACTACCTCGGCCAGCCGGAGCGCGAGCCGCTCTATGCCAATCTCACGCGCGAGGACGTGAACCGCATCGGCAGCGCCCTGAAGGACGCGAGCATTCCATTCGACGTGAACGCGGACGGCACCACGGTGATGGTCAGCCACGCCGACACCGCCAAGGCGCGCATGCTGCTGGCCGTGAAGGGCCTGCCGCAGAGCGGCAATACGGGCTACGAACTGTTCAACGACGTCCGCTCCTTTGGCCTCACCTCCTTCATGCAGGAAGTGACGCGGGTACGCGCGCTCGAGGGCGAGCTCGCCCGTACCATCCAGACCATGAAGGGAATCAAGGCCGCGCGCGTGCATATCGTGCTTCCCGACCGCGCCGCCTTCCGTCGGGATCAGCAGCAGGCGTCGGCCTCGGTGGTGATCCGCACCGAGAATGCAGAGGATGCGTCCACCGCTCAGGCCATTCGACGCCTGGTGGCGGCGGCCGTCCCTGGGCTCCGTCTCGACGACGTCACCGTTCTCAACACCGAAGGCGCGGTGCTTTCCTCCCCCGAAGACGGAGCCAATGCCGCAACCGGCCGCAAGGCCGCATTGCAGCAGCAGGTGAACCGCGAGACAGAGGAAAAGATCCGCCGCACCCTCACGCCTTATCTCGGCATGGGCAATTTCGAGGTGAGCGTGTCGTCCCGCCTGGACACCGACCGCGTGACGACCCAGGAGACCATCTTCGATCCGCAATCCCGCGTGGAGCGCTCGGTTCGCGTGGTGAAGGAGCTGGGCGAGAGCCAGAACCGCACCAAGCAGCCCACCACCACGGTGCAGCAGAACATTCCGAACAACCAGCCGACGACCCAGCCCACCACCGACGCGAACGAGAGCTCTTCGCGCCGCGAGGAACTGACGAACTTCGAGGTCTCCAGCCGTACCGTCCAGACCGTCCGCGACGCCTATGTGGTGAAGGGCCTCTCCATCGCCGTGCTGGTCAATCGTGATCGCCTTGCGCCGCCGGCCGGCCCCAACGGCGAGGCGATCCCGGTGGAACAGCAGATCTACGAAGTCGAGCAGCTCGTCGCTTCTGCGGCCGGCTACGACAAAGATCGCGGCGACAAGCTGAAGGTTGCAGCGGTGAATTTCGCCGATGGCGGCCACGCTCTGGAGCCGGTGCCGCCCCTTCCCTGGACCGAGCTGCTGCTGCGGCAGGCGGGAACGATGATCAACGCCCTCACCATCCTGGCCGTGGCCGCCCTTCTCATCTGGTTCGGCCTGCGGCCCGCCGTGCGCGCCATCCTCTCCCGCCCCCACGACGAGGTGGAGCAGGAGGTGGCCGACATCGAGACCGCCATGCTCGCGGCAGAGTCTGTGCCCGCGGTGACCGGCCCCGGCGGCACGCCGGCCATCGCGGCGCCGCCGACCGCTCCGGCGCTCGAGGCGGGCGCCGACGAGCCCGTCAACCTTATCGGCGACCTCACCAGCCGCAAGAATCGCTCGCCGCAGAAGCGTCTCGAACAGATCGTCGAGTATGACGAGGATCAGGCGGTTGCCATCCTGCGGCAGTGGCTGCACCAGGAGGCCCGGTCCTGACCATGCAGACGCTGTCACGCTACCTGCCTCATTTCACTCCGGACGGCGGGCAGCGGTCTGCGGGCCGCGACGGACAAGGGCATCGGGCGCGCTCGGGTGCCGAGGCCCTGCTCCAGGGCGCGGCTCAGGCTGCCGCTCCCCCGCCACCCACCTTCACCCAGGAAGAAGTCGGCCTCGCCGTCTCGCAGGCCGTTCGCGAGGCGGTGACCAAGGCGAGGGCGGAGCTGGCCGCGAGCGAAGCTGCCCGGCAGGAGGATGCCGAGCGCTTCGAAGCCACGCTGCGAGATCGTCTCGCCACCGCCCGCGCGGAATGGGCGGAGGCGGAGGGCGACCGCATGGCGGCCGCCATGGGTGAAGCATTCCAGGCCATGGAGACGCGGATCTGCGACGTGCTGGGGCGCATTCTCACCCCCTTCGCCAGCGAGGCGATGCGGGCGCGGGCGCTGGATGACGCACGGCACGCCATCGCCGCGCTCATCAGTCAGCCGACGCTCCCGGACAGCCCCCTGCCCGTCATCACGGTGCGCGGTCCGGCAGACCTGCTTGCGGTCCTGAAGGATCGCCTGGGCGATCCGGAAGGTGTCACCTTCAACCCCGGGCCGGGTGCGGAGATCGAGGTGACCTGCGCCGACACCCTCATCGAGACCCGTCTCGGCGCCTGGGTTCAGCGGCTCGCCACGGCTCAGGCTCAGGCCGAGGAGGCCGGCGCCCATGGCTGACAAGAAGGACCATGGTGAGCTCATCATCATCAAGCGTCACGAGGAAGAGGAGCACGAGCACCACAACACCGCGTGGAAGGTGGCGCACGCCGACTTCATGACCGCGATGATGGCCTTCTTCCTCATCATGTGGCTCATCAACGTCACCGACAGCGAGACGCGCAAGGCGATCGCGAACTACTTCAACCCGGTGGACCTCGCCGCCAGCATCAGCGATGTGAAGGGCGTCAACGATCCCAAGGACGATTCGGACAAGGGCACCTCGGCCGAGGGCAAGCAGCCCTCCGCTTTGAAGAACAGCGTGGGCCACGACACCGGCGCCGGCGACGACCGGCAGCAGGGTGACAAGGAACGCGCGGCCTTTCAGGACCCTTACGCGGTGCTCAAGCAGCTCGCCCACGATTCAGACCCGAGCGTGGGCGGCCCACCGCCGCCCGCCTCCGGAAACTTGGGCTCGCCGGGCACTGGCGCCGGCGACGTCACGCGCGATCCGTTCGACCCCACCTACTGGAAGGCCTCCGCCGCCGCCCAGCAGACGCGCGCGCAGCAGGCCGAAGCAGCGCGGCAGGCTGCGGCCGCCGCCGGTCGCACCGGTACGGGGCCCGATGCCAAGGACGCCGGCGCCGCCCGTGGCGGCGACAAGGCCGCCCAGCAGGCCGCAGCGAAGGACAATGCCGCCAACGCTCTCGAGGGCGAGCTGAAGAGCACCCTTGCCGGTGCGGTCAATGGCCCACACGCCCCCAACCTCAGCGTGAAAGCCACGCCCGAAGGGCTCGTGATCGACCTGACCGACGACATCGACTACTCCATGTTCCCCGTAGGCTCGGCCATTCCCGACGGGCGTCTGGTACGCGCCATGGAGCAGATCGCCCACGCCCTGCAAAAGCGGCCGGGACAGGTGACCATCCGCGGCCATACGGATGGGCGTCCCTTCCGCTCCGAGACCTACGACAACTGGCGGCTGTCCTCTGCTCGCGCGCACATGGCGCTCTACATGCTCGTGCGCGGCGGCTTCGACGAGAAGCGCGTCGTCAAGATCGAAGGTGTGGCGGATCGCGACCTGAAGAATGGGGACGATCCTAACGCGCCGCAGAACCGGCGCATCGAGATCCTGCTGCGGGCGCCCGCATCATGAAGCGAGGGCCGTCCCTTCCCGCCGTGTTGCTGGCGTCGCTGCTGGCTTTGAGCCTGACGGCTCCGGCCGCACGCGCGCAGGCTGGAGACCCCTGGCTCGGCATGCGCGTGGGAGGGGATGTGCCTGCGGAACAGCAGGCGCCGGCGGACGCTCAGCCCACGGCCCGGCCGCGCCCGCCAAACCCGCCGCCCCCGGCGGTGATGCCACCACAGTCCGAGCCGCCAGCGGCGGCCAATCGCCCCGCGCAGCGCCCCGCTAACGCGCAGCCCGCGCCGGCGGCGGAGACTCAGCCCGCTGCCCGGCCGCGGCCGCCGGCGCTGCCCCGCCCCGCCGCGCTGCCGCCCGAGCCGCCTGCGGCCACCAATCGCCCCGCGCCGCGGCCCGCCAGCGCGCAGCCCGCGGCGGGTGAGGCACCGCAGGCGAGCGTGCCACTGCCGCCGCGCCGTCCCGCCATGGAGCCGCCGGCAACCGCCGCTGCGGCGCCTCCGCCGCCGGCGGCTTCGCGTCCCCTGCCTCCGCGCGCGGACACACCAGCTGCCGTGCCGCCTCCGGTGGCAGCCCGGCCGATCGCACCGAGCAGGCCGATGGCCCCGCCTGACATCGCAACAGCTGCGCCGGTGCCGGTCCCCGTGCCCGTTCCGGTGGTGATCACCCCGCCGGCTCCCGCAGCCGCGACCGGTCCCACCCCCCCCGCCGCTGAGCCCCCTGTCGTGCGCACGCAGAGCGAGGCAGCCCCCCCGCCCGATGGACCGCCCGCAGCGGCAAGCCCGGAGCCCGTTCCCGCCCCTGTGGCACAGGTTCCCGCGCCACAGACGGTGCCAGTGCCTGCGGCGCCCGCCGCTGCCCCGGTGGCCGATGCGCCGGGTCCGGAGCGCCCCGTTGTCGCGGGTGAAAAGACCCCTGCCGCGGCACCCAGCCCGGCGGCATCCGCATCGGCGGTCGCCGCGCCGGCGCCACCCCTGTCGACGCCGCAGACCACGGTCGCTCCAGAGGTCCCCAGCGCCCCGCCTGCCCCGCGCGCGCAGGCGGCCGCGCCGGCCGCCGAGAGCGGTGGACTCCAGCCGGTGCAGATGGTGCACCGGCTCCAGCGCCTTCAGGACAGTATCGCCGCGGGTTCCCTGGAAGGTGTCTCGACACAGCGGGCCCTCATCGCGGAGATGGACCAGACGTTCGCCGCGGCCGATTCCTCCCTCTGGCAGGACCCCGCCAACGCCCGCGCGCTGGTGAGCTATTTCCTCAGCGGCGGCTCGCCCTCGGTGCTGCGCGCCATCATCACGCGTGAGCCGCGACCCGCCATCGACGAGAAGCTTCTGCTCGGCACCCTGCTCTATGTGGAGGGACGCGAGGACGCTGCCCTGCGCGAGCTGGGCGAGGTGGACGCGCGCAAGCTGCCCAATATGCTCGGGGCGCAGATCGCTCTCGCCCAGGCGACGCTGACCGTGCGCCAGGACCCCCGCAAGGCCTCCGAGCTGCTGGACCTCGCCCGCCTGCTGGCGCCGGGCACCCTGGTGGAGGAAGCTGCTCTGCGCCGCGAGATTCTGGTCGCGGCCCAGGCCGGCGACATGGCCGGCTTCGAGCGCCTCTCGCGGCACTATCTCTATCGCTTCAACCGCTCGGCCTACGCGGACAATTTCCGCCAGCGGTTCGCCAGCGCCATGGCCCACATGCAGAATGCCGATGGCGCGGAGGGACTGGACCGCTTGAAGGATCTGCTTGCCGTGCTCGACGACGAGGGCAAGCGCGAGATGTATTTGCTGGTGGCGCGAGCGGCGCTGATGGAGGGCAAGACCGCCCTCGCGGCCGGCGCCGCCCAGCGCGCCCGCGAACTCGCCGCGACCGCCAGCCGCGACGCGGAGAGGGCGCAGGTATATCTCAGCGCCGCCCAGGCGGTGATGCCCGATCGCTTCCAGGCGGCATCCGACGCGTTGAAGAGGGTGGACCGCAACCGCCTCGATGCCTCCGACACGGCGCTGGTAGATGCCGCCCTCGCCACCGCCAATACCCTGCGCCAGGCAGACCAAGTGCCCCCTCCCGACCGGCGGGGCCCGGCACCGGTCGCCGCTGCTCCCGATGAGATCAAGACGTCGCCGGCCGTGTCTCGCGCCCGCGAGGCCCTGACCAAGATCGACGCGCTACTGAAGGCCGCGCCCCGATGACCACTTCCATCGACACCTCCTTCACCTCGGCGGCCACCACCGGCTCCGCCATCGGCGGTTCCGATCACGGGAAGGCGCGTGCCGGCGCCGGCCAGTTCGACGACATCTTCTCGGACGTGGCCCAGCAATCCGCCGAAGAGGCCAAGACCGCCGGAGAAGACGGAAAGGCCGAGGAAAAGAGCGGCAAGAGCATCTCCGCGCGCGATGCCGCCGCCTTCGGCCGCCTGCTGCAACGCTGGGACAACGGCGAGGAGACCGTGGCCACCTCCGCGGAGCAAGGCGCGGAGCAGCAGGGCGCCGCGGACGCGGAAGCCGCAGCACGAAACCCCACGGCGCAGGGCAAGGCCGTAAAAGGACGCGGCGAGCAGCAATCCGCAGCCACGCTTCCGCCGGCAACCGAGGCTGCGGCGCAGGACGAGACGGCGCCGGATGCGTCGGACACTGGCACGCCTGCTTCGACCGCCGAACAGATGAAAGTGCGGATGGCACCCGACACGCGCGCGGCCAAGGACACGCGGGACGCCAGCGCACAAACGGACAACGCCGATCCACAGGCGGACGGCGCCGAGCGCACCGATGGGACGCGGCGGACGGACAGCCTTGCTTCCGACCAGCAAGGGACTGACCGCCCCGACAAGGGGAAGGGCCCCAAGGCCGCGGTTGCGGCCGAGCCCCAGCCCACCGCGACCGTAGACGCATCGGGCGCGACAACGACCGCGCTGGCGAGCCTTGCGGGCGCGGCCCTGCCCCAGCTCCAGCAGACCGCGGCCAGAGGCAAGGCGCAGGGCGGCGACAGCGAACAGCCCTCCGGCAGCAGCCAGAGCACCGATGGCGCCGCCGATGCCCGGCCGGCATCAGGTGAGGGCGACGATCAGGTCAACCACATCAAGGTGAGCGTGACCCGGCGCGAGACCCATTTCGCGCCGGTCCTCGACCTGAACCAGCAGCATGCCGCCGCGACGGCAGACATGAAGGCCTCCACGCGCGCTGCCGCCGCCGAGGAGTTCGCACAGGCGCAGGCGGAGACTGAAGCGAAGGCCTCCGGCAGCGGCAAGGCCGCCGTTGGTGAGAAGTCGGCTCAGGCCGGCGCCACCACGGCCGGTGCGGCGGGCGCCTCCGCCACCACGGCCGCAAACGGCCTTTCCGGCCTCACCAGCCTGCCCTTCACGACCGCTGCCCAGGTGAGCCGCGCCATTACCGAGGAAGCCGCGCGCATGCGCAGCGGCGAGCCCGCCGGGCCGCAGACCACCACCCAGGGGCCCGTGCGCATCCTTGAAATGACGGTGACGCCCGAGAGCCTCGGCCGGGTGACAATCCAGATGCGCCTTACCGCCAACGGCCTGGAAGTGCGGGTGCGCGCCAGCGAGGCCGCCACCGCGCAGATGCTCGCCCAGGACCATGACGCCCTGGTGCGCATCATCGAGCGCAGCGGCACCAAGGTGGACAATCTCGACATCGTGAAATCCATCGCCAGCCCGGTGGAAGCCTCAGTGCGGCCGGCATGGTCGGCGCCGCAGTCCTCGGGCTCCAGCGGGGAGCAGGACGGCCAGCAACGTCGCGAACAGGGGAGAAATGAAGGAAATTCAGGCAGGGGCAATCAAAATGACGATGCGCAATCTCGCTCTCGGCATTCTTCTGACTCTGCTGACGACTGAGGTCGCCGGCGCCACCACGCCCTTCGGCACCATCCCCATGCGGGAGGTCCCGCCGCCTGCGAAGGCCGCGCCCCCGCAGGCGCCGAAGGACGCCCCGAAGGATGCCGGCAAGGCCGCGGGCGCACCGGCGGCGAAGCCCCAGAAGGCCGTCCGCAAGGGCGGGCCGCCGAACATCTGCGAGCGCGAGCTGGCCCGCGCCTCGAAGAAATACAATGTCCCCCTGGAAATCCTCTATGCGGTGGGCCTCACCGAGAGCGGCTATGCCGGGTTCCTTCAGCCCTATACGCTCTATATCGAGGGCAAGGACTACATCTCCAACAATCTCCAGGACGCACTGAAGCTGTTCCGGGAGGCTTATGGGCGCGGCGTGCAGCTCATCGACATCGGCTGCATGCAGGTGAACTATTACTGGCACAAGGACGAGTTCAACTCCCTGGAGGAGATCTTCAACCCGCGCCTCAACGTGGAGCAGGCGGCCCGCTTCCTCCAGGAGCTGAAGAAGCGGCACGGAAGCTGGACCATGGCCCTCGCCCGCTACAATGCCGGCCCGAAGAACACCGTCGGCCAGCACCGCTATGTCTGCCGGGTAATGAAGAACCTCGTGGAGGCGGGGGTAGGTGAGTGGACCGGCAGCGCCAAGTCCTTCTGCGACAACCCGCCTCCGGCGCCGGCCGCGACCACGCAGCCCGCCCCGGGCGCCCAGGCGGAAGCCGCTGCCGGCCAGGACGTGGCACCCGCCCTGATCGCCCCCGCGCGAATGGGGGCCGAGGACCCCACGCCTGCGGAGCCCGCACCCGCCCCGGCTGTCCAGCCCCCCGCGCCCCCATCCCCGGCGGCCATCAGCGCCACCTCCCTTCACTGATGGCATGAACCCGCCGGGGCTTCCCGCCCGCTGAGGCCCTGCCGGCACCGGCTCTGCGGCCGGAGGCAGGCGACCCGCGGTCCGCCTTCCGAGGCCCGCACGACAGCCGCGCGACAAGCGCGGCGTTTCGTCCGGAATACGCCATCGGTGGCGGCGGCCCCTTGCGAACATCCGGAACGATTTCCGCGCGCATCGGTTCGCGGCAATGGCTCCAGGTCATTGAGGCTACGCATTTTCTTCACGCGAGCCGGTATCCACCTCGCTTGAAAATGCTCTTGAAACGCGGCCGTTCGCATCGCGCCCCGTCGCGCGCCAGCCGGGTGCGCCCGGCCGGCCTTGGACAGTTTGTCCACTCGCCCCGCCACATGATGCGGCGCGAGAACGCGCCATGGTTCGCTTCAATCATGCGCCGGACATCCCGGTCCCGGACATCGCGCCCGACCATACGCCCCACGCGACCCTTCCCCGCCGCCTCAGCGGCCGGCCCCGCGCGCAGCGCCGCGCCCACGGGCCGCGCGCGGCGGCGATCCACACGGCGAGCGGAGGCCCGAAGCGGCATCCTTTCGCCCTTTCCCGCGTCGTCGCCCGGCGCGCCTGGCACCGCAAGGAGGCGGGATTCGCCCGATAGACCTCATGACCCTCGATGTACTCGACCTGTCGCGGCTCCAGTTCGCGACGACCGCGCTCTACCATTTCCTGTTCGTGCCCCTCACCCTCGGCCTTTCCGTGCTGCTCGCCATCATGGAGACCGTCTACGTCATGACCGGCCGCACCATCTGGCGGCAGATGACGAAGTTCTGGGGCACGCTGTTCGGCATCAATTTCGTGGTCGGCGTCGCCACCGGCCTCGTGATGGAGTTCCAGTTCGGCATGAACTGGAGCTATTACTCCCTCTACGTGGGAGACATCTTCGGTGCGCCGCTGGCCATCGAGGGGCTGATGGCCTTCTTCCTGGAGGCGACCTTCGTCGGCCTGTTCTTCTTCGGCTGGGACAAGCTCTCCAAGGTCGGCCACCTCGCCGCCACCTGGTGCGTGGCCATCGGCTCCAACCTGTCGGCGCTGTGGATCCTGGTCGCCAACGGCTGGATGCAGAACCCCGTGGGCGCGGTCTTCAATCCGCAGACCATGCGCATGGAGGTGGCGAACTTCTTCGACGTGGTGATGAACCCGGTGGCCCAGGCCAAGTTCGTGCATACTGTCTCGGCGGGCTATGTCACCGCGTCCATCTTCGTGCTCGGCGTCTCCGCCTGGTACCTACTGAAGGGCCGGCACACGGACCTCGCCAAGCGCTCCATGACGGTGGCCGCCTCCTTCGGCCTCGCCGCCTCCCTCTCGGTGGTGGTGCTGGGTGACGAGAGCGGCTACCTCGCCACCGAGCACCAGAAGATGAAGCTCGCGGCCATCGAGGCCATGTGGGAGACGGAGCCGGCGCCCGCCGCCTTCACCCTGTTCGGCTTCCCGAGCCAGAATGACCGCGAGACCCATTTCGCGGTGCGCGTTCCGTGGGCGCTGGGCCTCATCGCCACCCGCTCGCTCGACACGCAGATCCCCGGCATCGAGGAGCTGGTGGTCCGCGCCGAGGGCCGCATCCAGAACGGCATCAAGGCGTTCGACGCCCTGCAGGCGATCCGCGCCGCCGGCGGCACCGCCGCCATCCCGCCCGCCGCCAAGCAGGTGTTCGAGGAGCACGGCCACGACCTCGGCTACGCACTGCTGCTGAAGCGCTACGTGGACGATCCGCGCCAGGCCACCGCCGAACAGATCAAGCAGGCGGCCTGGGACACGGTGCCGAGCGTTCCCACCCTGTTCTGGTCGTTCCGCATCATGGTGGGGCTCGGCTTCTTCTTCATCCTGTTCCTCGGCACCTTCTTCGTGCTCTCCGCCCGCCGGATGCTGGACCGCTACCCGCTGCTGCTGAAGCTCGCGGTGGTGGCGATCCCGCTGCCCTGGCTCGCGGCGGAGCTCGGCTGGGTGGTGGCCGAGGTGGGGCGCCAGCCCTGGAACATCGAGGGCGTGCTGCCCACGGTGGCCGGTGTCTCCAGCCTCGGCGCCTCCACGGTGCTCGCGACCCTCGCCGGCTTCGTGACCATCTACACCGTGCTGTTCATCATCGAGATGAGCCTGATGGTCCGCGCCATCCGCAAGGGGCCGGAGCCGGACGAGGCGCCGGAAGCCGTGCTCATCCCCCATGCCTTCGCCGGTGCGGAGTAATCCCATGGTCCTTCACACTCTCATCGACTACGACACGCTCCGCGTCATCTGGTGGCTGCTGCTCGGCGTGCTGCTCATCGGCTTCGCGCTGATGGACGGGTTCGACCTCGGCACCGGAATGCTCCTGCCCTTCGTCGCGCGGACGAATACCGAGCGGCGGGTGGTCATCAACGCGGTGGGGCCGGTCTGGGAAGGCAACCAAGTGTGGCTGATCCTCGGCGGCGGCGCCATCTTCGCCGCCTGGCCGGCGCTCTATGCGGTGTCCTTCTCCGGCTTCTACCTCGCCATGTTCACGATCCTGTTCGCGCTGATCCTGCGGCCCGTGGGCTTCAAGTATCGCTCGAAGCGGGAGAGCGCGGCGTGGCGCGCGGCGTGGGACTGGGCGCTGTTCATCGGCGGCTTCGTGCCGGCGCTGGTGATGGGCGTGGCGGTGGGCAACGTGCTCCAGGGCGTGCCCTTCCACTTCAACGGCGAGCTGCGCATCTTCTATGACGGTACCACGCTGTTCGAGCTGCTGAACCCCTACGGCATCCTCGCCGGGCTCGTCTCGGTCGCCATGCTGGTCATGCACGGCGCCGCATGGCTGGTGCTGAAGACCGAGGGGCCGGTGGCCGCGCGCGCCCGCGCCGCCGGCTCCGTGGCCGCCCTCGTCACCATCGCCCTGTTCGTGCTCGGCGGCGTGTGGCTCTATGCCGGCATCGACGGCTACCGCATCACCAGCGCGTTCGTGGTCGACGGCCCCTCGAACCCCCTGGCCAAGACGGTGGAAGTGGCCCCGCGCATCTGGTTCGCCAACTATGCGGCCCATCCGTGGATGATGGCGGGGCCGGCGCTGGGCATCGCCGGGGCGGCGCTCGCCTTCGTGCTGTTCCGCGCGCGGTCCGAGGTCGGCGCGCTGCTCATGAGCGCGCTGTCCATCTTCGGCATCATCTCGACGGTGGGGCTCTCCATGTTCCCCATCATCCTGCCCTCTACCGTGGACCCGCGCTCCAGCCTCACCGTGTGGGACTCCTCCTCCAGCCACATGACGCTGTTCATCATGCTGGTGGTGGCGCTGGTGTTCGTGCCCCTGGTCGTCGCCTACACGAGCTTCGTCTACCGGGTGCTGTGGGGAAAGGTGGAGGAGCGCTCCATCACCGATGGTTCCGGCCACGCCTATTAAGGGGCGGCCGCTCCAGAGCTTGAATCCGACGCGTCTTCCGCCTGCGGAAGGCATTCCCCCGCGCGAAGACGCCTTGGGAAAGGAAAAATGCAATGTGGTATTTCGCCTGGCTGCTCGGCCTGCCCCTGGCCGCCGCCTTCGCCGTGCTCAACGCCATGTGGTACGAGCTGATCGACGATCGCGCCCGTGCCGAGGCCAAGGGCCGCAAGGCCTGACGGCACGCCGCGCGAGGACTCGCGATGGCGGCACGACGGCTTCGGCCGGCGGCGCCGCCATTGCGCATGGGCGGCGCCCACGCGATGCCGCCGAAGGGCCGCCCCACCCGGCTTGACCCCGCCCCTGCCCTTCCACCACGATATTCGCCGCCATGGTCTCGCGCATCCCGCCCACGCCCGGCCCCGGCCCCCGCCGGCCTTTCCCCTGCGCGCGCCCGGCGACGGCGCCCGCCCGCCCGAAGGAGCACCGGCCATGACCGACCGCGCCGGCGATGCCATGACCGACCCGATCACCGATGCGGAGGCGAGCTGCCGCAACCTGCGGCTGCTCATCGCCCTGCGCTGGGTCGCGGTGGCCGGGCAGGTGTTCGCCATCGCGGTGGTGCACCTGTGGCTCGGGATCACCCTGCCCGTCGCCCAGATGGGCCTCGTGATCCTGCTGCTCATGGGCCTCAACCTCGTCAGCATCCGCCGCTGCGCCTCGGCGCGCCCGGTGAGCGACACGGAGCTGTGCGCCGAGCTGCTGGCGGATGTCGCGGCCCTCACCATCCAGCTCTACCTGAGCGGGGGCGCCACCAATCCCTTCATCTCGCTCTACCTGCTCCAGGTCATCCTGGGGGCGGTGCTGCTCTCGCCGCTGGCCACCTGGGTCATCGTCGGCGTGTCGAGTGCGTGCTTCGTGGGGCTGATGCGGTTCTACCAGCCGCTGGACATGCCGGGGTTCAGCCACCATTTGCCGGCTACCGACCTGCACACCCAGGGCATGTTCCTGTGCTTTTTGCTGGCTTCGGCGCTGGTGGTGCTGTTCGTCACCCGCATCAACGGCAATTTGCGCCGGCGCGACGCGCGCCTCGCCGAGCTGCGCCAGCGCGCGGCGGAGGAGGAGCACGTGGTGCGCATGGGCCTGCTCGCCTCCGGCGCCGCGCATGAGCTGGGCACGCCCCTCTCCACCCTGGCGGTGATCCTCAGCGACTGGCGGCGCATGCCGCGCTTCCGCGACGACGCGGAGCTGGCCGAGGAGCTGGACGAGATGCAGGCCGCCCTCGCCCGCTGCAAGACCATCGTGTCCCATATCCTCATCGCCGCCGGCGAGACGCGGGGCGAGCGCGCCCGCCGCTCCACCCTTTCCGCCTTCATGGACGAGCTGGTGGAGCGCTGGCGCGACAGCCGCCGCCCGAACGCGCTGGACTACCGCAACGCCGTGGCGGCACGGGTGGAGATCGCCAGCGACAGCGTGATCGAGCAGGCCCTCTTCAACGTGTTCGACAATGCGCTGGAGGCGGCCCGCGCCCAGGTGGGCGTCGAGGCGGCGCTGGAAGGCGAGGCGCTGGTGGTGCGCGTCACCGACGACGGGCCCGGCTTCACCGAGGCGGCGCTCGCCCATTTCGGCACGCCCTACCAGTCGAGCAAGGCGGGGCCGGGGCGCGGGCTCGGCCTGTTCCTGGCGGTCAACGTGCTGCGCAAGCTCGGCGGCGCCATCGCCGCGAGCAACCGGCCCGAGGGCGGCGCCCGCGTGGAGCTGCGGCTGCCCGTGCGCGCGCTGGCGGTGCCGCCCGCGGGAGACGGCGAGGTGCCCGATGCCGCCTGAGGCCGATGCCCCCAAGAACCTGCTGGTGGTGGAGGACGACGCGGCCTTCGCCCGCGCCCTGCAGCGCTCGCTGGAGCGGCGGGGCTATGCGGTGCGTGTGTGCCCGCGGCCGGAGGATCTCGACCCCATGCTGGCGGAGTTCCGCCCCAGCTTCGCGGTCGTGGACCTGAAGCTCTCCGGTGTCTCCGGCGCCTCGGGGCTCGATTGCGTCCGGCGCCTGCACGCGCTCGACAACGAGATGCGGATCGTGGTGCTCACCGGCTTCGCCAGCATCGCCACGGCGGTGGAAGCCATCAAGCTCGGCGCCTGCCACTATCTGGCCAAGCCCTCCAACGCCGACGACATCGAGGCCGCCTTCGGGCGGGCGGAGGGTGATCCGGGGGTCGCCCTGGGGGCGCGGCAAAGCTCCCTCAAGACCTTGGAATGGGAGCGCATCCACGAGACGCTCGCGGAAACCGGCTTCAACGTCTCCGAAACCGCCCGCCGCCTGGGCATGCACCGCCGCACCCTCGCCCGCAAGCTCGCCAAGCGGCAGGTGACCTGAGCAAGGTGCTGGACCTGAGCGAGGGGAGAGGCTTAGGCTCCGCGGTGCTCCCGTGTCCCACCGCCCCGGATCGCCGTGCTCCAGACTCCCCTGCTCAAATTCCTCGCCCGCACCCGCGAAACCCTCGCCCCCCTCCGCGAGGGCGAGGTGCCGAGCTACATCCCGGAGCTCGCGAAGGCGGACCCGGACCAGTTCGGCATCGCCCTCGCCACCATCGACGGGCATGTCTACGAGACGGGGGACACGCAGGTCCCCTTCACCATCCAGTCCATTTCCAAGGCGGTGGTGTTCGCCCTCGCGCTCGACACCCTGGGGGCGGCGCAGGTGGAAGCGGCCATCGATGTCGAGCCTTCGGGCGAGGCGTTCAACTCCATCCGCCTCACCGCCGAGAACCGCCCCTTCAACGCCATGGTGAACGCCGGCGCCATCGCCTGCAGCGGCCTCATCGCCGATGCCGTGGGGGCGGAGGCCTTTCCGCTCATCGCCGCCACCCTGGGCCGGTTCGCCGGGCGCGCGCTGGAGGTGGACGAGGCTGTGTTCCTCTCCGAGCGCGCCACCGGCGACCGCAACCGCGCCATCGCCTACCTGCTGCGCAACTACGGCGGCCTGCGCGGCAATGTGGACGAGGTGCTCGACGTCTATTTCCGCCAGTGCTCCCTGCTGGTCACCGCCCGCGACCTGGCGGTGATGGGCGCCACCTTCGCCAACCACGGGGTCAACCCGGTGACGGGCGAGAGCGTGGCCTCTCCCTACGCCATCGCCCGCACCCTGGCGGTGATGAGCTCCTCCGGCATGTACGACTTCGCCGGCGAGTGGATCTACCGGGTGGGCGTGCCGGCCAAGAGCGGGGTCGGCGGTGGCATCCTGGCGGCGCTGCCGGCCCAGCTCGGGCTCGGAACCTTCTCGCCGCGGCTCGATGCCCACGGCAACAGCGTGCGCGGCATCAAGACCTGCGAGATGATGGCCGAGACGTTCGACCTGCACATGCTCTCGCGGCGGGACGACGTGCGCGCCTGCGTGCTCGCGGACTACGACTTCCGCACCGTGCCGGCCAAGCCCGGCCGCCAGTCGCGGGAGGAAGAGATCCTGGCCGCGCGGCCGGGAGCCATCCGCGTGCTGGAGCTGGCGGGCCGCCTCTCCTTCGCCAGCATGGATTATGTGAGCCGCCGCCTGGCCGACCCGGCCGGCATGCCAGAGTTCCTCATCCTCAACCTGCACCGAGTTACCACCATCACCGATGCGGCCATGACGCTGCTCCTGGACATGCTGCAGGAGCAGCTGCCGGCCGGCACCACCACCGTGCTGGCCGGGGTGGACGCCGGCGCGCCGGTGGCCCCGCGGGCCTGGACGCTGAAGGGCGAGGGCGCGCGGGTGCGCATCTTCGCCACCTATGAGGCGGCAGTGGAATGGGCGGAGGATCAGATCATCTTCCGTCGCGGCGGCTTCCCCGAGCGCGGGGCGGATTCCGACCTCGCCCGCCAGGGCCTGCTCTCCGGCCTCGCCGCGCAGGATGTCGCCGAGCTGGCGCGGCTGTGCACTCGCAAGGTCCACGCCGCCGGCAGCGAGATCATGGCCATCGACGAGCCGCCCAACAAGGTCCACTTCCTGCTGCGCGGCGTGGTGAGCGCGCGCGACCGCAACGGCGAACGCGTGGACACGCTCATTCCCGGCATGGCCTTCGGCGAGCTCGCCCTCATCGACCAGCCGCGCGCCGCGAGCGTGCGCGCCGACGGCGAAGCCATCTGCATGGAGCTCTCCATGGACGAGTTCCGCCGCTTCCAGGAGACCCACCCCCGCGTGGCCGAGCGCATCATCCGCAATCTCGCGCTGCTGCTCGCGGGCCGCATCCGCCGCGCCACCGCACGCATCGAGATGCTGACCGGCTGAGAAAGCTCCGCGCGCGGCGGCCCTTTACAAGCTCCCCGCCCGATCTCACACTTCCTGCAAAAGAAGAAGTGTTGTGGAGGGAGGCAATCATGTCGGACGTCTTCGATAAGGGGGCGGCGGCGACGCCCGCCCCGCGCCTGCGCCCCGTCACGTTCTCCGATGTCGCCGCGGCCCTGCGCGCCGGCCTCGCCGATTTCCGCCGCGCGCCCGCCTTCGGGCTGGTGTTCGGCGGCATCTATGCGGCCGGCGGCATCGCGCTTTTATCCGCCGTGTTCGCGCTCGGGCGCGGATACCTCGCCTACCCGCTGATGGCGGGCTCCGTACTCATCGGGCCGTTCGTGGCCTCGGCGCTCTACGAGGTCAGCCGTGAGCTGGAGGCGGGCGAAACGCCGAGCTGGCGCCGCGTGCTGCACACCATGTTCGAGCAGCGCAAGCGCGAGATGAGCTGGATGGCGTTCGTGTGCATCTTCGCCTTCATCGTGTGGATGTACCAGGTGCGGCTGCTGCTCGCCCTGTTCCTGGGCTTCGCCTCGTTCGCCACCCTGCACGACTTCCTGGTGGTGCTCACCACCACCGGCGACGGCCTCGCCTTCCTGGCGGTGGGGCACGTGGTGGGCGCGGCACTGGCGCTGGCCGTGTTCTCGCTGACGGTGGTCTCGTTCCCGCTGCTGATGGAGCGCGACCTCGACGTGGTGACCGCCATGATCACCTCGGTGCAGGCGGTGCTGCTGAGCCCCGGCCCCATGATCGCCTGGGGCGCCGTGGTGGTGGCGACCCTGGTGGTCGCCTCGCTCCCGGCCTTCCTCGGGCTCGTCGTGGCCCTGCCGGTGCTGGGCCACGCCACCTGGCATCTCTACCGCAGCACCGTGCTGCCGCCCCAGGCATAGGCCGCGCCGGCAGCCCGTTCGTGAGGCAAATACCGGAGGCGTGCGCTCCGCGCGTCGCCCCAACCCTCCGCGGGCCGGACCTGGAGCGCCGCGCGGGGTGAAAGCCTTCCCCGGGTGAGAGGGCACGCCGTCAGCGCTTGTCGGGCCGGCCCGGAGTGCGAGGGGTGGGGCTGGAGCCGGCGGGAGCACCCGGCTTGGCCGGTGGGGAAGCCCGTCTGGGGCCGCGGGCGGGCTTCTTGGGCAGCCTCTTGGCAAGGCCGGCGAGCGGCACCTCGGGCACCGCGGGAGCCGGTGCCACTCCCGCCGACACAGGCGCTGCCTTGGCCGGCGCCGTGCCAGCCCCGCGCCGCGCGGCCGGCTTCGAGACCGGCGACTTCGGGGCCACAGCCTTGGTGGCCGATGCCTTCGGAGCCGGAGCCCTGGGCCCCGTGACCTTGGGCGCCGTGACCTTGGGCGCGGCGGGCTTGGGCGTCGCGACCTTGGCGACGGGCGCCTTGGACACCGTAGATTTCGGCGCGGCCACCTTGGGGGATGCTGTCTTGGAGGATACCGCCTTGGGCGAGACCGCCTTCGCGCCGACGCGCGCTGCCGGCTTTGCGCCCGATGCGGGGGGCACCGCCGGCTCCGTCGCCTTGCGGCCACCTCGTGTCGCAGCCGACGTCGGCGATGTGCGGGCCCCCGCGCGGCTCGCGCCGGGCGCGGGGGCCACAGGCCCGGCCTGGGGTGCGATGGTCGCGACGGATTCAAGCTCGATCTCAGGCGAAGCCTCGGCGACGGCCTTGAGCTTCGCTTTCGACTTGGCCTTGGATGCCTTGCCCTTCGGAGCCTTCAAGGAAGCAGCGGCCGGCGCCACCTCCGCGGCACCGACAGCGCCACTCACACCGTCGCCTTTCCCCGAAGCCTTGGAAGCGCTCTTCAAAGCGCCCTTGGAGGCGGCCTTCGCGGCGCGCTTGCCGGCAGCGACCGGAGGGACCTCCGGGGCCATGTCGGGCGCAGCGGGAGCGTCGGCCGGCGAAAGCGCGGCCTTGCCCTTCTCCCTGGACTTCCCGGCGCGCTTGGCCTCGCCCTTCTTCTTTCCGACCGGCGCCTGCACGGCCTCGGCCTCCCGCGCCTCCGAAGCTTCCCCTTTGGCAGCCTTGGCCTTCGCAATCTTGGCGGCGAGGCGGGCGGCCATCAGATCGCCGAAGGACAGGATCAGCGCCTTGAGGTCCTCTTCCTGTACGGCAGCGGCAGCGGTGTCGATGGAGAACCAGAAGCCGTAGCGCTGCGCGCGCTCCGGCCATTTACTGAGGAGCCGCTTCACCTTGAGCGGAAACACCATGACATCGCACAGCACCGAGCGGATGCCGAGGTTCTTCTCGTAGGTGTAGATGCCGATGGCCTCGCGGGCGATGGAGCCCATGAGGCCGGCCTCCTCATAGGCCTCCCGCGCCGCCGTCTTGGCGGGGGAGAGGCCCTTCATGGGCCAGCCCTTGGGGATCACCCAGCGCCGCGTCTCGCGCGAGGTGATGAGGCGCAGCTGCACCTCGCCGTTGGCGCGCACGCGATAAGGCAATGCCGCATATTGCACCCGGCGCCCCGGGTACCCGTTGCCAGACACAGGCATGAGCGATCCGCCTCGGCTCCCGCAAGGCTCCGGGGCGGGTAAGGGCCGCGCCCCGGAGCCGAGATCGATTCCGGCGCTGGTCTACCACAGCCGCGCCGGAGAGGAAGGCATCACCGCCCGCTCATTGCGGCTCGGCGTCATAGACGATGGTGGCGCGCCCGCGCACCTCGATCTCCCCCGCCTCCACCGGCACCGCCATGCGCGCGGCATCGGCCCTCATCATCACCGGCGCCGGCATGATGGGGCCTCCGATGTCGGCATCGGGCGTGACGGAGACGATGCGCACGAGCCGGAGGCCCGCCGCGCCGGCCACCACATTGGCCTGCTCCATGGCGTCCTTCACCGCCGCCACGCGCGCGTCCTGCGCCAGCTTGGCCTGGTTGGAGAGCGTGAAGGAGAGGCCCGAGGCCTGGTTGGCGCCGGCCTGCACCATCTTGTCAAGCAGGGGACCGAGGGCATTGAGGTCGCGCACGGTGATGCGCACCGCGTTGCGCACCTCGAAGCCGATCAGCCGCGGCGCCTCCCTCTGCCCGCCCTGCACCGGCGCATACTGCGGCTGGAGCGAGAACTGGGAGGTCGCGATGTCACGCTGCTCCACGCCCGCCGCCTTGATGGTGTCGATCAAGGCGCTCACCGCCTTGGAGTTCGCCGCCAGAGCCTCGTCGGCGGTCTTGCCGGCGGTGACCACGCCGGTGGACAGAAGGGCGGAATCGGGCACGGCCGAAACCTTCGCCTCACCCACCACAGTGATTGCGGCCGCCATCGCCGCCGGCGCGGCGAAAGCGGAAAGGCCGGCGAAGGCGAAAGCGGCGGCGGCATGAAGGGATGAGCGCATCCTGAACCTCGAACGGAGCCGTCCGCGCCTGCCGCGGACGCAAGGACACCACCGCGCGAACACGGCGCCATTGCGGCGGGCCGCAGGTTACCCACGGCCAAGGTGCCCGGCTTGCATCCAGCGCCGGTTGCGACGGCGCGCGGCGCACCTCCATACTTCAATGCTTCCGGTTGCGCCCGCACCTGTGGTTAGGTGCGCGCATCTTGGAACGCGAAGATCCCATCCGCACGCCCGCAGGCACCGCAGAGGGCAGCCCTCCCGCCGCGGCGCCAGGCTTCCCCGGCAGCGGCCGCAGCCTGCCGCGCTGGCGGAACCTGCGCCTGTCCAGCGTGGTCGGCCGCTACGTGGTGGTGACGGTGACCATCTTCGCAGTGGCGCTGGTGAGCGTCGGTGCGCTCTATGATCGCTTCACCAAGGACCTGGAGACGACCCTGGTGGGCGAGCGCCAGTCGGCGCAGGAGGCCGCCACCGCGAACCGCATGGCCGCCTTCCTGGAGACCATGCAGTACCAGCTCACCAAGATCTCCAATTACCCAGGCCTCAACGCCTTTCTCGCCGCCCCCGAGGCGCCGGCCACCGCCGACATCGCCGCCCTGCTGCGGCTGGAGGCGGACGTGCCGGACCTCTACGGCATCCTCTTTTTCGACGCCAAGGACCAGCTGCGGTATGCGGTGGCCGGCCAAGCAGCCTCCGGCCCGCCGTACTGGACCAGCAAGGGCTGGTCCATCGCCGGCCTGCCGGTGGTGGTGAAGGAGGGGGTGGAGATCATCGGCCCCGCACTGCCCGAGCCCGGCCGGGCCGGCTGGATCCTGCTGCGCCGCCCCATGCGCGAGAGCGGCAACGGCCCCGGCGGCACGGTGGCGCTGCACGTGCGCCTCGCCTCCATGACCGAGCAGCTCGACAAGTCCAACACCAGCGCCATCGTGCGCATGCTGCTCTCCACCCCCTCGGGCGCCATCCTGGACGCCACCGGCCGCCCCATCGAGGATGTGCGGGACCTGACGCCGGGCCCCGAGGTGCTGCCCGGCTGGCGGCTGATGCGCGACCACCGCTCACCTGACGTGCTGAACTCCCTGCGCTCGGCGCGCGGCTGGCTCTATGTGGGCGGCGGGCTCATCATGACGGTGGTGGTGGCGCTGTTCGTGCACCTGGGCCTGCGCATGCGGCGGCGCGTGGACCTGCTGGTGGAGGGCGCGAACGCGGTGGCGAGCGGCAACCTCACCTACCGCCTGCCCCTCACCCGCCAGGCCGACGAGATCAATGCCCTCTCCTCCGCCTTCAACACCATGGCCGAGCGTGTGAAGGACATGATCGACCGCACCGTGCGCACCGAGAAAATGGCGGTGCTCGGCCAGTTCGCCACCGGCGTCGCCCATGAGGTGCGCAACCCCCTCGCCACCATGAAGACCACCGTGCAGAGCCTGAGCCGCGACGAGCCCGACGCCGACCGGCGCGAGCTGCTCATCGACCTGGAGGCCGAGGTGGACCGCCTGAACCGGGTGGTGAACGACCTGCTCACCTACGGCCGCCCCCACCCCGCGGCCCGCGGCCCCCTCGCCGTGCGCGAGATGCTGCGCCGCACCGCCACCCTGCTGAAGCCGGTGGCGGCGGAACGCGGCGTGCACCTCGCCTCCACCGGGGATTCCAGCGCCCGACTGCTGGCCGACGAGGATCACATGCAGCAGATCCTGGTGAATCTCGGCCTCAACGCCCTGCAGGCGTGCGTGCGGGGCGGCACCGTCACCTTCCGCTCGCGCCGCGAGGGCGCGCGCACCATCATCGAGATCGCGGACGACGGCCACGGCATCGCACAGGAGGATATCAGCCGCGTCACCGATCCGTTCTTCACCACCAAGCCCACCGGTTCCGGGCTCGGCCTCACCATCTCCCAGCAGATGGTGGAGGCCAATGAAGGCACCATGAAAATCGAGAGCACCCTCGGGGTCGGCACCTTGATCTGCCTGAGTTTTCCGGCGGATGACCCGATCCACGAAGGGGCCTGAGGGAGGACCCATCCGGCCATGCAGACGGCATCCATACTGGTGGTGGACGACGAAGCCCCTTTCGTGCGGTCCCTGGTCTATGCGCTGAAGAAAGAGGGAATGAAGCCCACCGGCGTCAATTCCTGCGCCGCCGCCCTCGCCGCGCTCCGGGCCGCCCCCATCGACCTCGCCCTCGTGGACCTGCGCATGCCGGAGGTGGACGGCATGGAGACCCTCGCGCGCATGAAGGCGCTCTCCCCCGACCTGCCGGTCATCATGATCTCCGCCCACGGGGACACCCGCGCCGCGGTGCAGGCGGTGAAGGCCGGGGCGGTGGACTACCTGACCAAGCCGTTCGAGCTCGACGACCTCATCCACTGCATCCGCCAGGCGCTCGACCGGCAGCGGATGGCCGGGGAGATCGAGTACCACCGCAGCCGCCAGCTCTCCACCGCCAGCCTCATCGGCGCGAGCCCCGCCATGGCCGCCCTTCGCGACGCGGTGGAGCGCGTGGCCGGCAGCAGCACCTCGCGCATTTTGATCCACGGGGAGTCAGGCACCGGCAAGGCGCTGGTGGCGCGGGCCATCCATGCCGGCAGCCGCCGCGCCGACCAGCCGTTCGTGGAGGTGAACTGCGCCGCCCTGCCGGAGCAGCTCATCGAGGCCGAGCTGTTCGGCGCCGAGAAGGGCGCCTACACCGGCGCCCACCAGAAGCGCACCGGCCTCGTCGCCGTGGCCGAGGGGGGCACGCTGTTCCTCGACGAGATCGGCGAGGTGCCGCTGGCGCTGCAGGCCAAGCTGCTGCACTTCCTGGAGGACGGCACCTACCGACCGGTGGGCGCCTCCAGCGTTCATGCCGGCAACGTGCGGGTGGTGGCGGCCACCAACCGGGACCTCGCCGCGCTGGTGCGCGAGGGGCAGTTCCGCGAGGACCTCTACTATCGCCTCAATGTCATCAACGTGGCGGTGCCGGCCCTGCGCGAGCGTGCCGGCGACGCTCTGGTGCTGGCGGACCACTTCGCCGCCCGCTACGCCCACCAGGAGGGCTGCGCCCCCATCTCCCTCGCGCCCGAGACGGCAGCTCTCCTCGAAGCCCACCCCTGGCCCGGCAACGTGCGCGAGCTGAAGAACCTTATCGAGCGCCTGACCATCCTCTATCCCGGCCGGGTCATCTCGCCCGATCTCCTGCCCCAGGAGCTGCGCGGGGGCACCGCCCCCCTCGTCCCCGACGCGGAAGCCGGCGGCGCCAGCGCGAGTGCCGGCACCATCGGCGACCATATGGATCAGGCGGAGCGCCAGCTGCTGCTGGAAGCGCTGGGCCGCGCCAGCGGCCATAAGGGGCGGGCGGCGGAAACCCTCGGCATCTCCCGCCACGCCCTGAAGCGCAGGCTCCAGCGCCTCGGCCTCTGAGCGCATCGCGCGGTCATTGGCCCCGGTTTTCGACCGGTGCGAGGCGGGTTCGCTCGAACGCCGCGCGGGCCTGGCCAAAGCGCCATGAGCCGGGCTCAGGGGGCCGCTTTGGCATGAGCGCTTTCCGCTCATGAGCGCCGCTCAGGGGAGCGCTTTCCGCTCAGCTGCGCGCTCACCGCTCATCACCCCTGCAAAAAACTACTGACTCCGCAAGGATGACAGCCGGCCCTGGGCACTGGCACGGGCCTTGCTGATCCCTGTCCAACAAGAATGAAGCGAGCGAGCGCTCGCAAGGGAGGAGGATGCCGTGGAGACACGGAAGGTGTGCCTGCAGGCGTGCCGCCATGCGCGCGGACGCCTGCGCCAGCTCTTGAAACGCATCGCTTTGGCTGGCTGCGTGCTCGCGGCGACGAGCCTTGCCGTGCGCGCCGAGCGCGTGACCCTCGGCGCCTCCGAGGAGGATGCCGACGCGGTGGTGGGCTGCCTCTATCCCATGAGCGGCCGGGCCACCATCTACGGCACCGACAGCATCCAGGGCATCCGCCTCGCCCTGCGCGACATCGCCGAGGGCCGCGTGACCGGCAAGCCCGGCCCGCGCCTCAGGGTCATAGTGGACGACGACCTCTCCAAGGCCTCCTACGGCCTGCGTCTGGCGGAGGACTTCATCGACAAGGACCACGCGCGCTTCCTGTGCGGCATGGTCTCCTCGGGCGTCGCCCAGGTGGTGAGCGATCTGGCGCGGCGGCGCTCCACCATCCTGGTCGGCACCGATCACGCCTCCTCGCGCCTCACCACCGAGGCGGGGCACGCCCATTACTTCCGCGTTTCCAACGACAGCTGGACCTCCAACGCGGCCGGCGCGCGCTACCTGCGCGACATCCGCGCGGCCCAGCCCTGGCAGCGCATCGCCATCCTGAACCCCGACTACGAATACGGCCACGTCTCCCGCGACGACCTGCTCGCCGCCATGGACAGCCTGGGGATGAAGTATGAGGTGGTCGCGGAGCTGTGGCCCAAGCTCTACGAGCCCGACTACTCCGCCTACATCCAGGCGCTGAAGGAGCTGAAGCCGGACATCGTGGTCACGGCCCTGTGGGGCGGCGATTTCCTCGCCTTCCTGAAGCAGGCGCAGGCGGTGGACCTGTTCTCCCAGATGCGGGTCGCCAATTTCGACACCGGCGCCAATTACGACGTGCTGGTGCAGCTCGGCGCCAATCCCCCGCCCGGCCTCATCCTCTCCGCCCGCCACAACAACAACTGGCCGGACACCCCGGAGAACCGCCGCTTCGTGAGCGAATTCCGGGCCATGACCGGGCGCTACCCCACTTATGCGGCGGAGGGTGCATACACCGGCATAGTCGCCATCGCGAAGGCGGTGGCGCAGGTGGGCAACGCCGACGACGACAAGGCCCTCATCGCCGCGCTTGAAGGCATGCGCCTCCAGCTGCCGGAGGACCCGGAGGGCTACGGCTCGCTCATCGATCCGGAAACCCACCAGATCCTTCAGGCCCAGGCGGTGGGCACTCCGGTGCCCAACGACCGCTTCCCCCCCGCCAAGGCCATGCTGGGCAACATCCGCGCCTATTCCGCCGAGGACCTGCGCCAGCCGCCGGAACTTGTGCGCGCCCGCCGCGCCGCGGCCAACCCCACTCAATGACGAGCACATTCAAAAAGGGAGAACGTCAAGTGAAGACAAACGGATCCACCCCCCGCAAGCACGGCCGCATCGCGGCCGGCGTCGCCGCCGCGGCCCTCGCCACCACCATGCTGGCGGGCCCGGCGGCCGCGGCGGAGAACGGCAAGTTCCGCGTCGGCGTCGTCACCTTCCTGTCGGGCCCGGCGGCCGGCCCGTTCGGCATTCCCTCCGCCAACGCCGCCAAGGTGCTGGTGGAAGGCCTCAACAAGGGCACCCTGCCCGCCCCCTACAACACCAAGGGCATCAACGGCGCCGAGATCGAAGCCGTCATCATCGACGAGGCCGGCGGCGCCACCAAGCAGGTGGAGGAGTTCCGCAACCTCGTGCAGCGCCAGAAGGTGGACGCCGTGGTCGGCTACATCTCCTCCGGCGACTGCCTCGCCATCGCCCCCGTGGCGGAGGAGCTGAAGGCCCTCACGGTGTTCTACGATTGCGGCACCTCGCGCCTGTTCGTCGAGGACGCGAACCCGAAGTATTCCTTCCGCACCGGCCTCGACGCGGCCGTGGATAACATCGGCGCGGCCCGCTACCTCGCGGCCACCAAGCCCGACGTCACCAAGATCGCCGGCATCCAGCAGAACTACGCCTGGGGCCAGGACAGCTGGCACGACTTCACCCTCGCCCTCGCGCAGACCATGCCGAAGACCAAGGTGGTCGAGAACCAGATGCCGAAGGTGTTCCAGGGCCAGTACGGCGCTGAGATCTCGGCGCTCTCGGTGAAGAAGCCGGAAGTGGTGCACTCCTCCTTCTGGGGTGGCGACATGGAGGCCTTCGTGCTCCAGGCCAACGCCCGCGGCCTGCTGGACGACGCCACGCTGGTGCTCACCTGCGGCGAGTCCGCCATCGACCGCTTCAAGGACCAGGCCCCCAACGGCACCATCATCGGCGCCCGCGGCCCGTTCGGCGCCTTCGCCCCGAAGAACGAGCTGAACGACTGGTTCGTGAAGGCCTACACCGCCGCCTACGACATGGCCCCCACCTACCCGGCCACCAAGATGGCGCAGGCCATCCTGGGCCTGAAGGCGGCGGCCGAGAAGGCCGGCAAGGGCGACGGCACCCTCCCCGCCACCGACGCCATCGCGGCGGCCTTCAAGGGCTCCACCTTCGAGTCCGTCAGCGGCACCGTGAAGATGGACCGCGCCGACGGCCACCAGGCCGTGCAGCCCATCTCCTACGGCACCTACAAGTACGACCCGAAGACCGGCAAGGCGGTCATCGAGAACGTCATCACCTTCTCGGGCGACTGCGTGACCCCGCCGGACGGCACCACCTCCGACGCGTGGATCAAGGCCGGCTTCCCCGGCGCCAAGTGCAACTGAGCAATCGGCAACTGACGAACAGGCAACTGAGAAGCCTGCAACTCGAGAAGCCGCGACAGCTCGGGATCTCCTGACCGGCCTCGATCCCGAGCCCCTGGAGCCGGCGGCAACCCCGCCGGCTCCCTCGCCCCAAAGACGGATGCGGTCCTATGATGAGCTTTCTCGCCGTATTGATCGACGGCACCATCTATGCGTCCTGGCTGTTCCTGGTCGCCGCCGGCCTGACGGTGATCTATGGCGTCATGCGCATTCTCAACATGGCCCATGGCTCGTTCTACGCCATCGGCGCCTATGCGGCCGCCTCCGCCATCGGCTGGTACTTCGCCGACGGCACCGGCTCGGCCGGCGTGAGCTTCCTGCTGCTCATCGGCAGCGCCATCGTCGCCGGCCTCGTGGTGGGCACGCTGGTGGAACGCGGCCTGCTGCAGTTCATGTACGGGCGCGATGAGATCCTGATGGTCATCATCACCTACGCCCTGCTGCTCATCCTCGAAGACGCGATGAAGCTGGTGTGGGGCGTGAACCCCTATTTCGCCTACCAGCCCTACACCGCGCTCGGGCGCTCCACCATCGCCGGGCTCAAGGTGTCGAACTACGACCTGGTGCTGATCTCCATCGCGGTGGCGGTGGGCCTTGCCCTGTGGGCGTGGCTGGAGCGCACCAACCTCGGCAAGATCCTGCGCGCCGTGATCCACGACCGGGAGGTGGCCCGCGCCATGGGCGTGAACGTGCGGCGCATGTTCACCCTCACCTTCCTCATCGGCACCACGCTCGGCGCCCTCGCCGGCGCGCTGACCGCGCCCTCCATCTCGGTGGTGCCCGGCATCGGCGTGGAAGTCATCGTGCTCGCCTTCGCGGTGGTGGTGGTCGGCGGCATGGGCTCCATCGAGGGCGCGGCCGTGGGCGCCCTGCTGCTCGGCCTTTCCCGCGCCGCCGCAGTGCACTTCGCCCCGCAGTTCGAGCTGTTCGTGATCTACGGCGTCATGTCCCTGGTGCTGGCCATCCGGCCCCAGGGCCTGTTCGGCCGCACGCTCGCAAGAAAGATCTGACCCATGCGCCTCGACAAGACTGAAATCGCATTGATCGGCCTTGCGGTCGTCCTGCTCGCGGGCGGCACGCTGCTCGCGCCCGGCTGGCTGATCTTCCTGCTCACCATGGCCCTCGCCAAGGCACTCGTGGTGCAGGGCGTGGTGATGCAGATGAAGGCAGGCCTCGTCTCCTTCGGGCAGGGCCTCTTCTATTGCGTCGGCGGCTATGCGGTGGGCATGGGCGGCCAGTTCCTGGGCGTCTCCGCCGGCCTCGTGCTGCTGGCGGTGGGCGTGGCGGCGGCGGTGGTGCTCGCCATGGTGCTCGGCCTGCTGATGACGCGCTACCGCGAGATCTTCTTCGCCATGCTGTCGCTGGCCTTCTCCATGATCCTCTACGGAGTGCTGGTGAAGAGCCAGGAGCTGGGCTCCACCGACGGCTTCAACGTCAACAACTGGACCCTCCTCGGCCAGACCATCTCCGGCGGCGAGCAGGCGACCCACGTGGTGTTCGTCCTCACCGTCGTCGCGGCGGCGGGCGTGGCCTTCTTCCTCCACCGCTACTACCGCTCGGCCGTGGGCATGACCTGCGAGGCGATCCGCGAGAACGAGGTGCGGGTGGAATATCTCGGCCTGTCCCCGCGCTGGATCAACTACGCCAACTACGTGGCCGCAGCCGCTGTGTCGGCGCTGGGCGGCGGCCTGACCGCGCTGGCCACCGGCCACGTGGACCCGGACATGGCCTATTGGACCACCTCCGGCGAGTTCGTGTTCATCGCCCTCCTGGGCGGCACGGGCAGCGTGTTCGCCCCGTTCCTGGCGGCCATCGTGTTCGCCCTGGTGCGCACCTACGCCATCGAGTTCCTGCCCAACGCCTGGCAGATGATCCTGGGCTTCACCCTGCTCGGCATCGTGGTGTTCCTGCCCAAGGGCCTGTGGAGCCTCTTCACCCGCCGCGCCGAGGCCCCCGTGCCCGCGGCCTCCTCTCCCACGAACGCCCGCACCGGAGGCGTCCGCGCATGACCGCCATCCTCGAAACCCGCAAGCTGAACAAGTCCTTCGGGGCAGTCACCGCCGCCAAGGACCTCGACGTCAAGATCGAGAAGGGCGAGATCGTGGGCGTCATCGGCGCCAACGGGGCCGGCAAGACCACCTTCATCAACATGGTCACCGGCTACCTGCCGCCCACCTCGGGCGAGATCTTCATGGATGGCAACGCCATCCTGGGCCTCGCCCCGCGCGCCATCACCCGCGCGGGCCTTGCCCGCTCGTTCCAGGTGGCGCAGCTCTTCCCGGAGCTGACGGTGCTCGACAACCTCGTGATCGCGCTCGCCGCGGCCGAGAGCCCGCACCCCTCGTTCCTGAAGCCGCTCCACACCAAGGCGCGCATCGCCAAGGCCGAGGAGATCCTGGCCGAGTTCAAGGTGGCGGCGTATCGCGACGCCCGCGTCACGGCCGTGCCCCAGGGCTCGCGCAAGCTCATCGACATCGCCATGGCGATGATCGGCAACCCGAAGATGCTGCTGCTCGACGAGCCCACCTCCGGCGTCAGCGTGGACGAGAAGGGCGACCTCATGGACACTGTGATGGCGGCGGTGCGCCATCACGGCCTCACCGTGCTGTTCGTGGAGCACGACATGGAGGTGGTGCGCCGCTACGTGTCGCGCATCCTCGCCTTCTACAGCGGCGAGATCATCGCTGACGGTCCGCCGGACGCCGTGCTCGCCGACGCCCGCGTGCGCGAACTCGTCACCGGCCATTCCGACCACAAGCCCGCCGCCCAGCAGGGGAGTTCCGTGGCATGACGCTCGCCATCTCCAACCTCGACGTGTCCATCGCCGGCATCCCGATCCTGCGGGAGGTGAGCATGGAGATCCCCTCGGGCAAGATGGTGGGTCTCATCGGCCGCAACGGCGCCGGCAAGACCACGCTCATCCGCTCCATCATGGGGCTCACCGCCATCGCGGGGAAGATCGTGTTCGACGGCGCCTCCATCGGCGACAAGGAGGCCCACTGCCGCGCGCCCATGGGCATCAGCTACCTGCCGGAGGACCGCCGCCTCATCCCCACCCTGACGGTGGAAGAGAACATCCTGATGCCGGCCTGGGCCAACAAGCTGAAGGATGCCCCCGCGCGCCTCGAATGGATCTACTCCCTCATGCCCGAGATCGCGCAGTACCGCGACCGCAAGGCGCTCCAGCTCTCGGGCGGCCAGCAGAAGCTGGTGGCGCTCGGCCGCGCGCTCATGCCGGGCCGGCGGCTGCTGCTGCTCGACGAGCCCTTCGAGGGCGTGGCGCCGGTGCTCTCGCGCCGCCTCACGGAGGTGATCGGCAAGCTGCGCAGCGAAGGCATGTGCGTGCTGCTCTCGGAATCCGACGCCACCCATTCGTCCGATCTGGTCGATCAGGTGTTCAACATCGAGCGCGGGGTGGTCACCGCAAGCTGACCCCCTCCCCTGCCCTCGTTTCCATGGCGATTGCGATGACCCTGAACTTCTCCTTCGAAACCACCCCCTACGTGATCCAGGAAATCGGCGGCGCCGCCCGCCTGCCGGCGCTCGGCGCCGAGCTCGGCGCGAGCAAGCCGATGATCGTCACCGACGCCGGGCTCGTGAAGTCCGGCGTGATCGCCCCGGTGCTGGAGGCATTCGCCGCCGCCGGCCAGCCGGTGGAGGTCTTCACCGACGTGCAGGCCGACCCGCCCGAAACAGTGGTTCTCGCCACCGTGGACGCCGCGCGGATCGCGGGGGCCGACGTCATCATCGGCATCGGCGGCGGCAGCTCCATGGACACGGCGAAGCTGGTGGCGCTGCTGCTGGGTGCGCCCCAGGCCCTGCGCGACATCTACGGCATCGGCCTCGCCCGCGGGCCGCGCCTGCCGCTGATCCAGGTGCCCACCACCGCCGGCACGGGATCGGAGGTGACGCCCATCTCCATCGTCACCACCCCGACCCACGAGAAGAAGGGCGTGGTGAGCCCCCTGCTCTACCCGGACATCGCGGTGCTCGACGCGAGCCTTACCACCGGCCTGCCGCCGGCGGTCACCGCCGCCACCGGCATCGACGCCATGGTGCACGCCATCGAGGCCTTCACCAGCAAGCACAAGAAGAACGCCGTCTCCGACGCCCTCGCCATCAAGGCCCTGAGCCTGCTCGCGGCCAACATGGACCGCGTGATCGCCGACGGGAAGGACGTGGAGGCGCGCTCCGCCATGCTGCAGGGCTCCATGCTCGCGGGCATGGCCTTCGCCAATGCGCCGGTGGCGGCGGTGCACGCCCTCGCCTATCCGCTGGGCGGGCACTTCCACGTGCCGCATGGCCTTTCCAACGCGCTGGTGCTCACCCCGGTGCTGCACTTCAACAAGCCGGCCGCGACCGCTCTCTACGCGGAGCTGGCGGGCGTGGTGCTGCCGGGCCGCAGCTTCGGCACTGAATACGCGGCGGCCGATGCCTTCATCGCCTTCATGCAGGAGATGGTGGCGCGCATGCCCTTCGCCCAGCGCCTCGCCGACGTGGGCGTGAGCGAAGACGACCTGGAGCGCCTCGCAGTGGACGCCATGAAGGTGGAGCGGCTGCTGATGAACAATCCGCGCCCCGTGACCCAGGCCGACGCCTTCGCCATCTACCAGTCGGTGCTCTGAGACCACCGGCCCCGGTCTTCGACCGGCGCCGGTTCAGTTTCGCTCGTGCACCGCGCGACACGCGCAAGACACGGGTGGCGGCAAAGCCCGCCGCCACCGCTGCAAATTCAAGCCGATCTGCCGAGGAGGCTTCCCGCCATGGCCCTTCCCACCCTCACCGACACCGCGCTGCTGCGCGACAAGGCCTATATCGACGGCACCTGGGCCGCCGCCGACAGCGCCAGGACCTTCGCCGTGACCGACCCGGCCGACGGCGCCACCCTGGCCCAGGTGCCGGACATGGGCGCCGCCGAGACCCGCCGCGCCATCGAGGCCGCGGACAAGGCGCTGCCCGCCTGGCGCGCCAAGACCGCCAAGGAGCGCGCGGTCATCCTGCGCAAGTGGTTCGAGCTGATCATGGCGGCCCAGGACGACCTGGCGAAGATCATGACCGCCGAGCAGGGCAAGCCGCTCGCGGAAGCGCGCGGCGAAGTGGCCTACGGCGCCTCCTTCATCGAGTGGTTCGCCGAAGAGGGCAAGCGCATCTACGGCGATGTGATCCCGAGCCACGGCGCCGACAAGCGCATCATGGTCATCAAGCAGCCCATCGGCGTGGTGGCGGCCATCACCCCCTGGAACTTCCCCAACGCCATGATCACCCGCAAGGTGGCGCCCGCGCTCGCCGCCGGCTGCACCGCCGTGGTGAAGCCGGGCGAGGACACGCCCTTGTCCGCCCTTGCCCTGGCGGAGCTGGCCGAGCGGGCGGGCATTCCGGCCGGCGTGTTCAATGTGGTGACGGCCCAGCAGGGCGCGGCCGTGGGCGGCGAGATGACCGCCAACCCCATCGTGCGCAAGCTCTCCTTCACCGGCTCCACGCCGGTGGGCAAGCTGCTCATGTCCCAGTGCGCCGGCACGGTGAAGAAGGTGAGCCTGGAGCTGGGCGGCAACGCGCCCTTCATCGTTTTTGACGACGCCGACCTCGACGCGGCGGTGGCCGGGGCCATGATGTCCAAGTACCGCAACGCGGGGCAGACCTGCGTGTGCGCCAACCGCATCATCGTCCAGGCGGGCGTCTACGACGCCTTCGCCGAGAAGCTGGCGGCGGCGGTGTCGGCCATGAAGGTGGGTCAGGGCTTCGAGGCCGGCGTCACCACCGGCCCGCTCATCAACCAGAAGGGCTTCGCCAAGGTGGACCGGCTGGTGAAGGACGCCGTGGAGAAGGGCGCAAAGGTGCTGGCGGGCGGCAAGCCCCACGCGCTGGGCGGCAATTTCTACGAGCCCACCATCCTCACCGAGGTCTCCCAGGACATGGAGCTGTTCTCGGAGGAGATCTTCGGCCCCGTGGCGCCTCTGTTCAAGTTCGAGACCGAGGACGAGGCCATCCGCATGGCCAACGACACCCAGTATGGCCTCGCCGCCTATTTCTATGCCCGCGACATCGGCCGCATCTGGCGCGTGGCGGAGGCGCTGGAATACGGCATCCTCGGCATCAACGAGGGCATCATCTCCACCGAGGTGGCGCCCTTCGGCGGCATCAAGGAATCCGGCATCGGCCGGGAAGGCTCCAAGTACGGCGTCGATGACTTCGTGGAGATCAAGTACATGTGCCTGGGCGGCATCCGCTGACGCGCGCGTTCTCTTCACGTTCCGACAACATTCCAAGATCTGGATAGTGCCATGAACTATACGTTCAGAAGCGTGCGCCGCATCGTCAGCGAGGCCGGCGGCCTGAAGCGCCTCGGCGCCCTCATGCAGGAGCTGGGCTCCACCCGCGTGCTCATCGTGTGCGATCCCGGCATCGTCACCCTGGGCTTTTCCGACACCGCCAAGGCGTCTCTGGCCGAGGCCGGCATCGCCGTGGATATCTTCTCCGACGTGGCGGCAGACCCGCCGGTCTCCGTGGTGCTCGCGGCCGTGGAGCGGGCGAAAGCGTTCGCAGCCGACGGCGTCATCGGCATCGGCGGCGGGTCCTCCCTCGATACCGCGAAGCTGGTGGCGCTCATGATCAAGAGCGACCAGCCCATCGCGGAGATGTACGGCACCAACCTCGCCAAGGGCACCCGCGCGCCCCTGATCCAGGTGCCCACCACCGCCGGCACCGGCTCGGAGGTCACCTGGGTCTCTGTGGTGACGGACGCGGAAGGACGCAAGAAGGCCATCTACGCCCCGCAGCTCCTGCCTGACGTGGCGCTGCTGGACCCCGAGCTGACCCTCGGCCTGCCGCCGCGCATCACCGCCGCCACCGGCCTCGACGCCATGGTGCATGCCATCGAGGCCTTCACCAGCCGCACCGCCAAGAACCTGCTGGCCGACGCGCTGGCCGTGAAGGCGCTGCAGCTGCTCTCCGCCAACATCCGCACGGTGGTGAAGGACGGCAGGAACGTGGAGGCCCGCGCCGCCATGCTCCAGGGCTCGCTGCTGGCGGGCATGGCGTTCGTGAACGCCTCGGTGGCGGCCATCCATGCCCTCGCCTATCCGCTGGGCGCGCGCTACCACGTGCCCCACGGCCACTCCAACGCCATCGTCATGGCGCCCATCATGCGCTTCAACCTGCCGGTGGCGATGCCGCTCTATGCCGAGCTCGCCCGCCAGACCCTGCCGGGCCGCGCCTTCGCCTCCGACGCCGAGGCGGCCGAGGCCCTGGTGGCCGATATCGAGACCCTGGTTCCGGCCATGGGCCTTGAGATCCGCATGCGCGAGCTGGGCGTGCCGAGGGACGCCATCCCGTCCATGGCGGAGGAGGTCGACACCGGCATCCGCCGGTTGATCGCCTGCAACGCCCGCGACATGACCCGCGCCGACATCGAGCGCATCTACGAGAGCGTGTATTGACGCCATCGGCGCCGGTCCTCGACCGGCGCCGAGCGGGCCTTGCTCGAATGCCGAGCGGAATTGAGCAGAGGCGTCGGCCAGGGAAGAGCGGGCCCGGCCTTACCACGCCGGGCCCGCGCCGCCTCACGGGGCGGCGACGAGGCGCGCGGTGTCGCTGGCCGGCGGCGCGCCGAACATGCGCTTGTAATCACGGCTGAACTGCGACTGGCTGTCATAGCCCACCGCCAGCCCCGCCGCGCCCGCCGTCAGCCGCTGCGTGAGCAGCAGGCGCCGTGCCTCCTGCAGGCGGATCTGCATGCGATACTCCAGCGGAGTCATGCGCGTGATGCCCTTGAAATGCCGGTGGAACGAGGTGACGCTCATGCCCGCCAGCTCCGCCAGCGCCTCGATGCTCATGGGCCCGGCGAAGTTGGACTTGATCCAGTCCGTGGCCCGACCGATCTGCGAAAGCCGCGAGCCGCCCAGCGCATATTGCGCCAGCGTGTCGCCCAGCGGGCCCAGCAGCAGCCGGAAATAGACCTCCTGGAGGATCAGCGGGAGGAGGAAATCCGCCTCCTGCGGGCGATCGAGCAGGGCCAGGAGGCGCGCCAGGGGCTCCAGCAGCTCCGGCCGCATGGGCGCGGTGACGAGGCCCGCCGACGGCTCGGCCGCGCCGGTCCGCTCCGGCAGTCGCGCCAGCACCTGCGCCAGCAGCGAGCGGTCGAGATCGAGCGTGAGCGCCATGTGCGGCCGCCCGTCCGCGGCGACGAACACCCGCGAGGACACCGGCAGGTCCGCCGCCACCAGGAAGAAGGTGGCGGGATCGACCTGGAAGGCGTCCTCCCCCAGGCTCACGCTCTTGCTGCCGTGCAGAATGATGCAAAGCCGTGGGTAATAAAACGCGTGCAGGGGATGGCGGCTGGTGCGCATCCTATAGAGGGCAAGCCCCTCGATCGGGGTTTCCTGCCGCTCGCCAGGCACATGCCGCTCCACGATGCCGCACATGGTTTCGAGAAGCTCGCGCATCGCCGGACCTCCTTCGCCCTCCTCGCATGGCGCGCGCGGCGCGGAAAGCCCGGGCGACGCACATTGGCAGGATCGTGCAAAAGATTGGCATCATCGCGATAGTGAGGCGCGGCCCCGCGCGGCACATTGCAGCGCATTCCGGCCTGCCCCCCAGGGCCACCGCCGAACGGCGCCGCCCGGCGCCCGAGGCCAAGCAGGTCACGCCTGCCGCAAAGGACCATGCCGTGCAAATGAAAGCCTTCGCCGCCCAGTTCGCCTCCGCCCCCCTCGCCCCCGTCACCATCGAGCGCGCCGCCCCCGGCCCGAAGGACGTGGCCATCGAGATCCTCTATTGCGGTGTCTGCCATTCCGACCTCCACGCCGCCCGCGGCGAGTGGCCGGGCATGCGCTATCCCATGGTGCCCGGCCACGAGATCGTCGGCCGCGTCACCGCCATCGGCGGTAAGGTGAGCAAGTTCAAGGTGGGTGACACGGTGGGCGTGGGCTGCCTGGTGGGCAGCTGCCGCCACTGCTTCTCCTGCGACGATGGCCTGGAGCAGTATTGCGAAGGGCCCCACGGCTTCCAGCAGACCTATGGCGGCTGGCTCGACGGCTCCGGCGAGAACACCTACGGCGGCTATTCCGGCGCGGTCACGGTGGACGAGCACTTCGTGCTGCGGATCACCCACGGCGCCGCCGATCTCGCGGCCGCCGCGCCGCTGCTGTGCGCCGGCATCACCACATGGTCGCCGCTGCGCCACTGGAAGGCCGGGCCTGGCAAGAAGGTGGGCATCGTCGGCATCGGCGGCCTCGGCCACATGGGCGTGAAGCTCGCCCGCGCCCTGGGCGCCCATGTGGTGGCCTTCACCACCTCGCCCTCCAAGGTGCAGGCGGCGCGCGACCTCGGGGCCCACGAGGTGGTGGTCTCCCGCAACCCGGACGAGATGAAGGCCCACGCCCGCAGCTTCGACTTCATCCTGAACACCGTGGCCGCGCCGCACGACCTCGACGCCTTCACCGTCCTGCTGAAGCGCGACGGGGCCATGACGCTGGTGGGCGTGCCGTCCTCGCCCCACCCCTCGCCGTCGGTCGCGAACCTCATCTTCGCCCGCCGCTCCATCGGCGGCTCGCTCATCGGCGGTATCGCGGAAACCCAGGAGATGCTCGACTTCTGCGCCGAGCGCGGCATCACCGCAGACGTGGAGATGATCGCCATGGGCGACATCGAGGCCGCCTTCGCGCGCATGCTCAAGAGCGACGTGAAGTATCGCTTCGTCATCGACATGGCGACGCTCTGAACCCCTGGCGCTTTGGAGAGCCAGCTAGGGAAATACCGGAGAGTTTTAAGACAGCCCTTCGGAATAATAAGGGGACACGAAAGCTCGTCCCGCTGCCGCGATTCGCCATTCGGACCGCGGCAGCGGGACCAACTGAACGATAAGAGGAGCGCCTCGTGTCTGCCGTGTCCCATTCCTCCTACGCCCCCGCCCACGAGGAGGCGCCCGAGATTGCCGCCGCGATCGCAGCGGCGACGGCGGGTCTGGAGCCGAACCTTGCGCTGCAGGTCGGCCAGGCGGTCACCGATCTCTACGACGCTCCCACCAACGCGGCCGTGAACCGCCTGCTGGACGGCGGCATGCCCGCGCAGGTGCTGCTGGACGCGCTGGACGCCGCCATGGAAGGCACCTGCCTGCGCCTGTCGCGGCATGTATTTCTGCCCGGCCGCGCCGCCTCGCTCAAGAGCGTGGGCCGCCGCTTCGCCTCCGCCGTGGCGGCGGTTGAAAGCACGGTCGCGGTGCGCGCCCTCTCCCGGCAGATCATCGACGAGGCGCACCAGCGCGACCTCAGGAACCTGAAGAACCTCGCCGGCACCGTCGCCAACGTGAACGAGGTGTCCATCGAACTGGCCTACCTCACGCGCAACACCCATCGCGCGACCGAGGGCTCGCAGAGCGTCGCCTCGGCGGTCAGCGAGCTGGTGACCAGCATCGAGGACATCTCCCGCTCCAGCAACGATGCGCTGAACGACGCCCAGGGCGCAAGCCGCGCCTCCAGCCGCGCCACGCAGGCGGTGGACAGCCTGCGCACGACCACCGTCGCCATCAGCGATGCGACCGAGGAGACGCGCAAGCGCTCCACCGAGCTCGTCGCCGCGTTCGACCGGATCGCCGACGTGCTGAAGGTGATCGACACCATCGCCAAGCAGACCAACCTGCTGGCCCTGAACGCCACCATCGAGGCGGCCCGCGCGGGCGACGCCGGCAAGGGCTTCGCCATCGTCGCGCAGGAAGTGAAGGCCCTCGCCAACCAGACAGGCGCCGCCACCGAGGAAATCGGCAAGCGCGTCGACGGCATGCGCGCGGTCATCACCCGCATGGGCGAGGCCATGGCCCGCTCGGAGGAAGCGGTGGGCGCCAGCATCGAGGACATCGAGCAGGTCTCCGCCGCCGTCACCGACATCGACGGCACGGTGAACACCGTGGCCCGTAGCATGGACGCCATCGCCACCGTGCTCTCCCAGCAGAAGATCGCCAGCGAGGAGATCGGCGCGCGGGTGTGCCAGAGCGCTGATCTCTCCACCGAGAACGAGAAGATGCTGATGCGCATGGCCACCAGCCTGCAGAACAGCAACGACCGTTTCTCCAGCTCCGCCCGCGACTGGTTCAATGCCGATTCCCCACTCGCCCTGTGCGAGATGGCGAAGATCGACCACGTCCTGTTCAAGAAGCGGGTGGTGGACGTGCTGATGGGCCGGTCGCAGTGGCATGTCCACGAGGTGCCGGACCACCACAACTGCCGCCTCGGCAAGTGGTACGAGCGGGTGGACATTCCCGCCATCCGCCGCCTGCCGGCCTTCGCGGCCCTGGTGGAACCGCACCGGCAGGTGCATGCCGCGGCCCAGCTGGCGCTGCGCCTGCATGAGGAGAACCGGCCCGGCGAGGCCCTTGAGGCCCTGACCACGCTCAATACGGCGAGCCACGAGGTGCAGCGCATCCTGGACGAGCTCGCCGCCGGCCTGCAGGCCCACGAGATCACCGCCCAGGCGGCCGCGAAGACCGAGGCGCCGGCCACCCTGCAATAAGTGTTGGAGCGCTTCCCGTTCGCATCGGCTCACGGGAAGCGCTCCAACTGACGATGTGAATGCATTTCGAGCGAACTGGGCCCGCTTGCAGGGGTCCCTTCCGCGGGCGGATGAGACCCGCCCGCGCCCTACCGCTCCACCGGGATCACGTCCACGCCCACCGCCAGCATGTGGTCGCCCGAGGAGACGATCACGCCGTCCACGGGCGCCACATCGGCATAGTCGCGGCCCACGGCCAGGATGATGTGGTCGTCACCGGCGGGGATGGCGTTGGTGGGGTCGAGCCCGATCCAGCCCACGTCCAGGCCGCACCAGATCTCCACCCAGGCATGGGTGGCGTCCGCCCCTTCGAGGCGCGGCTCGCCTTCCGGCGGCACCGTGCGCAGATAGCCGGAGACGTAGCGCGCCGGCAGGCCGAGCCCCCGCAGACCGGCGATCATCACCTGCGCGAAATCCTGGCACACCCCGCGCCGCGCCATGAACGCCTCGTGGGGAGGCGTCGTGACCATGGTGGAGCCGGGCTCGTAGGTGAAATCGTCCTTGATGCGCTGCATCAGCTCCAGGGCCGCCGCCAGGATCGGCCGATCGCCGGGGCAGCTCAGGCCCGCCCATTCCGTGATGGCGGCCTCGACCGGGATGGCGCGGCTGGGAAACAGCCCGTGCACCGGCGAGCGCGCGCCGAGATCGAAAGCGCCGGCCGCCATGGCGCGTACATCGTCCACGCTCAGTGTCGCGGAGGGGTCGGGCAGCGGCGTGGCGCTCACGTCCACCCGGCTGCGGGTGGAGATCTGCAGCCGGTCGTGGGGCTGGTCGAGGGTGAGCCAGGTGAGCCCGTTGCCGAAGAAGTCGGTGCCCCGCTCCAGCTCCGCCGCCTCCGGCGAGAGGTCGAGCACATGGGCGATGACATGCTGGTGGCCGAGCCGGTCCACAGGCGTCATGCGCAGCACCTGACGCGCCACCCGCACCGGAACGGCATAAGTATAAGAAGTGGTCTGGCGGATGTCGTAGAGCATGCCGCCGCCTCACATCGCCAGGGTCATGGTCATTTCGGGCGAATGGCCCTGAAGGAAATAGTGGGCGGCGATCTCGTCCGACAGCTGCATCAGGTTCTTCTCCCTGTCGTCGAACCATGCCGCGTCGAAGCTCTCGGCCGTAGCGGCGGCCAACTCCGCCCGCATGCGCGCCACCAGGCGCTCCCACAAAGGCGGCGGCGCATCATGGTCGCGGCCGGGCAGCACCCGCAGGTGCTCCGCCATGCGGTCCACCTGGAACGCCACGGAGCGCGGGTTGTCGGGATCGAGCAGCACGAGGTCCAGCACCGGCCCGCGCGCCTCCATCATCACATAGCGGCTGCGATAGGTGATCTGGCTGTCCGCCACCTGGAGCAGCGCATCGAGAGAGCCGGGCGCCCCGCTCTCGCCGAAGGTGCGGGCGAAGCGCAGGGTGCTGATGGCCCGTTCCGTGCGCCGCCCCAGCTCCAGGAAGCGCCAGCCGGTGAGCCGGTTCATGTTCTCGCTGGCGAGGCCCGCGAAGGCGGCGATGATGCGCAGCGCCGTATCCGCCCGTTCGTGGGCATCGGCCTCCGAGGGCGCGGCATTGATGGGAGCGAGCACGCAGGCTTCGAGATCCACCAGCGCCTTCCAGGCATCGGGCGAGAAGCGATCGCGGATGACGGAGGCCGCCGCCCGCGCCGCCAGAACCAGCTGGGGCAGTGCGCCGGGCACGTCGCGGCGGGTGAGAACGGCCACCGCGTAGCGGGCGGGCGTGGCCCGCGCGAGATCACGCGGCATGGCACCCCAGGCCCCCAGCAGGCCGAGCAGCCGGGAAACCAGCGGGCTCACGCCGGTATCAGCGCTCTCCGCGAGCCGGCCCACCAGCACGCGCGAGAGGCGCAGCGTCGCCTCGGCCCGCTCCACGTAGCGGCCGAGCCAGAACAGGTTGTCCGCCGCCCGGCTCGGCAGGGTGCCGGAAGAACGGCGCACCTTCACGTTGTCCGGGCTCGGCAGCAAAGTCGCCTCCGATACCGCATGGTCTGCGAGCACCCAAACGTCGGCCGAGCGGTCGCCCTTCTGCAGCGAGATGGCCCGCGCATCGGGCGTGGAGGAGATGCGACAGAAGCCGCCGGGCATCACCACCCAGCCGTTGTCGGTAGCGGCGAGGAACACGCGCAACATGAAGGGGCGCGGCGTCAGCCGGTCGCCGGTCCACACCGGGGTGGTGGACAGGCGCGCGATGTCCTGCCCCACCAGTTCCACCCCGCGCCGCGCCAGCAGGGTCGAGAGGCGGCGGCGGTCCGCCGCGCCGAGGTCCGCCCCCAGCACCGAGCCGCCGGAAGGCAGCACGGGCACCGGCCGCCCGAACGCAGAGCCGACCACCAGCTCGTCCAGATGCTCCATCACCTGCGCGCGCTCGGCATCCTGCCCGCACCACCAGGTGCCCACGTGGGGCAGCTTCAGAGGAGCGCCCAGCACCCGCATGGCGATGCGCGGCAGGAAGGCGAGCAGCGCCGGCACCTCCACGAGGCCGCTACCCAGCGCATTGGCGAAGGCGACACCCCCTTCCCGCAGCGCCTGCACGAGGCCGGGCACGCCGAGGCGTGAGCGCGCATTCAGCTCCAGCGGGTCGGCGAAATCGGCATCGAGGCGCCGCAACAGCACGTCGATGGGCTTGAGGCCCGCCACCGTGCGCACATGCAGCCGGTCTCCGCGCACGGAGAGATCCTCGCCCTCCACCAGCAGGAAGCCGAGATAGCGGGCAAGCAGGGCGTGCTCGAAATAGGTCTCGTTCAAGGGGCCGGGCGTGAGCAGGCCGATGCGGCCTTCGCCGGTCCGGTCGAGTTTCATCAGCGAGGTGCGCAGCGCCTGGAAAAAGCTCGCCACACGCTGCATGCGCAATGCACGCGAGACATCCGGCAGCGCCCGTGTCATCGCCAGGCGGTTCTCCAGCGCGTAGCCGGTGCCCGAGGGCGCCTGGGCGCGATCGGCCAGCACCCACCAGCGCCCGTCCGGACCCCGGCCCACATCCGCAGCGTACAGCCGCAGATAGCGGCCGCCATAGGGCTTCACACCCACCAGCGGCCGTAGGAACTCGTCGCTGCCCGCCACCACCGCCGCCGGCAGGTCCCCGTCGCTGACGAGGCGCGCAGGGCCGTAAAGATCCTGAAGCACCGCTTCCAGCAATTCCGCGCGCTGGATGAGGCCGGCGGAAAGTGCGGTCCAGTCTGACTGCTCGATCAGCAGCGGCACATGGCTGAGAGACCACGGCCGCTCGCCGCCGCCGGCGTCGTCATAGACCCGGTAGAAGACGCCCGAATCCCGCAGGTAGCGGTCGGCGGAGCCGAAGCGGCGGCGCAGTTCCTCCGGCCCCATCTGCGCGAGGGCGGCGAGGAATGGCACCCAATGGGCGCGCGGGCGGCCCTCCGCGTCCAGCATCTCGTCGCGGACGCCCGGCAGGGTCCGGTAGCCGCCGAGCAGGCTCTCCGCCGCAGCTTTCTCGAAAACCTCGCTGCGCTGTTCCGCCCCCGACACGAAGAACCCTTTCCCCACGGCCGCCCTGCGGCCGGGTTTACGATTATGCCAGACCCTGCACGCGAAGCATCATCCGCGCCAAGGCCCCTCCAAGGCAAGGCGCCCTTGAAAGCGCGCCAGCAGGCACCGCCGCTGCAGGTACCGACACGAACAGGGGCGGCAGACCGCCGCCCCTGCTCGTGAAACAAGCGTTTTCCGCAGCCGGCGCCGCGTCAAACCCCGATCGGCCGGCGCAGGTCCAGCGTGGTCGGGAACTCGTCCGGCGCCGTCTCGGCCGGAACGTGCGTGACACCCGGCGTATGCCCGTAATCCTGGAAGCGGGCGAGCCGGCGGGCCTCCGCCTCGTAGGAATTGACCGGGAAGGTGTCATAGTTGCGCCCGCCCGGATGGGACACATAGTAGACGCAGCCGCCCCGCGAGCGCTGGCTCCAGGTGTCCACCACATCGAACGTGAGCGGCGAGTGCACCGGAATGGTCGGGTGGAGCCCCGACCAGGGTTGCCACGCCTTGTAGCGCACCCCGGCCACGAAGGTGCCGTTGCGCCCTGTGGGCGCCAGCGGCACCCGCCGGCCGTTGCAGGTGACGATATGGCGGGCGGGGTTGAAGCCCTCCACCTTCACCTGCAAGCGCTCCACCGAGCTGTCCACGTAGCGCGCGGTGCCCCCGATCACGCCCTCCTCGCCCAGCACGTGCCAGCACTCCAGCGCCTGGCGGACCTCCAGGTCCACGCCAGCGCGCTGCACCTGGCCGAAGGCCGGGAAGCGGAACTCGTACTGCGCCTTGAACCACTCGGGATCGAAGACGTAGCCGTGGTCGCCGAGATCCTCCAGCACGTCCGCGAAATCCTGCCACACGTAATGGGGCAGCATGAAGCGGTCGTTGAGGATGGTGCCCCAGCGGGCGCAGTTGCCCTGGATGGGCGCGCGCCACAGGCGGGAGATGAGCGCGCGCAGCAGCAGCTGCTGGGCAAGGCTCATGCGCCAGTCCGGCGGCATCTCGAAGCAGCGGAACTCCACCAGGCCCAGCCGGCCGGTGGGGCCATCCGGCGCGTAGAACTTGTCGATGGAGATCTCGGTGCGGTGGGTATTACCCGTCACATCCACGAGGATGTTGCGCAGCAGCCGGTCCACCAGCCACGGCGGCGGCGGCAGCTCGCCGCCGGGCAGCGGGATCTTCGAGAGCGCGATCTCGAATTCATAGAGGCTGTCGTGCCGCGCCTCGTCGATGCGCGGGTGCTGGGAGGTCGGGCCGATGAAGAGGCCCGAGAACATGTAGGACAGCGAGGGATGGCGCTGCCAATAAAGCAGCAGGCTCTTGAGCAGGTCCGGCCGGCGCAGGAAGGGGCTGTCGGCCGGCATGGCGCCGCCGACCACCACGTGGTTGCCGCCGCCGGTGCCGGTGTGGCGCCCGTCCACCATGAACTTCTCGGTGCCGAGCCGGGCAAGGCGCGCCTCCTCATAGAGGATGCGGGTGACATCCACGCAGCCCTCCCACGAGGACGAGGGGTGGATGTTCACCTCCAGCACGCCGGGGTCCGGCGAGAGGCGGATGAGGTTCAGCCGGTAGTCGAAGGGCGGGGGATAGCCCTCGAGGTGGACGGGCGCGTTGAGCTCGATCGCCACCTGCTCGATGGCGGCGATGAGGTCTACATAATCTTCCAGCGCATCGACCGGCGGCATGAACACGCACAGGCGCCCGCCGCGCGGCTCAACGCACAGCGCGGTCCGGGTGTCGATCGCGGAGATCTGCTGGTCGTGCTTCAGCAGATATTCCTGCACCAGCGCCTGCGCGCGCTCTCCCACGCCATAGGCCGAGGTGCGCGGCGCCACCGAATAGCGCTCACGCCCGTCGGTACCTGCGCCGCGATAGCGGTCAGACAGCTCCGCCGCATCCGGCAGCGGGCCGCGCGGCTCGAAGGGGTCCATGGGCGCGGTGTGCGGATAGCGCGTCGGCGCAAGATAGTGAAGCGAATCCAGCGGCAGGCGATAGCCCATGGGGCTTTCGCCGGGGATCAGGAACAGGAACTCGCGACGGAAGGTCCAGCGCTCGGAGGCCCAGGCCGGCCCCTCCGCGGTCCAGACGCGCCGCAGCGGCAGCACCGAGCCGGTGGGGTTCGCGAGGCCCTGGTTGAAGGTGCGAGCCAGCATGCGCCGCTCCACCTCATCCGCCATGCGCGGATCGCCGGGCGCGATGTTCTCGGGAAGGCACTGCTCCTTCCACATGAAGTAGATGTTGTCCTCGAAGCACGGCTGGACGAACGCGGTGTCCACCTTCAGCTTCTCGGCGAGGAGCTTGGCGAAGCGCTCGGCGTCGGCCGGACCCACGCCGTAATCGGTGGATTCGTCGGCGATCAGATCCTCGCGCCGCCACATGGGCTGGCCGTCCTTGCGCCAGAACAGGTCGAACGACCAACGCGGCAGCGTCTCGCCCGGATACCACTTGCCCTGGCCGTAGTGCAGCACGCCCTCTGAGGAAAAACGCTTGCGCAGGCGGCGGATGAGATCATCCGCGCGCACGCGCTTCTGCGGGCCGAGCGCCTCGGTGTTCCACTCCGCCGCCTGATAGTCGTCGATGGAGACGAAGGTGGGCTCGCCGCCCATGGTGAGGCGCACGTCGCCCGCGGCAAGGTCGGCATCCACCTTGCGGCCGAGGGCGTCGAGGGCAGCCCAGGTCTCGTCCGAGAAGGGGTAGGTGACGCGCGGCGCCTCGGCCACACGGGTCACGCTCATGTCAAAGCCGAACTCGGTCTCGGCCTTCTCCATGAGATAGCCGGAGATCGGCGCAGCCGAGCGGTAGTGCGGGGTGGCCGCCAGCGGAATGTGCCCCTCGCCGCACAGCAGGCCCGAGGTGGGATCGAGGCCGATCCAGCCGGCGCCGGGCACGTAGACCTCGCACCACGCGTGCAGGTCGGTGAAGTCCACGTCGGTGCCCGAGGGGCCGTCGAGGGACTTCACGTCGGGCTTCAGCTGAATCAGGTAGCCGGAGACGAAGCGCGCGGCGAGACCGAGGTGGCGCAGCATCTGCACCAGGAGCCAGCCAGTGTCGCGGCAGGAGCCCAGCTTCCGCGACAGCGTCTCGTCGGGGGTCTGGACGCCCGGTTCCATGCGGATGACATAGCCGATCTCGGTCTGCAGCCGCTGGTTCAGCTCCACCAGGAAGTCGACGATGCGCTTCTTCTCGCGCGGCACTGTGGCCAGGAAGGAATCGAACAGCGCCCCCTCGTGCTCCAGCTCGAGGTATGGCGCCAGCTCCGCCTTCAGCTCCGGCGCGTAGGTGAAGGGGAAGTTTTCCGCATAATCCTCGACGAAGAAATCGAACGGGTTGATCACGTCGAGCTTGGCGAGCAGGTCCACCTCGACCTTGAATTCCTCGATCTTCTCCGGGAAGACGATGCGCGCCAGCCAATTGCCGAACGGGTCCTGCTGCCAGTTGATGAAATGCTCGGCAGGCGAAATCTTCAGCGCGTAAGCGGGAATCTCGGTTCGGCTATGGGGCGCCGGCCGCAGGCGCACGACCTGCGGGCCGAGCGCGACGGGGCGCTCGTAGCGATAGCTCGTGACGTGATGCAGGCTCGCGAGGATGGACATGAAGAAGCACCTGGTCCTGCGGGCCGGTTGGGCCCTCGGGTGAATGGGACAAGGTTAGACAAGGCTGTGCGGAGGCGGAAGCGCGACTTTACGGCGGCAACCGCCTCCATTTGAGGCAGTTGCCGCCGCGTTGCGCATAAGTTCGGACCCGATCTCAGGCAGATGCGGGTTCGGTGGGCGGGGCCGGCTCTTCGGGCGGCCGCTGGGGCGCGTTCTTCTTCTTTTTACCCCGCTCCTCGAAGCGCTGCAGCACGGTGAAGAAGGACGGCACGAACAGCACCGCGAGGCAGGTCGACGCCAGCATGCCCGACACCACGGCGATGCCGATGGACTTTCTGGAGTTGGCGCCCGCGCCCGTGGCGAACACCAGCGGCAGCACGCCGAGGATGAAGGCGAAGGACGTCATGAGGATGGGGCGGAAGCGCAGACGTGCCGCCTCCACCGCCGCATCCATGATCTCCATGCCCTCCGCTCGTTTCTCGCGGGCGTATTCCACGATCAGGATCGCGTTCTTGGCCGCGAGCGCGATGAGCAGCACGAGGCCAATCTGGGTATAGAGGTTGTTGGACACCCCGAGCCCAAGAAGCGCGCCCACCGTGCCGAGCAGCGCGAGCGGCACCGCCAGGATCACCGACATGGGCTGGATCCAGCTTTCATACTGCCCCGCCAGCACGAAGTAGACCAGCAGCACCGCAAGCCCGAACACGTAGTAGATCTGATTGCCGACCGCCTTCTCCTGGTAGGACATGGCCGTCCATTCGAAGCCCGTGCCCGGAGGCATGGTGGAGGCCGCGATCTGCTCCATGAGCTGCATCGCCTGGCCGGACGAGAAGCCGGCGGCATTGGAGCCGACGATGGTGGACGAGGGATAGAGATTGTAGAGCGAGATCAGGGGCGGACCCTGAACGGTCTTCACCTCCACCATGGAGCCGAGGGGCACCATCTTGCCGCTCGGCGTACGCACCTTCAGGGCCAGCAGGTCGGCTGGGGTGATGCGATACTTCGCGTCCGCCTGAACATAGACCTGGAACGTGTTGCCGAAGCGGGTGATCTGGTTGACGTAAGTAGAGCCGAGATAGGACGAGATGGTCTCGAACACCTGGCCCACGGTCACGCCCAGGGTCTCCGCCATGGTGCGGTTCACGGTCACCTCCAGCTGCGGCGCACCGACCCGGAAGGAGGTCGCGACATGCTGCAGCGCCGACTGCGCGCCCGCCTTCTCCACGAGGGAATCGGTGATCTGAGCGAGGAGCTGGTAGTCGAAATTGCCGTTGCGCAGCTGCGGCTGCATGGTGAAGCCCGCGGCGTTGCCGATGCCCTGGATGGCCGGCGGCACCAGGATCAGCACCTGCGCCTCCTGCACATCGGCCACCGCCTTATTCAGGTTCTGGTAGAGCGAGAGCAGATCCTCGCCCTTCACCTTGCCGGAATAGCGCTCGTCCCAAGGCGTCAGCGTCACGTAGATGACGCCGGCGTTGGCGAGGGTGGCGGAATTGTCCATGACCGAGATGCCGGAGATGGCGAGCGCGGTCTGCACGCCCGGCACCTTGCGCACCCTCTCGGAAACCTCGCCCATCACCACCTTGGTGCGGTTCAGGTTGGCGCCCTCCGGCAACTGCACCGCAACCAGGAAGTAGCCCTGGTCCTCAATGGGCAGGAAGGAGGTGGGCACCTTGGTGATGCCGTAACCCGCCACCCCGATCAGGCCGAACGCGATGATCACCATGAGCTTGGAATGGTGCACCATGCGGGACATGAGCCCCGCGTACCAGTGCTCGGCCTTGCCGTAGATGGCGTTGAAGCCGCGGAAGATGAAGTTGCGCTTCTCCGGCGGCACCGGCTTGCGCAGCCACAAGGCGCACTGCGTCGGCTTCAGCGTGGCGGCATTGATGGCCGAGATGAAGGCGGTGGCGGCGATGACCAGCGCGAACTGCTTGAACATCTGCCCCGACAGACCCGGTATGAAGGATGCCGGCAGGAACACCGACATCAGCACCAGGGTGATGCCGATCACCGGGCCGAACAGCTCGTCCATGGCCTTCTCGGCGGCGGGCTGGCCATCCATGCCCTCCTCGATGTGGCGGGACACGCCCTCCACGATCACAATGGCATCGTCCACCACGATGCCGATGGCCAGGATGATGGCGAACAGGGTCGAGATGTTGATGGTGAAGCCCATGGCATCCATGGCGGCAAAGGCGCCGATGATGGTCACCGGCACCGTGGTCGCCGGCACCAGCGTCGCCCGCCAGTCCTGGAGGAACATGAGGATCACCACCAGAACCAGGAGCGCCGCCTCGTAGAGGGTCTTATAGACCTCGCTGATGGAGGCGGTGACGAACCAGGTGGTGTTGAAGGGGATGGAGTATTCCAGCCCTTCGGGGAAGTCCTTCTTCAGCTCCTCCATCTTGGCGGCGACGCGATTCGACACGTCGAGCGCATTGGCCGCAGGGAGCTGGAAGATGGCGATGCCGGCGGCGGGCTTGCCGTCCTGCGTGAAATCGCGCGAATAGCTCTGCGCGCCCAGCTCGACGCGCGCCACGTCGCGCAGGCGGACGATGCGCCCGCCGTCCTGGTTGTCCACCTTGACGACGATGTCCTCGTAGTCCGCCGCGTCGTTGAGGCGGCCCTTCACATTCACCGTGTACTGGAAGGCGGCGGTGGAGGGGGCCGGCGGAATGCCGAGCTGGCCGGGAGTAACGAGCTGGCTCTGCTTCTGAATGGAGTTGGAGACGTCGCTGGGCGTGAGGCCAAAGGCCTGCATCTTGTCCGGGTCCATCCACACGCGCAGCGCGTAGGTGCCGGTGCCGAAGATGGTGACGTTGGCGACGCCATCCACGCGCGCCAGCTCGTTCTGGATGTTGATGATGCCGTAATTGTTGAGATACAGCCCATCATAGCGGCCATCCGGCGAGATGAGGGTCACGAACTCCATGATGGAGGTGCCCTTCTGCAGGATGGTCACGCCCTGCGCCTGCACCGCCTGCGGCAGCGAGGAGAGGGCGATGTTGACGCGGTTCTGCACCAGCACCTGCGCCATGTTCGGATCGGTGCCGATGGCGAAGGTGACGACCAGTGTGTAGGTGCCGTCGGACGCCGACCAGGACTGCATGTAGAGCATGCCCTCGACGCCGTTCACCTGCTGCTCGATGGGCAGGGCGACGGTATCGATGAGCGTCTTGGCCGAAGCGCCCGGATAGCTGGTGGTGACCGACACCGTGGGCGGCACGATGTTCGGATACTGTGCCACTGGCAGACGGATGAGCGACACGAGGCCGATCAGCACGAAGACCAGGGCCAGCACGTTCGAAAGAACCGGCCTCTCGATGAAAAAGCGCGAGATCATGGGTGCCGCGTCCTGGCGTTCGAGGGGCGGATCAGTTCTTCGGAGCTGCGGGCTGGGCCGCCGGTGCGGCGCCGGCCGGCGCCGCGGGAGCGGCCTGGGTCGCGGGGCTCGCGCCTTCGACCGGGGTGGGCTGCACCGGAGCGGTGATCTTGCCCATCTCCACCGTGACCTTGGACCCCGGCACCGCGCGCTGGATGCCGTTGACGATGACGCGGTCGCCCAGCTTCAGGCCGCCTTCCACTGCCCGCAGGCCGTTCGGCTGGAGCTGGCCCTGCCGGATCTGGGTCTGCGAGACCTTGCCCGCCGCATCCACCGTGAGCACGTAGGGCCCGAGCTGATTCTGGCTGATGATCGAATCCGGCACCAGCAGCGTGGGAACCGGCATGCCCAGCGGCAGTCGCACGCGGGCGAACAGGCCCGGCAGGAGCGAGAGATTCGAATTGTCGAAGATGCCGCGCACCGTCAGCGTGCCGAGGTTCGGATCGACCTGGGGCGCGATGTAGTCGAGCTTGCCCTGGTGCGGGAAGCCGGTTTCCGTCTGCAGCCCGATCTCGACCGGGATGGCGCTGGGATTTTCGCGCAGGGTCATCATCTTGTGCCCCGCCTTGGCCATCCCCTCCTTGATGTTGAGCACCTGCTGCTCGCTCAGGGAGAACCAGACATAGATGGGGTTCACCTCCACGATGGTGGCGAGCTTGGTGGGGCCGGAATAGCCCACCAGCGCGCCCACGTCCTGAAGATGAGCGGTCACCACCCCGTCGAAGGGGGCGCGCACCTCGGTGTAGCCGAGGTTAATCTGCGCCAGTTCCAGGGACGCCTGCGCGTTCTGCACGTCGGCCACGGCTGCGTCGCGCTTGGCGCGCGCCTGGTCGAGGACGGCCTGGGAGGCGAAGTCCTGCTTGGCGAGCTGATTCTGCCGGTTGAACTCGGCCTCGGCCTGCACCTGCGCGGCCTGCTTGGCGGCCAGCGTCGCCTTGGCCTGGTCAACGTCGGCCTTGTAGACGTCCTGCTCGATGACGAAGAGCAGATCGCCCTTCTTCACCACTTGGCCGTCCGCATAGTTGATGGAGGTCAGGAAGCCCTGAACGCGCGCGTTCAGGTCCACGGAATTGATGGAGGCAGTGTTGCCGGTGAGCTCCAGAAACGTGGTCACGGGCTGCTGCGTCACCTCGGCCACCGTCACCGTCGGGGGCGGCGGGGGCACGTAGGTGTTCTTTTCCTCGCATGCCGCGAGAAGGAAGGCCGCGCTGCACACCAAACCTGTGCGCCGCAGAAATGCGGCCGCCCGGATACCCCCCACCATGCGAAATCCCCCATTGCGCAACTGCGCGGGATACTAGGCGCCGACCGATGACGTGTCCATGCGAGGATTTGGACGCTTCTGTGACCCTACCATCTTACTTAACACTCCGATCGCGCCGCGGCGCGTCATCCCGATGTCCTCCGCGGCGCCGGGCCGGCGTTACGGTGCGGCCACGGCCAGCGCGGGCCGCCTCGCATTGACATTGCCCCGACCCGTTCATAAGTGTCCGCGTGGCATGCTACCCGCCGAAAGGCGGAGGGGCGGCGGCTGCGCGCATCGTCGCAGCGCCCGCCGAAGACCCCGTCCGACTTGCTGGCGCCCCATTGGGGGTGTCCAAAGGCGCACCATTTCCCGGAGGGTCCGGCGGCCCGTCTCCGCCCTCCTTCAAGACCCGACGGATCGGAACAGAGAACAACCATGTTAGGTGGACTTGCCCGCAAGCTCTTCGGCTCCGCAAACGATCGCCGGGTGAAGGGGTACCGACCCCGGGTCCAGGCCATCAACGCCCTGGAAAAAGAGCTCGAAGCCCTCTCCGACGACGCCCTGCGCGCCCGCACGGAGGAGTTCCGCCAGCAGATCGCCGCCGGCAAGACACTCGACGACATCCTGGTGCCCGCCTTCGCCACCGCGCGGGAGGCCGCCAAGCGTGTGCTGGGGATGCGCCCGTTCGACGTGCAGCTCATCGGCGGCATGGTGCTGCACCAGGGCGGCATCGCCGAGATGAAGACCGGCGAGGGCAAGACCCTCATGGCCACGCTGCCGGTCTACCTCAACGCCCTGGCCGGCAAGGGCGTCCACGTGGTGACCGTGAACGACTACCTCGCCAAGCGCGACGCGGAATCGCTCACCAAGCTCTACGGCTTCCTGGGCCTCACCACCGGCGTCATCGTCCACGGCCTCGACGACGCCGAGCGCCACGCCGCCTACCACTGCGACGTCACCTACGCCACCAACAACGAGCTGGGCTTCGACTACCTGCGCGACAACATGAAGTACGAGCGCGCGCAGATGGTGCAGCGCCCGCACTTCTTCGCCATCGTGGACGAGGTGGATTCCATCCTCATCGACGAGGCCCGCACGCCGCTCATCATTTCCGGCCCGCTCGACGACCGTTCCGACTTCTACAACACCATCGACACCTACATCCCCCGCCTCGCCAAGGATGATTTCGAGGTGGACGAGAAGCAGCGCACCGTCACCATGACCGAGAACGGCATGGAAAAGATGGAGCAGATGCTGATGGAGGCCGGGCTGCTCAAGTCCGAGAGCCTCTACGACATCGAGAATGTCTCGGTGGTCCACCACGTGAACCAGGCCCTGCGCGCCCACGCGCTGTTCCAGCGCGACAAGGACTATATCGTCCGCAACGGCGAGGTGGTCATCATCGACGAGTTCACCGGCCGCATGATGCCCGGCCGGCGCTATTCGGAAGGCCTGCACCAGGCGCTGGAGGCCAAGGAGCACGTCCAGGTCCAGCCCGAGAACCAGACGCTCGCCTCCATCACCTTCCAGAACTACTTCCGCCTTTACGAGAAGCTGGCCGGCATGACCGGCACCGCCTCCACCGAGGCGGCCGAGTTCGGCGACATCTACAAGCTCGACGTGGTGGAGATCCCCACCAACCTGCCCATCGCCCGCGCCGATGATGACGACGAGGTCTACCGCACCGCGCGCGAGAAGTATGACGCCATCATCGAGCTCATCAAGGATTGCGGCGAGCGCGGCCAGCCGGTGCTGGTGGGCACCACCTCCATCGAGAAGTCGGAGCTGCTGGCCGACCTGCTCAAGAAGGCGGGTCTTCACCAGAAGGACTATTCCGACCCCGCCGCCCTCACCCGCATCGACACCTCGGGCAAGGTCTTCTCCGTGCTGAACGCCCGCTACCACGAGCAGGAGGCCTACATCGTCTCCCAGGCGGGCGTGCCGGGGGCCATCACCATCGCCACCAACATGGCGGGGCGCGGCACCGACATCAAGCTCGGCGGCTCGGCCGAGATGCGCGTGGAGAACGAGCTGCGCGACATCCCGGAAGGTCCGGAGCGCGACGCCGCCACCGCCCGCATCAAGGCCGAGGTGGAGGAACTGAAGAAGAAGGCGCTCGCCGCCGGCGGCCTGTTCGTACTCGGCACCGAGCGCCACGAGAGCCGGCGCATCGACAACCAGCTTCGCGGCCGTTCCGGACGCCAGGGCGACCCCGGCCACTCCAAGTTCTTCCTCTCCCTGGAAGACGACCTGATGCGCATCTTCGGGTCGGACCGGCTCGACAGCATGCTGCAGAAGCTCGGCCTGAAGGAAGGCGAGGCCATCATCCACCCCTGGATCAACCGGGCGCTGGAAAAGGCCCAGCAGAAGGTGGAAGCCCGCAACTACGACATGCGCAAGAACGTCCTGAAGTATGACGACGTTCTGAACGACCAGCGCAAGGTGGTGTTCGAGCAGCGCCTGGAGCTGATGAATGACGAGGACGTGGCCGGAACGGTGGAGGACATGCGCCATGCCCTCATCACCGACACCGTGGCCAAGTTCATCCCCGAGAACGCCTATCCCGAGCAGTGGGACACCAACGGCCTGCACCAGGCCCTGCTCGAAGCCCTGAACCTCGACCTGCCGGTGGAGGAATGGGCCAAGGAAGAGGGCATCGCCGGCCCCGAGGTGACCGAGCGCATCATCCGCACCGCCGACGAATCGATGGCCGCCAAGGCCGCCACCTACGGGCCGGAGCTGATGCGCTACGTGGAGAAGTCCATTCTTCTCCAGACCCTCGATCACCTGTGGCGCGAGCACATCGCCATGCTCGACCACCTGCGCCAGGTGGTGGGCCTGCGCGGCTACGCCCAGCGCGACCCGCTGAACGAGTACAAGTCCGAGGCCTTCAACCTCTTCTCCACCATGCTGAACCGCCTGCGCGAGGTGGTCACGGCCCAGCTCATGCGGGTGGAGATCGTTACCCAGCCGCCGGTGGAAGAGCTGCCGATGATGGAGGCGCACCACGCCGATCCGCTGACGGGCGAGGACGAGATTGCCGAGGCTGCTGCCGCCATCGGCTCCCGCCCGCTGCCGCCGCTCGGCGGAGACATTGCCGTGGCCGAGCGCGATCCGAAGGACCCCTCCACATGGGGGAAGGTGGGTCGCAACGAGGTGTGCCCCTGCGGCTCCGGCAAGAAGTTCAAGCACTGCCACGGCCGCTTCGACTGAGGCACCGCGCGCCCGATGCGGCGCGCGCCGGCCCCCACACTTTGAGGCACGCGCCGGCGGCGCCCTATGCCCTCCGCGTTATCGACGCGAGCGCTCCAGGGCGCGTTCGGTGAAGGCGCTTTCAAAGGACGCGCCCAGATCCGGCAACCGAAAGCGGGCCTCCCGCATCGCCATCGCGCGCTCTTACCCGACCGTTCGGATGCGGCAGCGTTCGCGCGGCCTCTGTCACGCGCACCTAAGCCCCTGCGCGTGGAAGCGCTTCGGCCCGCCAATGTCGCGCCGAAGAAGCGTGGACATCAAATGCGCGCGCCCTGACTGCCGGCGACCGTTAAATACGCCGCAGGACAGCGGCCCGCACGCGTGGCGGAGAGCAACGGCGTCGAGAGACGGGTGCGACCGGACCACAGCATGCGGCAGTCAAAATGGCCCGGCGAATACCCAATGCCCGCGCGCTTGCCTCATGGGCCGTCGTTCAAGCCTGTGTAGCGCTTGAACAAAGCCCTTCTGGCCGGCCGAAGAGCGGAGGTTCGCGGCATAAGGCGCTGATCGCGAGGCACGCGAACGGCCCGTCAGGTATCCGGTGCGGCCGAGCCGGCCCACTGAAAGCACCTTGATCCAAAGGCTGGCCCGGCCGAAACGAAGCCCGCACACGGCAGGCCCGCGACGGCGGGAGGCCCGGCACCGGCCGAGAAGCCGGCGCCGGGCGGAAACCCTCGACCTTACCTGGTCACCGCGATGGCAACGGACTGGTTGAAGGTCACCTGCACGAGGTCACCGACCTTCACGCCCTTCACCTTCTCCTTGTGCTCCGGCTTCTTCGCCTGGACCACATAGAGGCGGCCTTCCGGCCCCTTCAGGGTCAGCGTGGCGTCGTCGGGGTCCATGCGCACGATCTCGCCGGTGAGGCGGATGGTGTCCACCACCGCGCCCGCCGGCTTGGCGCTGTCGGATCGGTCGCCACCGCCTGCGACACCTGGATGCCGACGCCGACGCCCGCCTCGGGCTTGGCGATGTCAATGATGACCGCATCGGTCTCGGTGATGGTCACGGTGTCGCCGACGGCGATCTCGTCGAACTTCTTGATGGCCGGCCCAACCTTCACGGTGAAGATGTTGCCTTCCGGCCCCTTGAGGACGACCTGACGGGTATCGGCATCCACCGCGATCACGGAGACCTTGACCTGGCTCACGTCGACGGCACCCTCACCGACGATCGGCTGCGCGAAAGCGGACACCGCACCGAGAACGGCGGCGCCGGCGATCAGCGAGAGGCGCCCCGCCATTTTCTTGAATGCCATTGTCTGTGTCTCCCAGTTTCCTGTTCCGGCCGGCCAGGACCACGACGGAGCATATGCCCCCGCTCCGGCGCGGCATCCAAGCAGCGTGCTTCGATACCGGCCGCCGGCAAGATAACGGGGGGAGTGCGAACAGGCGACGACGCCACAGGAACTTCACACGACAAAAAAAGGCCCCGTCAGGCTGAGGCGCAACCCCTGCGCAGCTGCCGGCCCCGTGTATGCACGTACGTGCCGGAGATCCTCGCGCACACCCGCCGGGGCCCCTGCGCTGGCGCGAGTGTGGCTGAGGCGGAACACGCGCCACGGCGGCGTTCCCGCGCGCCCAGTCGCGCTCAAACCCTGAAGCAGTGGCTGCCACGGCGAGGGCATGCCGGCCAGGATGTCGGCTTCCATCGTCAGCCCACGAGGCCACGCTTTTCGCGCCGTCCCCATATCCTCGCAGAGGAACGGAAGACACGGCAGGCGCGCGATGCCGCGCAGGCCCTTAGCGTGTGAAGGTCTGGGTGGCCACCACGTCGGCGGCGCCGGTCAGCGTGTCCGAAGCGCCCACATTGGCGGGGCGGCCCGCCGCCACCAGCGAAGGCTTCGGCAGCGGCGAGGCCGAGGCCTGGGGCTTGTCCGCCGGCGCGGCAGGCGGCAGCGGCGCGGCCGGCGACGGGGCTGTCGCCGCTGCCGTGGGGGTAGCGGCAGGCGCCGAGGCCGGATCGGCGGAGGGGCCGAGGCTGCTCAGGGCCACGCTCTCATCCAGGCGCGGCGGGCGGGTGGTCTCGGGAATGGTGCCCGGCGCCTGCGGCGCGAAGGCGTAGGAATTGTCGCCCTGCTTGCGCTTGATTTCGGCCAGGAACACGGGGTGCATGCCGCCGTCGGCGCCCGTCTTGACCGGCGCCACGGGTGCACTCTGGGAAAGGGCGGCCACCTGCGCGTCGTCGGCGCGGGTCTTGGCGGCCACCGCGTTGGCGATATTGGGGGCCACCTGGTAGGGCGGACAGGCGCCATCAGCGTCGAAGCGAGTGCCGGGTGCCGGCTGCGCATCGAACACATATTGCCGCCCGCACACGCTCACCTTGGGCTCCTGGCGGGTGACCTCGAAATGGTCGTAGCCCTGCTTCAGGTTGCGCCAGAAGGCCATGTTCGGGTTGGTGCGGTGGCGCGCGAGGTTCTTCGGCGTCATGCGGAAGGGATAGGCCTGCACCTGGAAGGTGCGCTGGCCACCCGCGAAGCTCTCCCGCGCCAGCGAGAAGATCTCGGAGATCTGCTCGTCCGTCATGGCATAGCAGCCGGCGGAGGAGCAATCGCCGTGCACCATCAGGAACTCGCCGGTGCGCCCGTAGGCCTTGTCGAAGGCGTTGGGGAAGCCCAGGTTGAACGAGAGATAATAGCTGGAATTCGGGTTCATCTGCCCCGGAGCGATGGCATAGAAGCCCTCGGGCGCCTGCCGGTCACCCATCTTGACCTTGGGGCCGAGCTCGCCCGACCAGCGGCAGATGGGATAGGTCTTCAGCAACGCGTAGTTGCCGGAAGACGTCTCCTTCCACACCTCGAGCTCGGCCTCTTCCTTGAAGATCCGCACCAGGATGGGGGTGGACGGCGCCATGTTCTTCTCGCTGATGAGCGAGAGCATCTGCGGCGTAAGGGGCATGTTCGCCTTGCGCGAGACCTCGTCGGTCTGGTTGCAGGCGGAAAGGGCGAGCGCGGCGGTGGCGGCCAACGCCGCCATGCGGACGCGCGACGAGACTGTCGTCTTCGGACGGTTCAACGCGGAACTCCTGATACCTGTCCGGATAGCGCAACCGCCATCTTCAGCCCCTGCCCCCTAACGAAACCCTAACGCACTGGCGGCGTGACCCCACGCCCCGCGGCAAGGCTCGTGCTCCCTCTCAGGAAATGAGCCAATTGCGGCCAAGATGAGATGGTTCCCGGTGCCGCCCGCAGCTCAGAGGCCGCGGCCGATGGCCAGGAACTTCTCCCGCCGCGCCCGGCGCAGCCCGGGCCCGTCGAGCTCCGCCAGGGAGCCGAGCGCATCGGCGATGGCGTCGCCCGCGGCGGCGATGGCCGCGTCGGCATCACGATGGGCGCCGCCCACGGGCTCCTTCACGATCGAATCGATGACGCCGAACTTCAGCAGGTCCTGCGCCGTGATCTTCATGTTGGTGGCCGCTTCCTGGGCCTTGGCGGTGTCGCGCCACAGGATGGAGGCCGCGCCTTCCGGCGAGATCACGCTGTAGATGGCGTGCTCCATCATCAGCACCCGGTTCGCCGTGGCGAGCGCGATGGCGCCGCCCGAGCCGCCCTCGCCGATGATGAGCGAGACGCTGGGCACCGAAAGGGCGAGGCAGGCATCCGTGGAGCGGGCGATGGCCTCGGCCTGCCCGCGCTCCTCGGCGCCGATGCCCGGATAGGCGCCGGCAGTATCCACCAGCGAGATCACGGGGATGCCGAAGCTGTCGGCCAGCTCCATCAGGCGCACCGCCTTGCGGTAGCCCTCGGGGCGGGCCATGCCGAAATTGTGACGGATGCGGGTCTCGGTGGTGGAGCCCTTCTCGTGGCCCAGCACGCAGACGCTCTCGCCCCGGAAGCGGGCGAAACCGCCGATGATGGCCTCGTCCTCGCCGAACTTGCGGTCACCCGCGAGCGGCGTGAACTCCTCGAACAGCCGCTCCGCGAAGGCCGCGAAATGCGGCCGCAGGGGGTGGCGGGCGACGAGGGTCTTCTGCCAGGGGGAAAGATTGGCATAGAGGGCGACGAGCGCATCGTGGGCCTTGGCCTCGAGCCGCTGCACCTCATCGCTGATGGCGACGCCGTTGGAAGCCGACAGCGCCCTCAGCTCTTCCACCTTGGCCTCGAGTTCGGCGACCGGCTTCTCGAAGTCCAGATAGCTGCGCATGCTTGTCCGTGGGGTTGGAAAGGGCTGATCTTAGCCCCTCCGATGCGGCGGGAAGCTGCCCGCGCGGGGGCTCCAAGTCAAGGGCGGGACATTGCGGGGGATCGCCGCGCGCCTGACGGGGGCGTGACATCCCGCACCGCGCAACGGCCTTGTTCGAGCCCCCGCGGAGAGGCTATTGCTTGCCTCCACATTGCCGAGGGACCTCCATCGCCATGCGCGCGCTGCTCGACGTCATCCTGATCGTCCTGAACCTCTACGTGTGGCTGCTGATCGCGGCCGCCGTCCTGTCCTGGCTCGTCGCCTTCAACGTGGTGAACCCGTACAACAAGTTCGTCCACAATGTCGGCGACTTCCTCTTCCGCATCACCGAGCCGGTGCTCGCGCCCATCCGCTCGGTGATCCCGAGCCTTGGCGGCATCGATCTCTCGCCGATGATCCTGATCCTCATCATCTTCTTCATCCAGCGGGTGATCGGGCTCTACATCTACCCCAACGTGTTCTGACGCATTGAGCATCTTTCGCCCTGTCAGCGACGGCATCGAGCTTCACGTGCGCGCCACCCCGAAGGGCGGGCGCGACGCGCTGGACGGAGTCGCCATGCTGTCCGACGGCCGCAGCGTGCTGAAGGTGCGGGTGCGCGCGGCGCCGGAGGACGGCGCCGCCACCGCGGCGGTGGCGCGCGTCATCGCCCAGGCCCTGGGGGTTCCCGCCTCCCGCGTCGTGCTCACGGCCGGCGCCACGGCCCGGCTGAAGACCTTCCGCGTGGAGGGCGAGCCCGCCGCGCTGGCGGCCGCCCTCGCCAAGGCTGTGCCGGAGGGCGCGCAGGTGCCCGCCACAGAGGCGCCGGCCACGGAGGCGCCGCGCCGGGACGAGGCCCCGTCGCCGCGCCGCCGACGCTGAGGCGTTGCCAGGAAATTCCCCGGAGTGCCACCTCGCGACAGGCCGGCCGAAGCGGCCGGGGAAGAGGAGCCCCCTCCCCGGCCCCTCCTCACTTGCCGCCGTCGTTGTTCGCCATGCCGCAGGTGTAGCCCACGAAGCAGCGGGGATTGTCGGGCATGGAGAGCCACGCCGGCTTGGTCACCTCGCCCTCGGCGCAATAGCGGTCGTCGATCACGTAGCGCCGGGCATTGCCGTCGCCCGTCGGCACAAGCACCGAGCCCTCCTGCCGCACCGCCGCCGCGAGGCCGGCGCAGGTGCTGGGCGGAGCGGGGATCGCCATCATCTCGGACGGCGGCTGGTTGTTGCCGAGAATCGCGGTGGAATCCACCGGCACGGGCACGCCGGCGGCGGCGAGATCCGGCGGCGGCGCCAGCGGATCGTTCTGCGCCGCGGCAGGGCCGGCCAGGGAGAAGCCTCCGATGGCAAGGCCCAGCCACACCGCGCTCATGGCCGCGGCCGCCCCATGCCGCAGCCCATCCATCATTCCCGCCATAAAAACTCTCCCCCGCCCCGGCGAACGCCAGGACCCCGTTCATGGTCCGGCCATATCGACCGGGCCACCCATATACAAGCATGCGCGCGTGACGTTTCCGGGTCGAGTCCGTCCGGCCGCGCATCCCCACCGTGTGCCGCGCTCAACCGAAGCGCTTCGCCCCGGCGACGCAGAGCACCACCACAAGGGCAACCGCGATCATGGCACCGCTCACCGGCTCACCCAGGAGAAGCGCGGCGAGCGCCAGCCCGAAGAAGGGCTGCAACAGCTGAAGCTGGCCCACCGCGGCGATGCCGCCCAGCGCGAGGCCCCGATACCAGAACACGAAGCCCACCAGCATGCTGAACACGGAGACATAGGCGAGCCCGATCCAGGCCGCCCCATTAATGCCGCTCCAGGCGAATGGCGCGCTCCACAAGGCCAGGATGGCCATGGGCGGCAGCGCCACCACCAGCGCCCAGGAGATGACCTGCCACCCGCCGAGCCGTCGCGAGAGCCGGGCGCCCTCCGCATAGCCGAGGCCGCAGACGGCGATGGCGCCCACCATGAGCAGCGCCCCCGCCGGCGCCACCACCCCGCCGCCCGCGAGCGCGAAGCCGGCGACCGCCGCCGCCCCGGCCGCAGAGAACAGCCAGAAAGCGGGCCGCGGGCGCTCCCCGGCCCGGATGACGGCGAAGATGGCGGTGGCGAGCGGCAGCAGGCCGATGAAGATGATCGACTGCGCGGAGGTGATGTGCCGCAGCGCCAGGGCCGTAAGAAGCGGAAAGCCGAGCACCACCCCGAACGCCACCATCGCGAGCGAGGCCAGATCCGCCCCGGCCGGGCGTCTCTGACGCAACGCCAGCAGCAGCGCTGCGCCGAGCAGCCCCGCGATGACCGCCCGCGCCGAGGTGAGGAACAACGGCGTGAAGCCGGCCACGGCGACCCGCGTCGCCGGTAGCGAACCGCTGAAGATGATGACCCCGGCGAGGCCGCTGCCCCACCCTTCCATATGCCGCATGACCGCCTCCGCGCTCGCCCCTGCCATAGGTCGGGCGGGCTTGCCGCGACAGGAACGGAACCATACGGTGGAGCCGAACAGTTCGGCCGATGGATCAATACGGTTGTAGCCAGCCGGATGGAGGCGATCACCCACGCATGACGGCGACGCGCACAGAACGGGTGATAGCCACCATTCGCGGCGGAATGGCCCGCCGTGCGCTGGCGGAGGGCGAGAAGCTGCCCTCCATCCGCCGGCTGGCGCGAGAGCTGGAGGTTTCGCCCTCCACCGTCGTGGAGGCTTACGAGCGGCTGGCTGCGGAAGGGCTCGTGCGCTCGCGCCCCGGCTCCGGCTTCTTCGTTGCGAGCCATGCGCCGGGCCAGTGGACCGGCACGGCGCCGGCGCTCGCGGAAGCCGGGCCGGCGCTCGACCGGGCGGTCGATCCGCTATGGGTGGCGCGGCAGTCACTCGATTCCGGGCCCGAAGCGCTGCGTCCGGGGTGCGGCTGGCTGCCGCCGGAATGGATGCCCAATGCTGCCATCCGCCGGGCCATCCGAGGCCTCGCCAAGGCCGACGAGACGGTGCTCACGGTCTATGGCGCGCCGCGGGGGCCGCTGGCCCTGCGCCAGCTCCTGGCGCGCCGCTGCGCCGAGGAGGGGATCGAGGCGGGGCCGGAGCAGGTCCTGCTCACGGCCTCGGGCACCCAGGCCGTCGATCTCGTCTGTCGCCTGCTGCTGCGCCCCGGCGACACCGTTCTTCTCGATGACCCCTGCTATTTCAATTTCCAGGCCCTGCTGCGCGCCCACGGTGTGGGCATCGTCAGCGTCCCATTCACGCCATCGGGACCGGACATCGACGCCTTCGGCGAGGTGCTGGCGCGCCACCGCCCGCGCCTCTACATCACCAATTGCGCCCTCCACAACCCGACGGGCGCCACCCTTTCCCCGCAGGTCGCCCACCGGCTGCTGATCGCGGCGGCGGCGCACGACCTCGTCATCGTCGAGGACGACATCTTCGCCGCGTTCGAGCCGGAGCCCTCCCCGCGCCTCGCGGCCCTCGATGGCCTTAAGCGCGTCATCCGCATCGGTAGCTTCTCCAAGACCGTCTCGGCCTCGGTCCGCTGCGGCTACGTCATCGCCCGGCCGGACTGGATCGAGGCCCTGGTGGACCTCCAGGTGGCCACCTGCTTCGGCGGACCGAGCCCGGTGGCGGCGGAGATCGTCCGCGGCGTGCTCGCGGACGGCGGCTACCGCAAGCATGTGGCCGGCCTGCGCAGCCGCCTTGCCAGACGCCGCCGGGAGGTCCTCGCCGATCTCGCCGGCCTGGGCATCACGCCCTGGACGCTGCCGCGCGGCGGGTTCTACCTGTGGTGCCGCCTGCCGGACGGGCGCAATGCGGCGGAGGTGGCGAAGGCGGCGCTGCGCGAGCGCATGGTGCTCGCACCCGGCAACGTCTTCAGCGTCGCCCAGTCGGCACATGATCTCATGCGCTTCAATGTGGCGCAGATGAACGCCGAAGCCTTGCGCATCCTGCGCCAAGCGCTGCGCTGAGGGGCAGCCGCCAGCCTGGTACCGCCACCATTTTGCGGTTCAGGTCTTGGCGAGGCGTCAGGGCATGCTTAGTATCCATTCGGACATAACGGCCAGAACGCTCCTCGACCGTCGAAAACGGGCGCCATCGCCAAGGGCGATACGCACCAGGGGGCGGACGTTCTTCGCGTCGCCCCGCGCGCCACCCGCCCGCCGTGCCTTCGGGAAACGTGGCACGGACGTCCCCCACGCCGCAGACCGAGGCGAGGACCCGAGCGATGACTCTTGAGGAATGCCTGCCCCGCGCCATCAGGGACGCAAGCACCGTCCAGACGATCGAGGCGGGACAGACCCTTTTCGCCCAGGGCAGCCCCACCGTAGGCGTGTTCGAGGTGCTGAACGGGCGCGTGCGCCTCGCTCGCACCCACGCCTCGGGTCACGAGGCGGTGCTTTATGTGGCGCGCGCGGGCGACCCGTTGGCGGAAGCCTCAATCCTGTGCAAGATTTATCATTGCGAAGCGACGGCGGTCACCCGCTCCACCGTGCGGCTGTATCCCAAGGGACTGCTGCTGCCGGAGTTCGAGCGCAACCCCCATTTCGCGGCGGCCTACACCGCCATGCTCGCGCGCCAGCTCATGACCGCACGGACTTTGGTGGAGCGGCTGAGCATGCACTCCGCGCGCGACCGCATCCGCCATTTTCTCATCCTCAACCTCGGTCAGGACGGGCGGAGCGTGAAGCTCGCGGGAACCCTGAAGGAGCTGGCGGCCGAGCTGGGACTCACCCACGAGGTGCTCTACCGCACCCTCGCCCGCATGGCCGAAGACGGCGAGATCGAGCGCGCCGGCACCACCATTGTTCTGCTGCGCACCGACTGAACGCTCCCAGCGACGCGACATGCGCGGTGCTCGCTCGGCGGATATCGCTGCTCGCCTGAAGACATCACGCAATGCTTCCCACGAGATGCTTCCGGTGCGCCATCCCGCGCGCGCGAGCCCTTCCGCCGCGGCGTGAAGCCCGCGCGAAACCAGCCCTGCACAACAAATTCTGAAAATTCACGGAAGATCGCGGTTCCTATGACCATAATCATAGCATGACCGTGCGGCACCGCGGTACAACCATCAGATATGCTCATTTGAATATAGCGCCTGGGCCACCCACCCGGCGAGCACTCGAATTTTGCCTGGAGGATTGCATGTCGTCATTGGGATGGCCGAAGGCACGCGCGGTGAAGCGCCGGACCCGCCGGACACGCATGGTGAGCCCCCTTCCGCTGGCGATCCTGCGGGCGACACGCCGCATCGCTCCTGATGGGCGGACCTTCCGGCGGGCACTCGCGGCGACCACCGCCCTCGCCGCGCTGCTTGTCTTCCAGAAGCCGGTGGCGGCAGGCCCCGAGGGCGGGCGGGTGATCTCCGGCACCGCCTCCATCTCGCAGGGCGGCGCGGTCACCAGCATCGACCAGTCGTCCGCCAAGGCCATCATCAGCTGGCAGTCGTTCTCCGTAGGGCGGCAGGAGACCGTGAACTTCCACCAACCGGATGCCAGCGCGGTGACGCTCAATCGCGTCATCGGAAACGAAGCTTCGGTTATTCAGGGCGCCATCAACGCAAACGGGCAGGTCTTCCTCGTCAATTCGAACGGCATCCTCTTCACCTCCACCTCCCAGGTGAACGTGGGCGGCCTCGTGGCCTCGACCCTCGACATCTCGAACGAGGATTTCATCTCCGGAAACTACGTCTTCTCCGGCGCATCGACGAAATCGGTGGTCAACAGGGGCGCGCTCACCGCGAAGGACGGCGGCTACATCTCGCTGATGGGCAAGAGCGTCTCGAACGAGGGCGTCATCACCGCCACCCTCGGCACGGTGGCGCTCACCGCCGGCTCGAAGATCACGCTGAACTTCGAAGGCAATTCCCTGTTCGATGTCACCATCGACAAGGGCGTGATGGACGCCCTGGTGGAGAACAGGCAGGTCATCAAGGCCGATGGCGGCAAGGTGGTCATGACCGCCCGCGCGGCCGACGCGGTGCTCTCCTCGCAGGTGAACAATTCCGGCATCGTGCAGGCCCGCACCATGGCCGCGCTCACCGGCGGCGCGGCGCCGGGCAAGGGCTACAGCAAGGGATCCATCAAGATCAAGGCGGAGGGCGGCAAGGCCGACATCAAGGGCAAGCTGGACGCCTCCGCCCCGAACGGCGGCGACGGAGGCTTCATCGAGACCAGCGGCGACAAGGTGAGCATCGACGCCACCACCGAGATCACCACCGCGGCGGCCCGCGGCGCGACCGGCACCTGGCTGATCGACCCCGACGGCTTCACCGTCGGCGCCGGCGGCGACATCACCGGCGCCACGCTCACCAGCCAGCTCGCCTCCAGCAATGTCACCATCGCCTCGACCCAGGGCTCGGGCACCGACGGCAACATCACGGTGAACGACGCGGTGAGCTGGTCGGCCAACACGCTCACTCTGAACGCCACCCACAACATCTACGTCAACGCCGTGATGACGGCGGGCGGAACGGCCAGCTTCGCCGGTAATTACGGCCACATCCTCGATGCGAGCGGCACACCCACGGCCGCCCCCGCAAGCGGAAGCAATGCCGACGGCACGCCCTTTGGCCTCTACACGTCGTTCGGCGTGGTCGACCGGGAAGGCACCTTCGCCGGGCGGATCGATTTCACGGGCACCGGCAGCGTGACGCTGAACGGGCAGGCCCACGCGGTCATCAACGATATCGCCGGGCTCAACGCGATCAGGGACGATCTCGCCGGCCATTACGTCCTCGGCGGTGATATCTCCGGCCAGACTCTCGCCAACTGGACCGGTCCCATCGGCGCGACCGACACCGCGGCCTTCACGGGCGTCCTCAACGGCCTCGGCCACCGGGTGATGAACTTCACCAACCTCAAGCAGGGTGTGTTCGGCTATGTGGGGGCGGACGCGGCGGTGAGCAACGTCGGCGTCATCAATACCGTCTTCAGCTTCGTCGATGACTTCACCAATATCGGCATCCTCACCGGCAACAACGCCGGCTCGATTGTCAACAGCTTTGGGGGCGGCTCCTCGGGCGCGCTCAGTGGCGCGATCGGCACCAGTGTCGGCGGGCTGGTCGGCCGCAACACCGGCACGATCCTCAACAGCTATGCCGCGGCCACCGTGTATGCGAACTCAATCGCGGGCGGCCTTGTCGGCACCAACGAGGGGACCATAAGAAACAGCTACGTGCGCGGCAGCGCAAATACATATGTAACCGGGACATCGGCCAATATCAGCTGGGTCGGCGGCTTTGCCGGCCTGAACAGTGGCGATATCTCGAACGCATACGTCACGTCCGAGGACGTTAACGGGCCAGTTTATCTCTATTCGAGTGCAAAGTTCAGCGGCTCCGCCACCGCCGGCGGCTTTGTCGGCTCCAATTCCAGCACGGGCAGCATTTCCTATGCCTATGTGGGCGGCAACAAGATTTCGAGCCGGCGGGGCGCAGGTTTCGCCGGGGAGAATGCGGGCCTGATCGACAATGCCTATGTCTCGACCCCGCTGAGCATCCAGGTCGCCGCGTACAAGGCCGGGTTCACCATCACGAACACGGGCACCATCACCAATTCCTACTGGGACAGGACCCGCTCCGGCGTGACCACCGACGGTACCGGATCGACCGCGGTCGCCGCGACCTCCATGGGCGGGCTCGCCACATTGCCCGCCGGGTTCGATCCCGATCACTGGGGGCTCTCTCAGGATGGCCATCCGATCCTGAAGACGCTGCCCCTCTATGTTTCCGCGCGCGCATCACTGCAATATGGCACCTCCGCGGCGGACGTGCTCGCGAACGTCGTCGTCAGCGGCCTGCAATGGGGCGATGCCGCTTCCACGGTCTTCACCTACGTGCCCACCGCCGCCCTGCTGTCGGGGTCGGGCTATCTGAATGCCGGCATCTATGGCGTCGGCAACGTGCTGCACGATTCCGGCGCCTACACGACCGTGGCCGGCAGCATCGCGGTCGCCCGCAGGCAGCTCACCCTCGCCTCCTCCGGCATCATCGCCGACAAGACCTACGACGGCACCACGGCGGCGATCGTCGCGGTCACCGCGCCGGGCGACGGCCTCATCGGCCTCGTGGACAGCGAGACCCTCGCGGTCACCTATTCCAATGCCGCGTTTGCCGACAAGAACGCTCAGACCGCCAAGCAGGTGGCACTGACGGTCGCTCTCGCCAACGGAAGCAACGGGGGCATCGCCGCCAATTATGAAATCACCGGCGCGACGACCACCACCGCCAGTATCGCGCGGGCAACAGTGACCGCAGCCTTCGACGCCGCCGACAAGGTCTATGACGGCACCACACAGGCGACCGTGACCGCCTTTGGCGTCTCCGGATTGATCGGCGACGACAGCGTGTCCGTGTTTGCGACGGGCCATTTCGTGGATGCCAACGCGGGGACCGGCAAGGCCGTCACCATCACCGGCGGCGGCCTTTCCGGCGCCGCGGCGAGCAATTACGTGCTCGCGGGCACCCCCTCGTTCCTGACCGCCGACATCGCGCCGCGGGCGGTGCTGCTGCAGGGAGCGAAGCCGGTGGACGGCTCGTCCGTCTTCGACGCCTCGCAGATCACCGTCGCGAACCTGGCGGCGGGCGATGTGGTCCACCTCTCCGGCGCCGCATATGCCCGCGACAGCGCGCCGGGCACCAGCGAGCTGCTGCCCGGCGGCCTCTCGCTCGACAATTCCAACTACACGCTCGCCGGCGCGAGCGGCACCGCCGTGATTTACTCTTCCCCATTGCCCGCCGGGGCCTCGGTGGCGTTCGGCAACATTACCGGCATCACCACGGCGGGCACCGTCATGACGGTCACCCAGCTCTCGCGCCAGGCCATCATCAACTGGCAGTCCTTCAACGTGAACCAGGGCTACACGGTAGCCTTCGACCAGCAATACGGCGCCTCGTCCATTACCCTCAACCGGGTGGTCGGCAACGAGCGGAGCATCATCGCCGGCGCCGTCACCGCGCCGGGGCATGTCTACATCGTCAATTCCGCAGGCGTGCTCTTCACCGGCACGTCGCAGGTGAACGTGGGCGCGCTGGTGGCCTCGACGCAGGACATCACCGACGCCGACTTCCTCGCGGACATCTTCCGCTTCGGCGGCAATGCCGCGACCGGCTCGATCCAGGCCTACGGCGCCGTGACGGTGGCGGACGGGACCGGCTACGTCGCCCTGCTCGGCAACGGCGTGGAGAACCGGGGCGCGATCACCGCCCGCGGCGGCCGGGTCGTCCTCGCCGGCGGCAGCGGCATCACCCTCACGCGGGACGCGACCAGCGGCGCGGTCACCGCCCTCGCGGTCGAAACGCCCGACAAGGGCGTCACTGCAGGCGGCGTGATCGATGTATCCTCCGCCGGCGGCACCGGCGGTGTCGTCGAGACCGCCGGCATCGTCACCGTGCCTGGAGACATCAGGGCCACGGCTGCGGGCGCCGTCGCGGACGGCTACTGGCTCCTGCACAGGAACGACACCTTCACCATCGGCTCCGGCGGCGTGATCTCGGGCGAGAGCCTGTCCAGCATCCTGCGCGTCATGGATGCGCGCGTCACCTCCGCTTCCGACATCGTGGTCGGCGATGCCGTGTCCTGGTCGGCCCACACCCTGACGCTGGCATCCGCCGCGAACGTGCGCGTGAACAATGTCATGACCGTTTCCGGCCAAGGCGGCTTCACGGCCACCTACGGGCAGAACAGCACCCACATGCCGGCCGCCACGACCACCGAGCATCACAACATATCGCTCGAACCGCCGGAGGTGGACATCTACGGCGTGGTGATGGCCCGTGGAAAGAACGCCGATGGCAGCGACAACGACACCTTCGTGGGCAAGATCAACTTCAGCAGCACCGGATCGGTGCGGATGGGCGTCACCGGCGGCACGCTGAAGACCTACACCGTCATCAACTCCGCCGGCGCCCTCGCGTCGCTCAATGCCAACACGAACTATGTCCTGGGCAGCGATATCGACCTGGGTGGCGTGCCGGACTGGACTCCCCTCGCCGGCATCTACAACGGGTCCTTCGACGGCTTCGGCCATGTCGTCACGAATCTCCGGTCCACCCGGGGCGGCCTGTTCGCCGAGATTGGCGGCTCCTACGTTCTGCCGACGTTCAATTCAGTGGCGGATTACGCCTACCCGCTCGTAGACGGCGCCGGCGTGCGCAACCTGGGGCTGGTCGATGTCTCGATCAACGTGCCGGACGCCAACGGCAGCGTGGGAGCACTGGCCGGCGCATCGTCGGGTATCGTGAGCAACGTCTTCACGACCGGCATGCTCCAGGCCGCCACCACCAACACCACCAATCCGCCCTATGGCTTTGCCGCGGGCGGCCTTTTCGGCACCGGCGCCGGAATCATCATCGACAGCTATTCCGATGTGAAAGTCACATCCGTAAACATGAGCTTCGCCGGTGGCCTGCTGGGTTCGGGTTACGGCTATGTCCGCGGCAGCTATGCGACCGGCGACGTCTCGGCCGCGCTGACCACGAGGCTGCGCTATGGCCCGGAGACCGGCGGCTTCGTCGGGCGCGGGTCCGGGCGGATCGTCGATTCCTACGCCACCGGAAACGTCGAGGGCCCCGGCGCGGTCGGCGGCTTCGTCGGCACCCTGATGACCGACTTCGACATCTTTGGCAGCAGCTCCAGCGGCAAGGTCACCCTGATCGACAACAGTCCCTACAGCCTGGACAATTATGCGGGCGGCTTCATCGGCAACAACTGGGGCTCGGTTCTCTTCTCCTCATCCAGTGGCCACGTGTCATCCGTAACCGGCAACACCGATTATCTCGGCGGGTTCGCGGGCCGCACCGTATCCAGCCTCGGCGCCATGTCGATCATGAACTACTTCAACTCGGACACGGCCGGCCTGACGCGGGACGGCCTGGGCAATTCCGTCCCCACCGGCATGGGGATGGACGGCAACACGCCCATTCTGGACGCCTTCAACGCCAGGTACGGCACGAACCTCACGCCAGCCCAGTTCCACGGCGGCGCGATCGGCCTCGGAGCGGCCGACTTCGCGACCATCACCTCGCAGCAGCAGGCCAGCCCGGCGACCGCCGTGCAGAGCCTGAACAACGTGATGAACGGCGGCCGGCCCGTGGGCTACACCCCGCCCACGACCGGTGGCGGCGGTGACGGCGGGAGCGGGGGCAACGGGGGCAACGGGGGCGGTACCGGCGGCGGCACCGACAACGGCAGCGGCGGAACCGGGGGCACGGACGCCGGCGGCGGCAGCGCGGGAGGGGGCGCGAGCGGCGGAAACAGCGATGGCGGCTCCGCCGGGAACGCAGGCGACAGCTCCGGTGGAAACTCCGGAGACAACGCCCAGACAGCCAATCCCGGCGGCAATCAAGGCGAGTCCAGCGGCAGCTCCGGCGCCACCTCCTCGGCCGATGCCGGCGGCACCCACGGTGACAACGCGGCGAGTGCCCCCGACGGGGCCCCCGGTGGCGACACCGGCGCCTCCTCCGGCAACTCCGGTGGCGAGAGCTCCGGCGGCGGAGCGCAGCCGAACGCACCCACCCCCGACAGGGGCAACAGGCCCCTCTCCGCGGCGGCGCAGCAGGCGATGCGCTCGGCCACGGTGTCGGCCACCAGCGGTGTCAGCAGCGCCCAGGAGGGGGCCCCGGTTTCCGGCGCGCCGGGCGCGGGCTGGAGCCCGGCTCCGGCCAGCATCGACGACAACATCGACCTGGGCGCCGCGCCCCCGGCCGAAACGGCGGTGCCGCAGAACGAGAACGAGCGTGATCGCCGCACCGCATCGCGGCGGCGCGCGCCCGGGGCGGCGCCCGCCGGCTATGGGGCCAGCATCCGCTCCATCGAGGTCGATGGGCAGAAGTTCGACCTGGAGCGCCAGGGCGACCCGGCCCCAGCCTCCGGTGGCGCGACGCCGGCCGCTCCCACCGCGCCTGCCCATTGAAGGGCATTCGGGCCCGGGGGCGCCGCCCCCCGCGCGAAAGCCACGAGACGCCGAGCGGATGCCGTGCGCCGGAGGAGCCCCTCCAGGCGCGCGGCACCCGCCACCGCCCGATCCCTGAACAGCAGCCTGCCGGGATCCGCCAGCGGGCTCACGGCGCAGCAGCCGCAAGGAGACCATGATGCAGCTTCCCTTCGTCGGCGGCCGGAGCCTGCCCGGCCTCATCATCGCCTTGGTCCTGGCCACCGGCCCCGCCGCGCTTCCGGCGACGGCACAAGCGCCCAAACCCGCGAGCACCGCCGCCGGGCTGCCCGGCGGCGCCCAGTCGCTCAGCGAGACGTTCGAAGACTGGCAGGTGGTCTGTGCCATGCCGCAGGGCGTGAAGCGCTGTGCCATCGGCCAGCAGCAGACCGACCCCAAGACCCGCCAGCGCGTGCTGAGCGTGGAGATCCAGCCGAAGGGCGCAGGCGCGGAGGGCCTCCTGGTGCTGCCGTTCGGCCTCGCCCTCGACAAGGGCGTGACGCTCAAGGTGGGGGAGGCCGACCTGACGCCCGCCCTGCGCTTCAGCACCTGCCTGCCGCAGGGCTGCTTCGTGCCCCTCGTTCTCGACGCCAAGGCCCTCGCGAGCCTTCGGAAGGCGGCGGAGGCGAGCGTCGGCGCGGTGAGCGACAGCGGGCAGGCGGTGTCGTTTCCCGTCTCGCTGAAGGGCCTCCCCGCCGCCTTCGACCGGGCCGCCGCCCTCGGCTCATGACCGCGGGCGGGATCGGGGCGCCTGTTACCAAAAGCTATATTCACTCAGATATAATTCAAGGTATCGCCATGGCCTGTTCGCTCACCTCAGCCCTGCGTCCCATCTTCGCGACCACCGTGGCCGTGGCGGCGCTGGCCCCCGCCGCCACGGCCCGCGCCCAGCAGCTTCCCTTCAACATCGGTGCCGCCGTGCGCGCCACCGAGCAGGCGCAGGAGGCCGCGCCCCAGGTGCGGCCTTCGCAGCCTCTGGTGCTGCCGCAGCTCGCGGAGCCGCAGTTCACGTTCGACGACCGCCAGACCCTGCGCATCCGGCACATCGTCCTTGCCGGCACGGAGGGGCTCTCCGTCAGCGCGGAAAAGGTGCGGGAGGTTCTCGCCGCCTATGAAGGCAAGGACCTCACCCTGGCGCAGATCTACCAGGCGGCGGACCGGCTCACCGCCCTCTACCGCGAGGCCGGCTACCTGGTGGCGAAGGTCTATGTGCCCGCCCAGGACGCGCGCAGGGGCACCTTGACCATGAAGCTGCTGCCCGGCCGCTTTGGCGCGGTGACGGTGAAGAACGACTCCCTGGTGCGCGAGGACTATCTCGCCGGCATCCTCGGCCACCAGAAGGTCTCCACCGGGGAGCTGATCGAGCGGGCGCCCCTCGAGCGGGCGATGCTGCTGATCTCCGACCTCTACGGCGCCAACATGCCGCGCTCCGTCATCGGCGCGGGCGGCGCGCCGGGCAGCTCGGACTTCCTGTTCGAGGTGCCGGAGGAGCGGCGCCTCGACGGCTTCCTGCTGGGCGACAATTTCGGCGCGCCCTACACCGGGCGCTGGCGCGCGACAGCCGGGCTCAACCTCAACTCGCCGCTCGGCATCGGCGACCGGCTCTCCGGATTCGGCATGATCTCCCAGTCCACCGACCTCGCCAACGGGCGCCTCGCCTATGCCCTGCCCATCGGCTACGACGGCCTCAGGGCGGAAATCGCAGCCTTCCGGACCACCTACGAGCTCGGCAACGCCTATGCCGACCTCGACGCCACCGGCGTCGCCGACGGCATCTCCGCCACCCTCGCCTATCCGTTCCTGCGCTCGCGCGCGGATTCCATCTGGGGTTCGGCCGCCTACACCTACAAGAATCTCGACGACCTGACGTTCGACATTTCCTACGCCCATCGCCGTATCAGCGAGGGCATCGTCGGCCTCAACCGGGAAACCAACGCCACTGTCTTCGGCCTGCCGCTCGTCACCTCGGCCGCGGTCGCCATCACCTTCGGCAACGTGGAGTTCCCCAATCCCGAGCAGCAGCTCACCAACGCGCTGGGGGCGGACACGGCGGGCGGCTTCTCCAAGCTCACGGCCTCGCTCGTGGCCACGGTGGGCCTCACGGAGCAGCTCTCCTTCTCGGTCAACATCCGCGGGCAGAAGTCCTTTACCGGAAACCTCGATTCCTCCGAGCAATTCTCGCTCACGGGCTTCTACGGGGTCCGCTCCTACGACGAGGGCCTGTCCGGCGACAGCGGCTGGCTGGTGACACCGGAGCTGAAGTACGCGCTGCCCGACGTCCTCGCCTGGCGCCATGCGGTCAGCGCCTATGCCGACGTGGGCGGCGTCGCGCTGGAGGACGGCAGCTACACCGTCACCCAGCCCGACTACGTGCAGCTCGGCGACATCGGGCTCGGCTACTACGGCACCTATGAATACGCGCCCGGCCGCGCCTTCCTGCTGAAAGGGTACGTCGCCTGGACCGTGGGCGGCGGCGACGCCGCCGCCGGCTACGACCGCGGCACCGTGGGCCTGGTGCAGGCCGGCATCACGTTCTGACGGCGGAAGGGCACATGATGGAGATGGACTGGCTGAAGGAAGCCATCGACTACGGCGTCATCGGGCTGCTGCTGGCACTCAGCGTGGTGGTGGTGGCCGTGGTGCTGGAGCGGATCTTCTTCTATCGCGCGGTGCAGCCCCACCTCTACCAATCGGCGAAGGCGCTGGAGCTGGACCTGACCAAGCGGCTGGTGGTGGTGGCGTCGGTCGCCTCCAACGCGCCCTATATCGGGCTGCTGGGCACGGTGCTGGGCATCATGCTCACCTTCGCCTCCATGGACCTTTCGGCGGGGGCGGACCCCGCCAAGATCATGGTCGGCCTCGCCCTGGCGCTGAAGGCGACGGCGGCGGGGCTCGTGGTCGCCCTGGTCGCGGTGGTCGCCTACAATGCGCTGCTGCGCTCGGCCAAGGTGCTGATGCTGAAATGGGAGATCGCGCACGAGGCGGCCGCGCGTGCGGGAGATGCCGCCCGTGGATGAGAAACCCTTCGAGAGCCTGAACGTCATCCCGTTCGTGGACATCATGCTGGTGCTGCTCACCATGGTGCTCACCACGGCAAGCTTCATCGCCGTCGGCCGCATTCCGCTGGCGCTGCCGCAGGCCTCGCCCATGAAGGTGGAGCAGCAGGCCGAGACCATCATCGAGATCGACGCCTCCGGCACCATCCATCTCGACGGCGCCGCCCTTGACCTTCCAGCCCTGCGCGAGCGGCTCGGCCCCCTGCCGAAGGACACCGCTTTGCTGATCCGCGCCGACCGCACCCTCCCCTTCCAGCGCTTCGTGGATGTGGCGGACCTCCTGAAACAGCTCGCCTTCGCCAAGGTGGGCATCCAGACCCAGGGTGTGGCCTCCAGCACGAGGCCTGGGGCCGCCCCATGACCTTCACGCTGGCCCACGGCTTCGCGCTTTCCCTGGCGCTTCACGGCGCGGTGCTGCTGCCCTTCACGCTGACATTGGAGCAGGAGTCTCCGCCGCAGCCGGAGTTGCTGGTGCTGGAGCTTCACGGCATCGTGGCCGACACCCAGAACGAACAGCAGGTGCAGCAGCAGGCCCGTGGCTCCGAAAGCCAGCACGCGCGAGACGCCGCGGAGCCGCAGCCGGCACCGGAGGCCATGCAGCCGCCCGCGCCGGAGCAGCCGGAAACGCCGGCCACGCCGGACGGCACGCAGGCCGCCCCGCTCCCGTCTGCAGCAGCACCGGAGCAGGTGATGCAGCAGAGCGCGCCCACCGAGAGCGCGACCCCGGCGACAGAACGAGCCGGGGACGCAGGAGCCGCCAACATCGTCGGCAGCGCGGAAGTGCGGCAGGCGCAAAGCCTCGCCATCGAGCAGAACCAGGCGGAGCGCCTGCGGCGCTATGTACAGGCGCTGACGAAAAAGGTGCAGGAAAGCCTCGTTTACCCCGCTGCGGGACGACACGAAGGGCTGAAAGGCACGGCACGGGTCGCCTTCGCGCTCGGGACGGACGGCACGCTCCAGGCTGGCTCGCTCCGCATTGCGGAAAGCTCCGGCCAGTCCCTGCTCGACGAAAACGCATTGAAGACGGTCGCGGCCAGCGCACCCTTCGGCACGCCGCCCCGACCCATATCCGTGACCATTGCCGTCACCTACGGTCGCCGGAAATGAGGACCGCCCGCGCATGGCGGGCGGCAAACGCATGGGCGCTCAGGCAGATGGCTCGGTGTACGGGAGGGCTCCCGCGCTCACCGGTCGCCGGCCGATGCGGCGGGCAAGGTCCCGGCCCATCCCGATGAACGGAAGCTCGCACCACCGGTAGGCAGGGACCGCCAGACCAACCGCGAGCACGAAGGTGATCCCCGTGATGACAAAGAAAAATCCGTAGGCGCTGCCGAGCGACGCCAGATCGGGCGTGACGCCGAAATGCTTCGCAAGCGCCAGCAGCCCCATCATGATCGGCAGGTGCAGGAGATAGATGCCGAAAGAGATGTCGCCGATCTTCCGGAGGAATGTCCGTTCAAGCAGCGCACCAAGCGCCGATCTGTTGTGCACGATGCAATAGAGCAGCGCCATCACGGCCAGTGGCTCGATCCACATCCACCGCTGCCACCGCATGAAGAACCAGTCTCTTTTCTCGCCGGCCAGCACATCGGGCGCCCACTGGATGACCGCCAGCGAAAGCAGAGCGAACAGGACCACCACCGGCGTTCGATCCACGAACGACAGGCGCGGCAGGTAAGGCACCAGCAGCCCCACATAAAAGAAGATGAGAAACTGAAGAAAGAACGGCTCCTGCACCCACATGAGTGGCACCAGCGCCAGCGCGACGAGGATGTTCAAGCCTGCGCTGCCACGAGATGCCAGAAGATAGAACGCCGGCAGCAGCAGACTTGCCCCGATTTCGACGTTGAGCGTCCACAGGACCGCATTGAGGCGAAAGTCCTGCAGCAGGATCGTCTGCAACCATGGCACTTCGGGTGGGATGAACACGCCCTGGAGGAACAGCGGCGGCCCCATGAGGAGCGCCCGGAGGGCTGCGGCGAAGACGATCGACACCAGCATGAGCGGCAGCAGCCGGAAGGCACGCCTGACGTAATAGGCCATCAACGAGCGCGCATCACGCGCCGGCGACAGCTCCAGTTGGCAGCCGAGCACGTATCCGCTCAAAGCGAGGAACAGCAGCACCGCGGGCTGCGCGCTGAGCAGCCCCGAAACCATGAAACGCCCGACCTGCCACCCGGCGCTGTCCGGCCACTCGGCCTTCAGGGTGCTGGTGAACACATAGCCGTGGCCGATCAGAACGGCACAGCAAGCCAATCCCCTGAGGGCCTGGAGATCGGGGCGAAAGGTGGCTTCTGCGACGCGCCGCATTCGAAAATACAACCTAGAGCTTTAAAAGTCCTTTAATTCCAGCACCATATTTGAATGCGGCAGATTATGACAAGCGGTTGAATGACGAATTAAATGGCGCAGTAGCCACCCTCCCCAAGATGGGAAGCAGGCGCCTGCGACCGTGGCCCCGGACCTGCGCCCGCGGGCGGCTACGGCTCCCGCGGGCGCAGGCGGATGAGCGTGCCATGCCCGCTGGTGGCGACCTTCTCGTAGTCCTGGAACGGCTCCATGATGTCCACGCCGAGATTCATTGCGGTCTGCGCGCCGAGGCCAATGAACACGCACCCAAAGCGGCGCGCGTGCAGCTGGCGCAGGAAGTCGTCCCTGTCCTCGGTGGTGAGCATCTCCACATACCCCGGTCCCTGCGTGGGCGTGCGCAGACCTGCGAGCGCGGTGTACAGCCCCTGCCTCAGGCTCAGGACCAGGCACTCCTCGCCCCGCGTGCTGTGACTGCGGATGAAAGCGAGCTCTTCCCCGACCAGTTCGGACGCGATGCGCCCTGGATGCAGCAGCGTATTGCGGGCGTCGCGCCAGAACATGCCGAGATTGGAGACGAAGGGCAGCGCGCAATAAAACAGCACGGCGAGGGTGGTCACCGGAAGCATGAGGTGGACGCGGCCGAGCACTCCCGCCGTCACCGCCCGCGTGGCGCGATCGGCGAGGATCGTCGCGATCAGAAGCGCCGGCCAGCACACGGTGATGAGGTTCACGATGTGCGAGCGTCCCTGGTAGTAGACGAAAAGTCCCCAGCCGAGCACACTGAGAAAAAAGACGAGATCGGCCCCTCGCGCCCTGGGCGCGCGGCGCCAGCGCGCCATCGCGCTGAACGCGCCCAGGAGATAGACCGCCAGCACAGTCATCCAGGGATTGGCGGGACCGAGCGGCAGGGGCAGCATGGCGAGCCCGTAATCATAGAAAAGGCGCTGATAGCGGAACAGCCATTCCCAATGGATGGCCTGCTCGCTGCGCCACATCAGGTAGAGCACGCCCGTGCCGATCACACCGGCGAAGATGGCCCCATGAAGCGCGAGCGCCTTCAGGAGGTCACGGCGCGCGGCAACGTCCCCCGCGCAGCCGCGGGCGCGCAGGACGACCCATTTGGCCAAAAGAAAGCTCGTGAAAGCGCCGACGATCATGAGGCCGGTGTCAGCGTTCCAGACGGCCCCTGCCGCGCCGACGAGCGACACGAGCGCCGCACGCCTCAAATTGGGAGAGGATTGGTAAAACCAAAAGCAGAGAACCGACATCGCAGGCCAGAAAAACCTTATGGGCCAATACTGAAAATAAAAATCCCCAAAACCACCCACATACGAGAACGTCAAAAATGTTAAGAATATAAATGACACAGAAAATGATATAAATATATATATATTATAAATATTTTTACTAAATACAAAAAACAAACAAAATAAAGATATTATCTGAATAATTGAAAATATAATAGATATATATAAAATATCAAATTTAGCAAAATTAAAAATATATCCGACAAATGCAGCATAAAATCCATATTGAGATGGCATGTCCACCAGAATTATCTTTCCCATGGAAACCTGGTAGATGACGTGGACAAGAGCATCCGCATGTATCGACCATCTGACATCCGGCTCGATCGACGCCTCGGACACGATGCGCCAGGACACGACCTGAAGGCCCATCGCGACCACGAAAACCGCCAGCGCGATACTCCGAGCCGCCGCCCGGCGCGGAAGGAACCCGCGCGGCCAAACCGCCCCCCCCACCAGGCAGACGGCTGCAGTAAAGGCACATGCTGCGAGCTTGAGCATCACCGGCCCTGAAGGAACCCCCGTGCTCACCGAGAGCAATTCGCCGAAATCGAACTCCGACAGCCCCCAGAACACCATCAGAGCCAGCGCGCAATAAATGGAAGCGCTGAGCGATGCGGAACATGCAGTCGTGCGCCGGGGCGATGCCGGCCACCGCAGGGCCGCCGTCAGCAACCCAAGAGCGGATATGAACACCGACACGACAAGGAAGGTAAATCTCTCGGCAGGCTCCGGAGCTGCCGTCACGGCCAAGGAAGGCAGGAAATGCCCCTGTGCCGCCACATCGGCATCGCCGCCGATCCAACCCATATAGGCGAATGCGGTGATCGTCGAAGCCGCAACGGCAACCAGCAGCAGAATCAGATATGCGGCGTTGAAGGCCGCAAACCGGGCCTCGATGCGGTTACGCGTGAAATCGCACGGCCTGGACCTGGAGGTCATTGCATCCCCTCGAGAGCCAGAACGACTGCCCGGCGTTTTCCTCATAGCGGATCACGCCGCCTGCGGGCATGGGCAGGAGCGCTGGAAACTCGAAGATGAGGCCGCAGTGCACACGCCCCAACGTGAAGCGCACCCGCGGCACCGAGACGGCCGCCCTTGATTGCGGATTTTTTGCGCGGCGCGCAAATCTCGATGTGGAAAGCTCATGCTTTCCCGAGATCACGCGGCGTTCAGCACCTCGCCTCTGCAGCGTAGCGTCACTGGCGATTGGGAGGGCCGACGCCCGGGGGGATTTCGGGTCGCTGGCGCTTCGACGGCATCATCACCCGTTCTCGGCGTTTTCACCGGCTGTCTGGCGCAAACGTCGCGGGAACCGAAGCCCTCCGCCGCCGAGGACGGCGCGAGCCTCGCCGGCTCTGACGTCGCTGGGCGCATCGCGACCGGCGGTCGCCAAGTCCTGCGGGGACGACCCGCCTCACCCTCGCGGCTCCGCAAGAGTGAGCCTCACCTGGTCGGGACACGAACTCTTCGGTGCGCCGCTCCGCCGCTCAGGCGCTGGCGCCCGCCGCGTTGGGCTGCGGATGGCTTTCCACCTCGTGGGCACAGCGGGTGAGCCAGGATTGGATCGTCTCCAGCGCCTCAGGCTCGTCCAGGAAGGGCGTGTGCCCTCGGTTGGGGACATCGACCCGGCTCATGTCCGGACGGTGGCACACCATGGCGTCGGCGGCGCCGCAGCTGAGCACATCGGAGTTGGCGCCGCGGATGAGCGCTATCGGAATGTGCGGGCAGGCGTCGAACAGGGGCCAGGCATCGGCCGGTGCGGCGGCGAGAGCCTTCTGGAAGGCCTCGCGCAATGCCGGATCGTAGGGCAGCTCCACGCCGCTACTCGTCTGCGTGTAGCGCCGGATGGTCTCCTGCTCCCAGCGCATTTCCGGCACGCGCGTGAAGCCCGGCATGGCGGCCGGCATACGGTCGGCGATCTCCTCCAGGGTGGAGACGGCGGGTTCGACGCCGATATAGGTGCCAATGCGCTCCAGGCCCGGCCGTTCAAGCACCGGCCCCACGTCGTTTAGGCACAGCCCGCACACGCGCTCGGGCGCGGTGGCCGCCATCACCATGCCCAGCAGTCCGCCGCGGGAGGTGCCGATGACCGCCGCACGCGGCACGCCCAGGTGATCGAGCAGCGCCAGGGCGTCGCGCGCCTCCTGTACGACATTATAGGTATCCACGCCGGTCCATTCGGAGTCGCCCCGGCCGCGGCTGTCGAGTCGGATCAGCCGCACGCCGGAAAGGTGGCGGGCCAGATAGTCGAAGTCGCGGCGGGTGCGCGTGAAGCCGGCGAGCGCCAGCACCGGCAGGCCCGCGCCCTCGTCGGAATAGGTCAGTCTCGCGCCATCTTCGGCCTGAAAGCTGCCCATAGTCATCGCTCACCAGAACCGTTCGGGTACCGCGCCGAGGGCCGCGCCCATCCGGCCGGACATGCGAGAACGCCCCACCTGACGGGACCGCGCCACCTGCGCCCTGTATCCGAAGATTCGGCCGGGAGCGGCGTGCCGCGGCAGCCGACCGCGCGCACCTGTGGGTTTCTTGCTACTCGAACGCACCTGCGGCAAGGGGTCCGCAGCCTGCCGCGATGCCGCAGCCAACGCCATGGACCGTGCCGGCGCCAAGGACCGGCCCGAATGCGCGGCGACGCCATCATGCATGTTGCCGGCCTCCCAGGCTCTCGCCGCGCCTTTGGCGGCACGGTCATTCGTCTCGCGACAGCGGCCACCGGAGCTGCCGGCGGACACCCTCAATGGTCGCAGTTTCTCTATTGCAAGCGCAGAAGTCGATAGTGTGACAGGAAAATCCAATGCCCTTTCCCCCGCCAAGGCGCCTGCCAAACCGGCGCGCCGAACAGCGCATCACACCCGTCCGCCCACAACGAAGGTCGCCACGACGCACAATTATGAGTTGATTATAAATCAATAAAATAACTTTTAGTTGCTGAAGCATGTTGAAAGAAATGACATGCCGGCTCCCACAAACTTATTTGACCTTCCCCGCAGCAAATCTTAATGAATGCCTGCCCCATGTCGGTGAGTTCGGGGCTGCGGGGGTAGCGAACGCAATGTTTTGGCTTGGGAATCGCAGCGGACACCGACCGCGTGCCGCAGCCGGAATCGAAGCCGCCCCACCGTATACCGCCCCCCCTCCCCTCACCCATTCCCCCGAGCGCGACGCCTCCCCTCCGGCGGACGGGCCTGTGTGGTCGCCGCTGCTGGCCAGCGGAGGCAATGGCGCCGGCCTTGATCGCGTCTATATCGACGGCGACGTGCTGGTGATCACGGGTTGGAGCTGCGGCGCGGGGCAGGTCGCGCTGGTCGCCGGCGGGGCCATTGTTCCCCCTCACGCGCGGGTGGAGGTCGAGCGGCCGGACGTCGCGGCCACCTATGCCCTTTCGCATGGGGTCAGGGGCTTCCTCTGCCTCTGGCGCGGGCCGCTGCCGGCCGGTGCCGGGCTGGAGGCGCTGGCCGGACCTGGAGCGCGCCGGTTCCTGCCGCCGGCGGAATTCCCGCCCGCACAGCGCGAGCCCTCCCTCGACCGCATCGCGCGTGAGTACGCGCCCGCACGCGGCGTGCTGTTCGAGGCGTTGAGGGACAGCCCGCAGGCCATACGCGCCCTCGCCGCCACTTGCGTCCACGCGGCCCTTCCGGACGGCCCGCGCGGCAAGATCGATTGGCTCAGGACGGCACCGGGCGCCGGCGGCCTCTGCGTGGGCTGGACCGTAGGATCAGCCGATTTCTTCCTGGTGGACGAGGAGGGACGCTGCACGGACCTCGCCGGCGCCCTGCGCTGGATGAGGCCTGACATCGTCGAGGCATTCGCCGGTAACTACGGTGCCGGCGCCGCCGAAGCCGGCTTCCTGCAGGCCCTTCCGCCCGCGGGTGCTCTCGGCACAGCGCGCCTCCTCGCGCGCAGCGGCGACGGGCTGTCCCTGGTGGATGAGAGCGTCGCCGAACCAGCGCCGCGCGATCCCGTCAGCTATGCGCGCTGGGCATTTTCGCTGCCCGTGCCGCACGAGCGGATGGCGGAGCGCCTCACGGCCCACGACGGCGCCCTGCTCTGCCGGCTGATCGCCTGCGCCCGCGGCGCCGAGGGGCCGCCGCCCCTGGTGCGCCACGCCGGCCCCCAGGTGGTGGCACCGGAGGTCTCCCTCGTCATTCCCCTCTACGGCCGCAGCGACTTCGTGGACCACCAGTTGCTGGAATTCGCCGGCGACGCCTTCATTCGGGAGCGCTGCGAAATCATCTACGTGGTGGACGACCCCCGCCTCGCCGAGCCGGTGCTTGCCACGCTGCCACGCTGGTGGGCGTCCTATGGCGTGCCCCTCACCGTGACCTGGGGCGGGCGCAACCGCGGCTTTTCCGGCGCCAGCAACCTCGGACTCTCCCTGGCGCGCGGCCGCCAGGTGCTGTTCCTCAACTCGGATGTGATCCCGCTCGGGCCCGGGTGGCTCGCGGCACTGAGCGTGCGGCTGGACGCCAGCCCAGGCCACGCGCTGCTCGGCACACGACTCCTGTTCCCCGACGGCGGAGTGCAGCACGACGGCATGGGCTTTACCTACAGCCTCGCCTACGGCGTCTATCTGAACGACCATCCCGGCAAGGGCCTTGCGCCACTGCCGGCGACGGAGGGGGCGGTGGCCGACGTGCCCGCCGCCACCGGTGCCTGCCTCATCGGCCGCCGCGAGGAGCTTCTCGGCCTCGGCGGCTTCAGCGAGGACTATCTCATCGGAGACTTCGAGGATTCCGATCTGTGCCTCAAGGCGCGGGCCGCCGGGCGGCGGGTGGGGGTGGCGCGTGACATCGCGCTCACCCACCTGGAGCGCCAGTCGGTGGGCCTGGGCGAAAGCGGCGAATTCCGCACGCGGGTGACGCTGTTCAATGCCTGGCTGCACCAGAAGCGCTGGCGCCCGGCCCTCGACCGCGAGGCCGGGCACGGAACGCAGGGGCAGCCATGACCGCGACCGCGCGCCCTCCCGCGAACATCCTCGTCATCGCCCACGGCCATGTGGAATTCAGCACCGGCGGCGCCGAAGTGGCGGCCGACCAGCTCTTCCGCGCCCTGCGCCGCTCGGGCACGGCCGGGCGGGTGACGCTGCTTGCCCGTTATGACCGCGGCCCGCGCTCGGGCCTCGTCGCCCTGTTGCGGGAAGACGAATATCTGTGGCGCACGGACATGGGCGACTGGTTCAAGTTCCAGTCCGCCGGGGGCGAGGCGGTGACGGGGCCGTTCCGCGCCTTCCTCGCCCGGCTGAAGCCGGACATCGTGTTCGTCCATCATTATGCCCACATGGGACTGGAGCTGCTGCGCGAGATCCGCCGCACCCTCCCGGATGCGCGCATCGTGCTGACCCTCCACGAGTTCCAGGCCATCTGCGCCAATGACGGGCAGATGGTGAAGCGCGCCTCGCGCGAGCTGTGTTTCGGATCAAGTCCTCAAGCCTGCGTCGCCTGCTTTCCCGAACGCAGCGAAGAGGATTTCTGGCTGCGTCGGCACTTCATCCGGCGCCATTTCGATGTGGTGGACCGCTTCGTGGCGCCCTCGGACTTTCTGCGCCGGCGCTATGTGGAATGGGGCCTTCCGGCCGAGCGCATCGCCGTCATCGAGAACGGCCAGCCGGCCGGCGGCCGCCTTCCCCCGCGCGCGCTGCCGACCGGCGGGCAGCGCAACCGCTTCGCCTTCTTCGGCCAGGTCACGCCGTTCAAGGGGGTGGACGTGCTGCTCGCGGCGGTGGCGGGCCTGCCCAGGGCCCGGCGCGCGAAGATCCACCTGGAGATCCACGGCGCCAATCTCGACCAGCAGGAGGAAGCCTTCCGTACGCGCATCGAGGCGCTGCGACGCCCTCTCATGGAAGAAGGCGTGCTGCATTGGCCCGGCGCCTACCACCGCGAGGACCTCGCCCGGCGCATGGCGCGCATCGACTGGGTGGTGGTGCCCTCCCTCTGGTGGGAGAACTCGCCGGTGGTCATCCAGGAAGCCTTCCGCTACGGCCGGCCGGTGCTGTGCTCCAACATCGGCGGCATGGCCGAGCACGTGCGCGATGGCGTCGACGGCCGGCACGTGGGCGTCGGCAATACGGCCGACTGGGGCGAGACGCTCCTGGCCGCTGCGGCCGATCCGGAAGACTGGGCACGCCTGCACCAGAACCTCAGGGAACCGATACCCGTGGAAGTTGCGGCAACACGGTACCTTGAATGGGCCTCCGGCTGAGCCTTCGCCGAATCGGCGTCCTGACGCGCGGATCATTCCGCAGAGCTGGATGGCGGGCGAACCTTCATTTTCAGCGTAAATGCGCTGCAACACGTTTTGGCTCGACCGTCGGGAGACGTTGCGGTACATGAATTTTAGGGATGGCAATGTTGAAACCGCAGAAGACAACCTGCGGTAGTGACATAAATAATAAAAATATCCGACCGCGCGGAATATCAAGGGCTGAATAACGCTGGTTCACACCAGTAAATGGGCATGACATTGATTTCTTTTGCTGCTTGTGACCTTGCGATCATTGGCCACGCATGCCGCCTCCCGGGGGCGGACAATACGGCCTCCCTGTGGCGCCTGATGCTGGAAGGGCGCTCGGCCGTCCGGGACTTGCCCGAGGGCCGATGGGCGATCGACCGCGCGCTCCACCCCCGTCGCACCGAGCCTGGCTTCGCCTACACCTTCGCTGGCGGCTACATTGAGGATCCGTTCGCGTTCGATCCGGTCGCCTTCGGCATCTCGCCGCGCGAAGCACAGCAGATCGATCCCCAGCAGCGCGTTCTGCTCGAGGTGGTCTGGCGGGCGCTGGAGGATGCCGGCATTCCTGCTTCGGCCACCGCGCGCCAGTCGGTCGGCGTCTACGTGGGCGCCTCGAACGTGGACTACCAGTCCAGTGCCTCGGGCGATCCCGCGTCGGTCGAGAGCCACTTCATGACCGGGAACGCCCTGGCCATCATCTCGAACCGGCTCTCCTACGTCTTCGACTGGGTCGGCCCCAGCTTCACGGTGGATTCCGCCTGCTCGTCGTCCTTCGTCGCGCTGGCGCAGGCGGCGCGCGCGCTGGAGGCGGGGGAGATCGACACTGCGGTGGTGGCTGGCGTCAACCTGCTGCTCTCGCCCGCGCCATTCGTGGGCTTCTCGCGCGCGTCCATGCTCTCGCCCACCGGCCGCTGCCGTCCCTTTTCCGGCGCGGCCGACGGCTATGTGCGCTCGGAAGGCGCCATCGCGCTGGTGCTGCGCCGGCGGGAGGATGCGCTCGCCGCGCGCAACCGCATCCACGCCGTGGTGGCGGGCGCGGGCGTCAATTCCGATGGGCGCACTTCCGGCATCGCGCTGCCTTCCGTGGAGGGACAGCGCCGGCTGATCGAGGACACCTACGGCGCGCTCGGTCTCAGCCCGGACGACCTCGCCTTCGTCGAGGCGCACGGCACCGGCACGCCGGTGGGCGATCCCATCGAGGCCGAGGCCATCGGCACCGCGCTCGGTCGGGCGCGCGCCACCGCGCTGCCCATCGGCTCGGTGAAGTCCAACATCGGCCACCTGGAGTGCGTGTCAGGCCTCGCCGGCCTCATGAAGGCGACGCTGGCGCTCCAGCACCAAGTCTATCCGCGCACCATCCACCTCGACAGCCTCAACCCCCGCGTGGATTTCGCGGCGCTGAACCTCGCGCCCGCCATCGCCGACGTGGCCTTCGACCGCGCGCGCACCCCGTTCGCCGGCATCTGCAACTACGGCTTCGGCGGCACCAACGCCCATGTGGTGCTGCGGGCGGTGGAGCCGGCGCCGGCGGCGCCCTCCCCGAGCGCGACGGCCCGGCTGCTCGTGCTCTCGGCCCGCTCCCAGGAGGCGCTGCGCGCCCTTGCCGGCCTCCATGCGGAGCGCATCGAGAACAGCGCGAACGTTCCCGCCGAAACTGCCGCCGCGGTGCGCCACCAGCGCGACCTGCTCGACCAGCGCCTCGCCGTGCCGCTGGAGGACACCACCGCTGCGGCCGCCGCCCTGCGCCGCTTCGCGGCCGGAGAAAAGGACGATGCCGGCGTCGCCGCCGGCACCGCCGCTACGCGGTCGGGCAAGCTCGCTTTCGTCTACAGCGGCAACGGCGCCCAATGGGCCGGCATGGGCCGCGCGGCGCTGGCGCGCAGCGCCGCCTTCCGCGCCGCCTTCGAGGAGATCGACCAGCTCTATCTGGCCGAAGGCGGCTGGTCGCTGCGGGAGAAGCTCCTGGCGCCGGGCCTGGAGGCGGACATCGAGCGGACATCGGTGGCCCAGCCCCTGATCTTCGCCATCCAGTGTGCCCTCACCAGCGCGCTCGCGGATTTCGGCGTGCGGCCGGATGCGGTGCTGGGCCACAGCGTCGGCGAGGTGGCCGCAGCCGCGGCGAGCGGCGCGCTCGACCTACGGGAAGCGGTCCACCTCATCCACCACCGCAGCCTGCGGCAGGAGATCGCCGCCGGGCGCGGGCGCATGCTGGCGCTGGCGGCCTCGGAAGAGCAGGCCCGCGCCCTTCTCGACGCCCTCGCCCACCCCGACCTCCAGCTCGCGGCCATCAACGGGCCCCACTCCGTCACCCTCAGCGGATCGGGCGAGGCCATCGCGGCGGCGGAGAAAGCGGCGCGCGCCCGGCGCATGGCCACCGTCGCCATCGGCGTCAACTATCCCTTCCACTCCCACCTGCTGGACGACGCGGAGGAGGGCATCCGCGCCGACCTCGCGGGGCTCTCGCCGCGCGCGACGCGGGTCGATCTCGTCTCCACCGTCACCGGCGCCCTCGCCGCAGGCGAGACGCTCGACGCCGGCTACTGGTGGCGCAACATCCGCGAGCCCGTGCGCTTCAGCGATGCGATCGCCTGCGCCGCCGGCCTGGGCGTGACCCATTTCCTGGAGATCGGCCCGCGGCCCATCCTGCTGGCCGCCACCAGCGAGACGCTGCGCGCGGCGGGCGTTTCCGCCGCCTGCATCGGCTCCCTCTCGGAGCGGGACGAGCGGACCGGCGCCGACCCCGTGGCGGTGACCGCCGCGCGGGCGGTCGCGCGCGGCGCGCGGGTGGACGAGACACGGGTGTTCGGCCCGGCGCCGCAGGAACCGGCGGCGCTGCCGCCCTACCCCTTCCAGCGCCAGCGTTTCGTGCTGCCCGAGACCAGCGAGGCGCTGGACGTATTCGGCAGCCTGTTCGGCTCCACGCCGTCCCATCCCATCCTCGGGCGCAAGGTGAGCCAGGGAGTGCCGGAATGGCGCGGCTTCGTGGACGCCGAGGTGGTGCCCTATATCGCGGACCATCAGGTCCAGGACGACATCGTGGTGCCCGGCGCCTCGCTCGCCGAGATGGTGCTCTCGGTGGGGCGCCAGATGTTCGGCGACGGCCCTCTGGAGCTGTCGGACTTCGACGTGCTGCGCCCGCTCACCCTCTCGGACGGCGCCATGCGCGAGGTGTCCACGCGCTTCGACGAGGCGACGCGGCGATGCGAGATCTGGGCGCGGCGGCGTCTCGGCGGCGGCGCCTTTCTGCTCCATGCGGTGGGGCATGTGGCGCCCGCCTCCGGCACCCCCGCGGAGCCGGTCTGGCCTGATCGCACGCGCCTCTTCCCCGTCACCGGCGCGGAGGTCTACGCCGCCTCCGAGCGCTGCGGCCTCCATTACGGGCCGAGCTTCCGCCGGATGATCTCGCTCGAGCGCGACGCCGACGGCGGCATCGGCCTGCTGGCGCCGGGTACGCTGCCGCTCGGCCATTTCCAGAACAGGCACGTCATCGACCCCGCCGGGCTCGATGCCGCGCTCCATCCGCTCTCGCTGGACTCGGAGCCGATCTATGGCGAAGTCCGCACCCACCTGCCCGTGCGCATCGCCAGCCTGACGGTGTGGCAGCCCGGCGTGCCGATCGTTCACACCATCCTGCGCCGCGCGCGCCAGAACCGCTTCACCGCCGCCGTCGATGTGGTTCTGATGGCGGAAGACAAGTCCGTGGTGGCGGAGATCAAGGACCTCGTGCTGCGCGACGTGCTGCTCTCGCGCCAGGATGACGAGGAGCGCCAGTTCCACCTCGAGCTGGAGCCGCTGCCGCCGGCCGGCTCGCGCGCGGCGGCGGAGGCCCCGGCGCCCGAGGTGCCGGAAGGCGCCGATGCCCCCGCCCTGCTCCTGCTGCGCGGCTTCGTGCGCTCGCACGTCTACGAGACCGTGCGGGCCCTCGGCGCCGACATCCTGCCCGCCGCCCTCGCCCTCACCGGGGAGATCGACAGGGGCGCCGAAGCGCTCCTGTCCCGCCTGCTGGAGCATCTGGCCGGGCTGGGCCTCGCCGAAGGCGGGGAAGCCGGCTGGCAGCTCCTTGAAGCGGAGCTGCCGGCGGCCGATGCCATATTCCGGACCCTGGCGGCGCGTTGCCCCGAGGCGATCGCAGAAATCCGCGTCGCCGCCCATCTCATGGCGACCCTGAAGGACGCCTTGACGCGCGGCACACCCACCGCCTTGCCCCCGTCCCTGGCGGAGCTGGCGGAAGAAGACGCCCTCGCCTTCCGCCCGGCGCTCGACGCGCTGACGCAGACGCTGGACGCGCGGACGAAAGCCGCGGCGCCCTGCCGGCCGCACCTGCTGGTGGCGCGGCCGTGGACGGCGGGGCTGGTGCGCGTGCTGCTGCCGCTCGCGCGCGCGGGCCGTGCCCACGTCACCTTTGCCGGCGCCGACGCCACCGCCTTCGAACGCATCGTGGCCGGGGCCGGCGAGGGCACATTCGCCTTTCTTGATCCCTCCGACGACACGGCGCGCCTGGCGCCAGTGGACCTGGTGGTCGGCCTTGCGGCCGCGCCCCTGTTCGGCGGCAATGCGGAGGAGGGCCAGCGCATCGCCGCCTGGGCGGCGGGAGCCGAAGTGCTGGTCTCCTGCCCTGCGCCGGACAGCGCCATGGACATCCTGCTCGGCGTCGCCGACGCGCCGCACCGGCGCATCCCCGGCGCGGCCGAGACCGAGGCGATGCTGGCCGATGCCGGCTGCGACGCTCCCATGCGCACCGACACCGGCACCGCCTGCCTCCTCCAGGGCCGCCTGCCCGCCGCCGGCATGCCGGCGGAGGCCGCGCACCTGCTCGTGCTCGCCATGCCCGGCACTGCCGCCTTCTGCGCCGCCCTCGCAGGCGAAGGCGACGCGGTGATCGGCCCTGATGCCCCGCTGCCCGCCGGCGAGCCGGCGCCACGCACCGTCGTCGTGCCGCTCGCGGCAGAGCCGGGCCAAGCCCCCCGCGAGGCACTGGCCGGTCACCTGCTGGCGTTGAAGCGCATCCTCGCCTGGGCGCAGGAGGGCGGCGCCCAGCGGGTCTGGGTGCTCACCTCCGGCGCACGCGCGGTGGCGGACGAAGCGCTCGATCCGGTGGCGGTGGCGCTCGCCGCCTTCTGCCGCGTGGCCATGAACGAGCATCCCGGCATCGACCTGCGCCTGCTGGATGCCGAGGCGCTCTCCGCCGAGGCGGCGCCGCGCCTGCGCTCCCGCATCCTGGACGCCGGCCGGGAGACGGAGATTGCCGCCCGCCCCGAGCGCGACTTCGGCCTGCGCGTGCTGCGCGGAACCGCCCGGACCGAGGCCCCGGCCGACGACGCCCGCCGCGTGCGCCTGCATGTGCCGCAGCAGGGCGTGCTTGCCTCCATGGAATGGATCGCAGAGCCGCGCCTCGCGCCCAAGGAGGGCGAGGTCGAGATCGAAGTGGCGGCCACCGGCCTCAACTTCCGCGACGTGATGCTCGCCCTGGGCGCGCTGGACGACGACATCCTCGGCCCCGGCCTCACCAGCACCTCCCTCGGCTTCGAGTGCGCGGGCACGGTGGCGCGCGTGGGGCCGGGCGTCACGCAGCTGAAGGTCGGCGACATGGTGATGGGCTTCGCGCCCGATGCCTTCGCAACCCACGTGACGGTGCCCGCGTGGTACGCCTTCAAGGTGCCCGAGGGCGTGCCACCCGAGGCGGCGGCGGCCATTCCGGTCGCATTTTCCACCGCCTGGTACGCGCTGGTGGAGCGCGCCCGCCTCACGGCGGGAGAGAGCGTGCTGATCCACGGCGGGGCGGGCGGCGTCGGCCTCGCGGCGGTGGCCATCGCCCTGAGCCGCGGCGCGCGCGTCATCGCCACCGCGGGAACGCCCGAGAAGGCGGCGCTGCTGAAGGCCCTGGGCGTCTCGGCGGTCTACAACTCGCGCGACCTCGCCTTCGCCGCCGACATCGCCCGCGACCACGGCAAGGTGGACGTGGTGCTCAACTCGCTGGCCGGCGATGCCATGGCGGCGAGCCTGCGGCTGGTGAAGCCGTTCGGCCGCTTCGTGGAGCTGGGCAAGCGCGACTTCCTCGCCAACACCGCGCTGGGGCTGCGGCCCTTCGCCCGCAACATCAGCTATTTCGGCGTCGATCTCGACCAGCTCCTGGCGCATGATCCGAGCCAGGCCGAAGTGATGATGCGCGACATCGGCGCGGCGTTCGCCTCCGGCGCCCTCGGCCCTATTCCCTACCGGGTGATGACCGGCGAGGAGGTGGAGGAGGCCTACCGCCAGATGCAGGGCGCCCGCCACGTGGGCAAGATCGTGGTGCGCCCTGCCCGTCGCGGACGCCTGCGGCCCGCCGAGCCGCCTGCACCGGTTCTGCGCGAGGGTGTCCACCTGGTGGTGGGCGGCGGCGGCGGCTTCGGCTTCGAGACGGCCATGTGGATCGCGCAGCGCACCTCCGGCATGGTGGTCGCCGCTTCCCGCGGCGGCGTGCGAGAGCCCGACCTCGTCGCGCGCATGGAAGCCGCCAACGCCGCCGGAGCGCGCATCGTTTCCGCGCAGGTGGACGCGCGCGACCCGGCCGCCCTTTCAGCCCTGGTGGAGCAGCTGGTGGCGCAGCACGGCCCGCTGCGCGGCGTCTACCACACCGCCATGGTGCTGGAGGACGGGCTGATCGCGAACCTCGGCCCGCAGAGCCTCGCCACGGTGCTCGCGCCCAAGGTGGACGGCGTGCTCGCGCTCGACCGCATCACCGAGCGCCACCCTGTGGACCAGTTCGTGGTGTATTCCTCGGCCTCCGCCATGATCGGCAGCCCAGGCCAGGGCGCCTATGTGGCCGCCAACGCCTTCCTGGAAGGCGTGGTGCGCAACCGGCGTCGGCGCGGGCTGCCGGGGCTCTCCGTGGGCTGGGGCGCCATCTCCGACGTCGGCGTCATCGCCAAGGACGAAGCGCTGGGCCAGCGCCTGGCACGGGCCACCGGCGTCGCCGGCATCACCTCGCGGGAAGGCCTCGCCTATCTTGGCCGGCTGATCGCCATGGGCGATGCGGCGCCCGCGGTGAACGTCTATGCCCAGGTGAACGGCAGCGCCATCGCCCGGCAGGTCGCGGTGCTGCGGACGCCCACCTTCCCCAACCTGTTCCCCGGCGCCGCCCAGAGCGCCATCGGCGAGAGCGAGGACCTCAGGGACCGGATCGACGGCAAGACCGAGGAGGAGGCCCATGAGATCCTCGACGCCGTGCTCGCGCGCGAGATCGCAGCCATCCTGCGCCTGCCGCTCGACGCGGTGAATGCCGATGCGGTGCTCGCCGACCTCGGCATGGACTCGCTCATGGCCCTGGAGCTGCGGCTGACGTTGGAAAAGAAGTTCAGCCTGGAGCTGCCCCTCCTCTCCATCGGCAGCGGGCGCACGCTCGGCGACCTCACGCGGGTGGCCATCGCCAGCCTGCGCGGCGCCGACGCCTCCGGCACGGCGGAAGAACCAGCCCTCGCGCCGGAGCGCGCAGCCGTCGGAGCACACCGGGCATGAGCGGGCGCGGTACGCTTTCGGAAGACGACCTCGCACGGCTGATGGCCGACATGCAGGTGAGCCCTCCTCCGGCGGCCCGCCCCTCAGCGGCCGCGCGGTCTGCGGCTTCAAGCAAAGCCGGGCGGGCCGCGCTCGTGTCGTTCGCGACCCTGCCCCGGGTCGCCGAGCTGCGCGACCAAGCCCTCGCCGCCCAGGTGCTGGGCCTGGAAAACCCCTATCACCGCGTGCACGAGGTGCGGGCGGGCGCCCTCTCCCGCATCGCCGGGCGCGAGATCCTCAACTTCGCATCCTACGACTACCTCGGCCTGAATGGAGACCCCCGCATCACCCAGGCGGTGGCGCAGGCGGCGGCCGAATGGGGCACCAGCGTCTCCGCCAGCCGCCTCTCGGCCGGCGAGCGGCCTGCCCATGATGCGCTGGAGCAGGCGCTGGCCGCCCTCTATGGGGCCGAGAGCGCGCTCGTCTTCGTGAGCGGCCACGCCACCCCGCTCGCGGTGCTGCCGACCCTGCTGGGGCCGAAGGACCTCATCGTCCACGACGCCCTCATGCACAATTCGGTAGTGCTGGGCGCCCAGCTCTCCGGCGCGGCCCGGCGCAACTTCCCCCACAACGACCTCGATGCCCTCGAAGCCATGCTGGCGCGCGACCGCGACCGTTTCGAGCGCGTACTCGTCGTCTCCGAGGGGCTGTTCTCCATGGATGGCGACGGGCCGGACCTTGAGCGCCTCGTGGCGCTGAAGGAGCGCTTCGGCTGCTGGCTCATGATCGACGATGCCCACGGCCTGGGCGTGCTCGGCGCCACCGGACGCGGCATTGCGGAGCATGCGGGCGTCGATCCCGGCCGGGTCGACATCTGGTTCGGCACCCTCTCCAAGACGCTGGTGAGCTGCGGCGGATACATCGCCGGCCCGGCCGTGCTCACCGCCTATCTGAAGGCGCTGGCGCCGGGCATGGTCTACTCGGTCGGCATGCCCGTGCCGGTCGCCGAGGCGGCACGCACCGCGCTCGCCATCATGCGCGCAGAGCCCGAGCGCGTGGCCCGGCTCCAGGCCAACAGCCGGCGGTTCCGCGACCGCGCGGAGGCGGCGGGCTTCGACACCGGTGCCGCCTGGGGCGCGGGCATCGTGCCGGTGATGGTGGGCGACGCCCTGCGCACGGTGACACTGGCGCAGCGGCTGCTGGAGCGGGGCGCCAATGCCTTCCCGGTGCTGCCGCCGGGGGTGCCCGAGCACTCCGCGCGGCTGCGCTTCTTCATCTCCGCCGCGCACCAGCCGGACCACATCGACACCGCCGTTGCGGCACTGGCCGAAGAAGGCGCGAAGCTCGGCCTCGGCCGCGTGTGAAGCCACCCGGGCCAGGTCTTCGAGCGGCGCCAAGTGCCTTCGCACAAGCGATGCGCAGGCTTAGCCGAAGGCCCGTGTGTCAAGCTCGAGGACCTTTGGCGCGGCGGCAGCGAGCCCGGCTAGTGACCGGCACCGAGGGTCGCCGTGGCTCGCGCGGCGCTCCGGCTTGGTTACCGCCGGGCGCGGGCGACGACGGCTTCCACCGCGCCCAGCCATGCCGCGAACGCCGTGTCCCAGCCGATGACCGCGCGGCGGGCCATCAAGCCTTCCCGCAGCCGCGCGCGCAGGGTCTCTTCCCGCACCAGCCGCGCCACCGCCGCGACGAGGCCGCCGGTGTCGTGTGGTGAGAACAACAGGCCGGTCTCCCCGTCCGCGATCTGGTCCGGCAGGCCGCCCGCGCGCGGCGCCAGGACAGGCAGGGCGCTCGCCTGGGCCTCCAGCACGGCGAGGCTCGCATTCTCATGCCGGGAGAGGGTGGCGCAGGCGTCGCCATTGGCAAGGAGAGCCGGCATCCGCACGCGGGGCACGGCCCCCAGCAGATGGCCGTGGGCAAGGCCCTGCGCCAGCATCGCCTCCACCTGAGGCCGCAGCTCCCCCTCCCCCGCCACGACCACGGCAAGCGCATCGCCGAGCAGGCGGCCGAGGCGCGGCAGGGCCTGCGCCCACTGTGCCCAGCCCTTGTCCGGCGTAAGCCGGCCCACGACGAGCAGCACGAAGCGCGCGTCGAGCGCCGGCAGCCCCCATTCCTGCCGCCAATAGCCCGCACGTCGGAGCCCCGGGGTGAAAAGAGAGGTGTCGGCGCCATTGAACGGCCCGCAGACGCCATTGACCAGCCCCGCCCCTTCCAGGCGCCGCAGCATCGCCGCGCCCGGCACCAGGGTCGCATCATAGCGATTGAACAGCGTGGCCACCGCTTGCCACCCCAGGGCCGAAAGCCAGCGCGGATGCCGTTCCCCCACCACATAGTCCACGAACGGCGTATGGAAGAAGGCGATGAGGGGGACGCCATGGCGCCGGGCGAAGGCGCGGGCTGGCACCCGCATCAGGCCGAGCGCAAGCCGGTCCGGCTCATCCACATGAATGACGTCCGGTCGGAACGCCGCGAGCGCGCGCCAGATCTCGCCCTGCGCGGCGCGCACGGGGTTGCGATCCGCCGGAACGGTGCCGAACGGCGCACTCGACAGGGGAACATGAACAACGCCCGGCGGCACCAGGCCGGGCGGGATCTCGCGACCCGGCCGCGGCGCCAGCAGAAGCACCGCATGGCCAGCGGCAGCAAGCCGCGCGGCCCTCTCGTGCACGCTCACCGCCACCCCGTCCAGCACCGGCAGGTAGCTGGAGGATAGGATTGCGATCCTCATGCCTTCCGCGCCCGCACCGACGCGCCCATCCCTGCGGCCGCAGGGCCATAGAGGGCAAGCACGTCGTCAGCCATGTCGGCCTCAGTGCGGACGTAGCGCGTGGCGGTGCTCATGCGCGGCGCGAGGGTGGGATCGTCCGTGAAACGGCACAGGACGGCGGCCAGCGCATCGGCGTCCCCCCGCCGGAATGCGAAGCCGCTCACGCCCTCGTTCACGAATTCCGTCATGCCCGGCACATCGGCCACCACCACCGGCGTGTGGGTGGCGAGCGCCTTCAGCAGCGTGAGCGGCCCGTTCTCGTACCAGAGCGACGGCAGCACGAGCACATCGAGCTCGGCCATCACCGCCGCCGTGTCGGCTGGGTCGAACAGGCCTCGGAACCGCACCGGCAGATGCTCCGCCACCGCCCGCAGGTCACGCGCATAGTCCGGTTCAAGCTCCTCGGAGCCCCAGATATCCAGGGTGGCCGAAGCCGGCGGCAGCGTGCGCAGCGCCTGCAGCAGCAAATGCGGCCCCTTGTGGGCGAGCAATTGCCCGATGAACCCCAGCCGCAGCGGCCCCGCCGGGCGCGCCGGCTTCGGCCGCCGGTCGATCTCGATGCCGAAATTGCTGCGCACGAGCCGGGTTGGCGCGCCCTGGGCCCGAAACACGCTTTCCAGGAAGGCCGTGGGGGCGATGGCGGCGCGGTAATGCGCCATGGCCGCGAGCATCACCTGCGGACGGCTCAGCACGGCGCGCGCGTCCGCTCCTCCGGAGAAGAGCAGAAACGGCGCGAAGCGCGTGAACGCCTGCGCGCACGCATCCCGGAGCAGGGGATGGCTGAGCGCCCGCCAGACAGGGGAGGATGGCTGCTGCTGGCTGCGCAGGGTGAGCCCGCAGCGCATGCAATTGAGCCGCGATGCGTCGGGCCCCCCGCAGGCCCCACCATGGGCCTGCTCCAGCATGCCCGTGAGACAGATGTTGAAGAAGTCCGTAAGGGTCGCGAACACCGGGATTCCGAGGCCTGCCGCCACCTGCGGCAGCACCGCTGTGAAGTTCGCGAGATGACACACGTGCACCACGTCCGGCGCGATCCTCCGCAGGAGGGTCGCGAGCAGCGGGGCGAGCGAGGGCTGGTCATAGGCATCGCGCACGTTTCGCGGCGGATGGCGGTTGCGGTCGATGCGCAGCACGCGGATGCCAGCGTGGACATAGCTCTCCACCTCCCGCGCCTGAGGCGGTTCGCCCGCTTGCCGCGCTGTGACGACCACCACCTCGTGCCCGCGCGCCGCGAACGCCCGCGCCAGGGCGAGGGTGTAGAACTCCGTGCCGTAGACGTGATCCGGATAAAAGGCGTGAACGAACAAGGCGATGCGGAGCGCCCGGCCCGCCTTCAGCCCATTGTCGTGATCGGGAAACGTGCGCATGGGCCCCAGGGTAAAGATCCGGCCGGGCAATGTCGCCGGCGGGGCAACTCGCGGCCCCGATCCGGATTCGCTGTTCCAGTGGAGTGCCCCGGCAGTTTCCGGGATGACGCAATGTAATTCAAGCAGATCATTTCGCTTGCGCAGCATGTCGCGGTGAAGCGCCGCGACCGGCGGTGCGACACATGGGGAATACCCCCATCCGGCCGAGCACCTTCCGCCTCGCCCTCCCCCCTTCTCCCCCATCGGAGGGGCTACTGAAGCCTTAGCTCCCACCAGTGGAACGAACACCCTTTGCAATGTTCAGCACCGCAGGGCCGCGCGCTATGAATGGCACAAGAGTTTTCATGCGAATGGGGGTCATGATGGCACTGGACCCTGTAACACAGGAAGATCAGAACGATATCGTCCTGGCTCCACCTTTGGATCTATCGAGCATCCTGGGCACCTCGTTCGGGGACATCATAAGCGTCTCGAACATCGAGCAGCTCCTGGCCAGCCTCGCCTTCACCCAGAGCCCGAATGACAATGGGATGGGCATCGGCGTCAACGCTTCAGCCGATGCAGTTGGCACGGATACTTTCACATCCCTTGACATCTCTCTTGAGCTGGAAACCTATTCCTGGGGTGCCCTGGCCCTCGGCCACGCCTCCCTGCAAGCACTGGCGCTAGGCAACGCGGACGACGCACTGCTCGCCCAGACCGACTGTGCGCTCGACTTCAGCGGTGCCGATTTCATCCTCGTCATCAATCAGTCGCAGTATGGCAGCGGGGCGTTCGGAGACTCCCTCTGGACCGCTTCCACCACCGATGTCGTCTTCCTCGCCATCGACATCGCCGGACTCGCGCCGGTGAACGGTCCGCTGGTGATGGAGATGGATTACAACACCGCCATGTGCGAGCTGCCGGGGCTCATCTCGGGGAATCTGGCGCAATACAATGTCGATAACGTCGCCCAGGGCGACGACAGCCTGGTCACCGTCGATGTGACCAACCTCGCCGTGGAAGACCGCCTCTCCAGCACTTATGCCACCCTGGCCGCTGCCGTCGACTACGAGCGTGACTGCGGCTGCGGTGATCCCGGCGACGGCGGAGACGGAGGCGATGGCGGCGACCCCGGCGGCGGTGGAGATGGCGGCGACGGCGGTGATCCCGGCGGCGGTGGAGACGGTGGAGACGGCGGAGACCCCGGCGGCGGTGGAGACGGAGGCGGCGACGAAGGCGACCCGCCCGGCGATACTGGGGGCGGCGACGGCGGCGCATTCCCGGTCAATCCCGGCGTTGACCCGCCCGCCGATCCCGGTATTCCCTTCGAACCCGGTGACGGCGAGCCCCAGGGCGGATCGAGCGACCCGACCACAGCGCCCGGCAATGGCGGCACGGTTGATAATGGGTCCGGCGGTGGAACATCCGCTGGCGGCGGCTCCGGCGGCAACGGCACGTCCGGCTTGCCCGAGGCACATTTCACCGGGCCTTCGAGCTGGGTGTGGACCGACGCCTTCTTCACCACTTTCGCCGCGCGGTTCTGTGCCGCGGCGCACCCGGAGCTGCGCCTTGCGGGCGGAGATTCGAGCGGCCCCACCGCACAAGACTGGAGCGACGCGATCGCGAGGCCCGACCTCCATCTGATCGATGTCAGCTTCTGGAGCTAGCGGCCCTTCAGGGGAAACGACAGCCGGCGCGCGGAAGGACCGCGCACCGGCTCCACATCTGCCGCGCCCGCACGGCGCAATGCCGGCACGTCCCTCTCCGGCAACCTCCATGAGATCCTCCACATCAAGTCCAGCCGGGCCGAAGGCCAGGCCCGGCCCGCCCCCTGAGGGATGGCGCTGCGGCAATTCCCCAAGCAGGTCGAGCGCATATGGAGTAATGTACAGGTTGCTCCTTCCCTCTACTTCCTTCGACCCGTAAAGGCTCCTTGGGTGAGTAAAGCGTAATCCCGCGTTTCTCTGCACAGTGCATCCGCTAAAATGCTGGAGGCATTAGACCGAGAGGCGCGCCATGTCAGCCGCATATGCTTCGACGTTCAGTCAGAACATGTCGGTCGTACAGACCGGGAGCGGGTCCGGGGGCGACACCAGCTCGCTGGAACAGACGTCCATCTCCCTCGCGGTCGCGACCGGGCCCGCCACCTCCACCCAGGAAGAGGGGATGGCGCTCCAGCTTTCCGGAGACGCCTTCGCCGCGGGCGAGAACACTCTCGCGACCGCGGCCGTGGACGTTGTGGTCACCGGCGACGCCCAGGTTCAATCGGCCTACGCGGTCGGCGAGTTCACCGCCTGGGGCCAGGGCACGGCCGGCGCCTATGCCACGGCATCGAGCGTCGGCGCCATCACCGGCGATGCCGACCACACCTTCAGCCTCAGCTACACCGCGGTCTTCTCCAGCCAGGACCAGGCTTCGTCCGAATGGACGGCGACCTCCCTCACAGAGCTGTACGCGCTGGACATCGATGGCATTCCGGGAATCGCCTTCGAGGACACGGCCTCAGCCGGCACGGCCCCCTCTGTGGAGGAGCCGGCCGCCGCCGAGCCACAGCCAGCGTGCGGCTGCGACGCCCCGGACAACTGGGACATCACGGTGGACGGGAACCTCGCCCTGTTCGACATCTCCGCCGCGGCGATCGGCGACAACAGCCTCACCCTTGTGGACTTTTCGGCCATCACTGTAGAGGACCAGCTCTCGAGCGTGTCGGTCGTGGTCGCGGCCGCCATCGGCTGAGCCAGGCCGGCGCAAGCATACGGGCGCCAGAGAGCACCATCATACGCCTTCCTCTTCAAAACCATCACCAGAACGATACCCCCAGGTGAAGAAAATATACTCCGTTGGTTTAGTCATCCGGTTGCTCTTTTGACCTTGGATCAGCGAAAAACTACTTTCTCGATGTCGGCGAGACGCTCGACATCTTCGCAATGGAGACGAACATGTCCTACGATCCTTGGAACGGCGGCCACGGCGGTGACAACGGCGACTTCAACTGGGACCTCGACGTGACCTACGACTTCGCGTCGTATGTCGACCTCAACTTCGACACCACGACCACCTATGAGAGCTCGTTCGATCCGTCGGTGAACTTCGACATGTGCATCGACATCAGCGGCAACTTCGCCGGCTTCAATGTCGACGTCCAGGCCGTGGGCGACGACAGCGCCACCGAGGTGAACCTCGCCGTGGTGGTCACGGACGACTACTCCAGCATCGCCCTGTCCGGCTACGCTGCGGTGGCCTGATTGCCGCATTAAGACGGCAACATACTCTGTTTCCAGTTGCCTGGGAGCCCTGGGGCCGCCGCCCTCAGGGCTCCTTTTTACTTTTGTTTTATGTTTTTACCGCGGAGGTATTTTAACGCCTCCAGCATTAATAATGTTGAATATACAAATCGATTTTCCGCACCGCAGCAAAATCATATTCGTCATTGAAGCAATCAACCTGCATTCTACCACTTGAGTATTATAAACCTACACCCTACACGGCTGAATGGCTGCTGCCCCATGTGGGCTGTTGTTTGGCGTACTCTTCGGCATTTAAGGTTTCCCCCACTCCATCCGAACAATGGATCGGAAAACGGGAGAGTGGGTCATGTCGACAACGATAAAGATTTCTCGACTGGTAATCGGGTCATCGTCCACGACTTCCACGTCGAATTCGGCCTCGGCATCCACGCTCGCAAGCCCGCTGAGCGTCACCGCGACGACGAGCGCACTCGCGCTCACCGCGGCCACCGTTCCGCCCTCCTACCAGCTCATCGGCCTCACGTCCGGCAACGACACCTATGAGCTCACCGCCTCCGGGCGCTTCAAGATCCAGGGCCTCGCCGGCAACGACATCATCACCGTGCGCGCCGGCACCGACGGCGGCGACTATCTCGACGGCGGGGCCGGGAACGACACCCTGACCGGCGCCGAGAGCGACGACGTGCTCGACGGCGGCGACGGCACCGACAAGCTCACCGGCGGGGCGGGCAACGATCTGCTGCGCGGCGGCGCCGGCGGCGATACCCTCATCGGCGGAGACGGCATCGACACGGCGGATTATTCCACCTCCACCGCCGCCGTCACCATGTCGCTCAACCTCAACCCCACGCTCACCTCGCGCGGGGCCGGCGGCCACGCCACCGGCGATACGCTTCTCGGGATCGAGAACCTCATCGGCTCCGCCTACAACGACGTGCTCTCGGGCAATGGCCTCGACAACGTGCTGATCGGCCTGCTGGGCAACGACGTTCTGCGCGGCAACGACGGCAACGACACCCTGATCGGCGACACCATCATCGACGTGGACGGCAATGGCGTTCCCGACGACGACGACGGCGACGGCATCCCCGACGGGGTGAACACCACCGTCGCCGGCGGCAACGACACCCTCGACGGCGGCGCCGGCGACGACCGTCTGTTTGGCGGCGGCGGCAACGACACCGTACTCGGCGGGTTCGGCAACGACAGCCTCTACGGCGGCATGGGCGACGATCTGCTCAGCTCCGGCGACGGCGACGACCTGCTCGACGGCGGTGACGGCGACGACCAGCTCCTGGCCGGCTTCGGCAACGACACCCTGATCGGCGGTGCCGGCAACGACATGCTCAACGCCTCGAGCGGCGACGATTACCTCTCCGGTGGCGATGGCGACGACGACCTCAACGCAGGCGACGGAGCCGACCAGTTGTTCGGTGATGCCGGCAATGACAAGCTCATGGCCGGGGCCGGCGACGACCAGCTCTATGGCGGCACCGGCAACGACAACCTCGACGGTGGCAGCGGTGCCGACGTGCTGGACGGCGGCGACGGCATCGACACGGCCGATTATTCGGCGGGCGGCGCCGTGGGCGTGGACCTCGCCGCCAACGCCGGCTCGGGCGCGGCGGCCGGCGATACCTATATTTCCATCGAGAATATCATCGGCTCGGCGGCGAACGACATCCTGGCGGGCGATGCGGGCGACAACACCCTCACCGGCGGTGGCGGGGCAGACACCCTGGTGGGACAGGGCGGCCTCGACACGGCGGATTATTCCGGCTCGGCCGCCGCCGTCACCATCCAGCTCAATGCCACCGACGCCGATCCCACCGCCGCCGGCACCGGCCTCGGCGGCGATGCGGAGGGTGATACCCTCATCCTCATCGAGCGCCTCATCGGCAGTGCCTTCGCCGATACCTTCATCGGCAGCGCCCGCGCCGACATCTTCGTGGGCGGCGCGGGCGCCGACATCCTGAACGGCAACGGCGGCTCGGACACCGCCGAATACTCCACGTCCGCCACCGGCGTGACGGTGACGCTGGATGCCCTGGCCACCACGACCGGCATCGGCGGCGACGCAGAAGGCGACCAGCTCACCAGCATCGAGAACCTCATCGGTTCAGCCTTCGATGACGTGCTGATCGGCGCCGCCGGCGCCAACCGGCTGGAGGGCGGGGCCGGCAACGACCGCCTGGTCGGCGGCCTCGATGCCGACCGGCTCATCGGCGGCGCGGGCATCGACACCGCCGACTATTCGGCCTCCGCCAGCGCTGTGGGCGTTGCCCTCTTCGCCAGCGACGACCCCAACATCGTCACCACCGGCGCGGGCGGCGATGCCCAGGGCGACCAGCTCAGCCAGATCGAAAACCTGATCGGCTCCGCCTTCAACGACACGCTCCAGGGCAGCGCCGTGGCGAATCGCCTGGAAGGCGGCGCCGGCAACGATACCCTGCGCGGCCAGGGCGGCGCCGACATCCTGATCGGCGGCGACGGCACCGACACCGCCAGCTATTCGACGTCCACGGCCGGGGTCACCGTCGCCATCAGCGCCACGGCCACCACCGTGGGCGCCGGCGGCGATGCCGAGGGCGACCAGCTCACCGGCATCGAGAACCTCACCGGCTCGGCCTACAACGACACCCTTATCGGCAGCACCGCCGCCAACCGACTGGAAGGCGGCGGCGGCAACGACACGCTGCGCGGCGGCGCCGGGGCGGACGTGCTGGTGGGCGGCGACGGCATCGACACCGCCGACTACTCCACCTCCTCCGCCGCCGTGACGGTCACGCTCACGGCCAACGCCGCCCAGGCCACCATCGGCAGCGGCGGCGATGCCCAGGGCGACCAGCTCAACACCATCGAGAACATCATCGGCTCCGCCTTCAACGACACCCTCGTCGGCAGCACCGGCGACAACAAGCTGGTCTCCGGCGCGGGCAACGACGTGCTGCGCGGCGGCAGCGGCGCCGACGTGCTGGTGGCTAACGGCGCCGGCTCGAAGACCCTCTATGGCGAGGGCGTCAGCGACGGTGGATCGGCGGGGGTGGACACCTTCAAGATCCTCGGCGGCACCAACCTCATCGCCGGGTACCAGACGGGCGAGGACGTCTACGTGAACAGCCTCACCCAGGCACCCAGCCTGGTCCAGGTGTACGGCAGCTCCGACCCGACACTGGCGGTGCGCCTCGTGGGGAGCACCCACACCACCTACGTGGTGGTGGGCTCCCTCACCGATCTCGCGGCTGCCCAGGCGGCAGCCAATACCTTCGTCCAGAACGACCTGTTCGTGGACTCCGGCCTCATCGCCTGAAGCAAGGCCTGCGCAAGAGGGAGGACAGGTCATGTCGCGACGGGATCGCAGCGGGCCGGGTGGACGCGCCACCGAGCTCGACTTCGCCATGGAGCAGTGCCGGCGCTCGGCCGGCACGCTCCTCCTCTTCAGCCTGGCCATCAATATGCTGATGCTGGCCTCGCCCCTCTACATGCTCCAGATCTACGACCGGGTGATGGTCACGGGCAGCGTCAACACGCTGGTGCTGCTCACCATCCTCACCGCGGCGGCGATGCTGCTGATGGGGCTGCTGGATGCCCTGCGCTCCGTGCTCGCGGTGCGCATGAGCTCCTGGCTCTCCGACCGGCTCGGGCCGGTCTACCTGTCCCACTGCGTCCGCGCCCGGCTGATGGGCGACGGCGGCGGAGCGCAGCCCCTGCGTGACATCACGCAGATCCAGAACTTCATCGCCTCGCCCGCCCTCACCGTCTTCTTCGATGCACCGTGGTCGCCGGTGTTCCTGGCGCTCATCTGGATCCTGCATCCGGCACTGGGGGTGCTGGCAGTGTCGTCGGCCGTGATCCTGCTGGCGCTCGGCCTCGCCAACGAGGCGACCACCCGCGGCGCTACGGCGGCGGCGAACCAGGCCCAGATCAACGCTACCCTCCAGGCCGAGACCGTGATCCGCAACGCCGAGGTGGTGCGAGCCATGGGCATGCTGCCCGCGCTCACCGATCGCTGGCGCGCCGCCAACGACGCGAGCGTGAGCGCCTCCCAGGCGGCGGGTGAGCGGTCGAGCTTCATCATCGGCATCACCAAGTTCGCGCGGCTGTTCATGCAGTCGGCGGCGCTCGGCCTCGGCGCCTATCTGGTGCTGAAGGGCGAGCTTTCCGGCGGCGCCATGATCGCCTGCTCCATCCTGCTCGGCCGGGCGCTGGCACCGGTGGAGATGGCCATGAGCAGCTGGCGCAACTTCACCATCGCGCGGCTGGCCTTCCACCGGCTGAAGTCGCGCCTGCACACGACGCCCCAGGAACGCCGGCGCCTGGCCCTGCCCACGCCCACCGGCATCGTCGCGGTGAACGCGGTCACCTACACGCCGCCGGGCGGACGCCCTGTGCTCCACCAGGTCTCCTTCCAGGCGCGGCCGGGCGAGGCCATCGCCATCGTCGGCCCCTCGGCCAGCGGCAAGAGCACCCTGTGCCGACTGCTGGTGGGCGTGGCGCGGCCCTCGGGCGGCGAGGTGCGCCTCGACGGGTCCGACCTCACCCATTGGGACCCCGAGCAGCTCGGGCGCTATCTCGGCTACCTCCCGCAGGACACCGAGCTGTTCCCGGGCACGGTGCGCGAGAACATCGCCCGCATGAAGGGCGGCGACGAGACGGCGGTGATCGAGGCCGCCATGCTCGCCCACGCCCACGAGATGATCCAGCGCCTGCCCAACGGCTACGACACGCCGGTGGGCGACGGCGGGCACCGCCTCTCCGGCGGCCAGCGCCAGCGCATCGGCCTCGCCCGCGCGGTGTACGGCGTGCCGCCCCTCATCGTGCTGGACGAGCCCAACGCCAACCTGGACCAGCAGGGCGAAGCCGCGCTCTCGGCCGCCATCGAGGAGATGAAGCGCCGCGGCTCCACCCTGCTCATCGTCGGCCACCGCCCCTCCACCATCGTGCAGGCGGACAAGATCCTGCTGCTGCGCGACGGCCGCGTGGAGGCATTCGGGGCCCGCGACGAAGTGCTGAAGCGCCTGCGGTTCGTGGCATCGGGCCCCGCCCCGGCTGCGGCCCCCGCCCCGAGCCCGGCCGAACGCATCGCGCAGGCGGACATGCCGGCCATGGGGCCGGCGTCGTGAACCGCCGGCGCCGTCCACGCATCACGAGGAGACATCCCATGTCCCAGTCCCTGACCGTGCTCGACGAACCGAAACAGGGCCGGACCTCTCCCCCGCCTGGCGCGGAAGGCGCCCTGCGGGAGGCCCTGCACGCGCCTACCGTGGTCGGCGTTGTTCTGATCATCGTCTTCCTGGGCGGGTTCCTGCTGTGGGGGTTGTCGGCCCCACTCGCCGGCGGCGCGGTAGCCTCCGGCGTCATCAGCCCGGACGGCAGCCGCCGCACCATCCAGCATCTCGAAGGGGGCATCATCGCCGACCTGAAGGTGCGCGACGGCGATCAGGTCCACGCGGGTCAGCCCCTGGTGCTGCTGGAGCGCGTGCAGGCGGAAACCACGCTGAACGCCCTGCTCAACCAATATTACACGTTGATCGCCATGCAGGCGCGCCTGCGCGCCGAGCTGGCCGACCAGCCGGAAGTCGCCTTCCCCGACGAGCTGATGAACGCGCGGGCAGGCGCCGACCTCGCCTCCATCGTGCGCGGGCAGCGCGTGGTGTTCGAAACCCGGCGCGTCTCGCTCCAGAGGCAGCGGGAGATCCTGCAGCAGCGGATCGAGCAATCCCTGCAGCAGATCAAGGCGCTGGAGGCCCAGGCTGCGAGCGCGCAGGTCCAGCTGCTGCTCATCTCCGAGGAACTGGAGGGCAAGCGCGTGCTGCTGGAGAAGAACCTCATCCGCAAGCCCGAGCTGCTGGCCCTGGAGCGCGCGCGGGCCGACATTGAGGGCCGGCGGGGAGAATATATCGGCATGATCGCCCGCGCCCGCCAGCAGATCGGCGAAACCCAGGTCCAGCTCCTCTCCCTCGACGCGGAGCGCGGCAACGAGGTTTCCGAGCAGCTCGACAAGGTGCGCGTTGAGCTGGCGGGCGTGATGGAGCGCCTGCAGGCGAGCCGCGACGTGCTGGCCCGCACCGTGGTCACCGCGCCCATCAGCGGCACCATCGTGAACCTGCGCTTCAAGACCCTCAGCGGCGTCATCCGCCCCGGCGAGGCCATCCTCGACATCGTGCCGGACAGCGAGCGCCTGCTGATCGAGGCCCGCGTCTCGCCCGTGGACATCGACGTCGTGCACCAGGGGCTGCCAGCCCAGGTTCACCTCACCGCATTCTCCCGCTACGCCCTGCCCCGCATCGACGGCGTCGTCACCTCGGTCTCCGCCGACCGGCTGGTGGACCAGGGCACCGGCCAGGCCTACTTCCTCGCCCGCGTGGAGGTGGATCGCGGAGAGCTCGACCGGCTGAAGAGCGTGGTGGAGCTTCAACCGGGCATGCCGGCGGAAGTGCTGATCGTGACCCAGGAGCGGACATTCGTGGATTACCTCCTCGAGCCGATCCGCGACACCCTGAGGAGAAGCTTCAGGGAGGTATGAATGTAGATTTTCAGATACAACCGATGACGACAAATATAGATAGCTAAGTTCCACTTACGTTCATCAAACGTCGCAAAATTCGGTTGTATTTGCCATCAAAGTGGGCCACATATGGCGTATATACCGAAACGTAAGCCCTTCGACGCCATCGCGATACCGCGTATCTGAGTAGCGCGCAAGGCCCCCAAAACAGTCACAAAAATCAACTTCATGCTTATGAATACTGAATTTGTGAATGTATTAGTACAAATAATAGCAAAAAGAGCTAGAGACCAGCCTTCCCGGCCTAGTGCGACATAAGTACCTTCCGGTGCCGAGGGGGGCAGTTTTCGAAGGCTCTGCGCAAAGTGCTCAAGATGGACATTCGGTGGGCGATGGGAGCCTCGGGGGGAGTGTCCCGCAGGCTGTCGGACCACCCGCGAGCCCATGAGGCGGAGGTCGTCATGCACACGGGTATCGGGAAACATCAGGGGAACATGTGTTTGATGCTGATTGATGATCTCCCCTTGCGGTGAGCCAGCATCAGGAGACTTCTGGAAGACTGGGCTGCGGAGGACGAGCTGCAGCTGGAGACCATCGAGCCCGACAGCGTCGGCGCCGACCTCTCCGACACGGACGTGCAGCTCATCGTCTTCAACATCGGCGGCGCCTCCCTCGCGGCCCCGGCGCTCAAGGCGCGGGTCGACACCCTCCGCCAGGTGCTGCCGCAGGTGCCCCTCGTGGTCATCTGCGACAATGACGACGTGAACGAGGTGGTGGACGTGCTCAAGGCGGGCGCCAGCGGCTTCATCTGCGCCCGCATCGCCCCGCCGGTGGTGTTCCAGGCGCTCCGCTTCATCATGGGCGGCGGCGTCTACTTCCCCGCCAATGCACTGCTGCGGGCCAACGACATCGATCGCGGCGAGGACTGGTCCCGCGCCCGTGGCCCGCGCGATCCCAATTACTGCGCCAACCTCACCGCGCGGCAGAATTCGGTGCTGCGCCTGCTCCAGAAGGGCTATTCCAACAAGCACATCGCACGGGAGCTCTCCATGTGCGAGTCCACGGTGAAGGTCCATGTCCGCCAGATCATGCGGAAGCTCGGGGCCTCCAACCGCACCCAGGCCGCCCTCTGCGGCATCGAGCAGAGCAGCACCGGCGAGGCCCAGACCGACACCCGCCTCGCCGCGGAGGCCGCCCACTCCCCCCTCCTTCTCTAGGCGCCGCTCGGGCGCCACGGGTCCGAACCACCCTTGGGCGAAGCAGATGCCGGCACGCGCGGGGGCGTGCGGGGCCCGCGAAAGCTCAACGACACCTTCCGGAACCTCCACGAGCCGGCACACCCGGCACGCGCACAGGCCACTCCCGAGCGCCACGGCCGACGCCCCGCCCCACCGCAAATGCGGTGCCCTCCCCAGATCATCGGCCATCCGCCACCCACTGCCGTGCCGTCGGGATGTTGACGCGCGGCGCCGTACAGTCGCACGCCCGCTGTGCCCGGCCCCGCGGGCGTGCGTAAGCCCGGCAAGGCCACTGATAGTATAATTCGCGAATGGCTCGACCTTCCTACGCGTAAAGGTGAGTCATTCGTCAGGCCAAATTGTTGATTAGGCAGACCCTGAATATCATTCCAATAACTCTCTTCGGCCCTTGAGAGGAACTCTCGAAGAACATCGCGCCCCGCGCGATGTCGGGGCTGCGGCGAGGAGGATCCAATGCTCAGGTGCCGCCTTGTCCATTCTCGTCCCAGCGGAGCCCAGATCGGTCCTCGTGGCAGACGCCCTCTGCCTCAGACGCGAGGGGACATTGCGTCTCCTGCGCGAATGGGCGGATGCGCGCGGGGTGACGCTTCACCCCTTCGATCCCGCCGCGACGGGGGACCACGACATGAGCGCCGGAGCCGGCCAGCGGTGGGCCCTGGGCATTCTCAACCTGGGCGGCCTGGCGATGGATGAGCGCACCGCGACGCGCTGGATCAACAGCCTCCTCTCCCGTTTTCCCGACACGCCGCTGGTGGTGCTGTCTGACCGGGACGACGACGGGGAGGCCGTGCGCGCCCTGCGGATGGGCGCGCGGGGCTTCATCCACACGGGTACCGCGCCCGAGGTGGCCATGAACGCCCTGTCCTTCATCATGGGGGGCGGCACTTTCTTCCCGCCGGGTGCGCTCATCGCGCAGTCCCGCCGCACCGGCATCTCGGGGCGGCTGTTCGGTCGGCGGCGGCCGCGCACGAAGGGTTCGGTCGAGAGCCTCGCCCTCCCCGGCACCCGCTGCGCGGCGGCGCCGGGCCCGCACCACGGGGGTGCCGCACCGCGGCAGCTTCAGCGCCGCAAGGTTTGACACCCGCCTTCCTTACCGCTATGTGCCCGCCATCGGGGAGTAGCCACCGCCCTTGAGCGGGGTCGCGTCAACACACTCGCACCGGTGCTGAATGGAAGCACCGGAGCGTGGCGCGTCCAGCCGAAATCCCTCGGCCCGGCAAGACCGTCGTGAACCGCGCATCCTCCCGGACGGGGTGTGTCGGCACGCGGTCAAGAACGTCCGCCGGATCTCGATTCATGTCTCCTTTCGCTATTGCCGCGCTTGCCTTCAGCATGTCCGTGGATGCCTTCGTCGTCTCGGTGGGCCGCGGCGCCGCCCTCGGCCGCCCGCGCTATTCGGAGGCGCTGCGCACCGGCGCCGTGTTCGGCTTCGTGGAGGCGCTGACGCCGCTTCTCGGCTGGGCCGCCGGCGTCGCCGCCAGCCGCTATGTGGAAGCGGTGGACCATTGGATTGCCTTCGGCCTGCTGGGCGCCGTGGGCCTGCACATGATGTGGGCGGCGCTGCGCCGCTCGGATGAGGCGGAGCCGCCCAGGGCCTCCCTGCCGGTGCTCATCGCCACGGCTGTTGGCACCAGCCTCGACGCCATGGCGGTGGGCGTCTCGCTCGCCTTCTTCGATGTGAACATCCTGGTCATCGCCCTCGCCATCGGGCTCGCCACCTTCCTCATGTCCTCGGGCGGCATGCTGATGGGCCGGCTCATCAGCGAGCGATGGGGCCGCATCGCCGAAGTGCTGGCCGGCGTCACGCTGATCGGTATCGGCGCCTCGATCCTCGTCCGCCACCTGCAGGGCTGAGGCCTCGTCAAAGCGTCCAGCGCGCCGGCATCCGTCGGTGCACGCGCTTTATTAGATCAATTCCAATTTTCTGATTAGACAATTTCCAATATTGCGGTGTTGAGCGGCCCATTGGGCCGAAAACACTTCGCGTGACCTATGTCAAAGTCTATGTTCTACCATCATGGCTAGGATGGTAGTAACGCCGTATGGAAGCCGGCATGTCCCGGCACCCAGGCGAACGTTCGACGGAGACACGGGTCGATGGCGCATGCGAAAGTGCCGGGCGTGACGGCGGCTGATGCCCCCGCACGGCAATGTGGACAGGACGCGGCTGACATAGCCGCCCAGGCGCGCGGTGCGGGCGGGACTGCTGCATGATCCCGGATCTTTCGCCCTTCCTGCACCTGCGCCGGTTCGTTTCCATCGCTCACCACGTGCCCGGCCGTATCCGGCTGAAGCTGGACCTCGCGGCCCTCATGCACCTGCCGAAGGTGGACCCCACTCCGTTCGTCGATCTCGTGGGCCGCATCCGCGGCGTGACGTCCACGCGGACGAATGCCGCCGCCCTCACGGTCGTGGTGGAGTACGACCCCCATCTCATCCCCGCCGCGCTCTGGCCGCGGCTGCTGGTGGCCGATGCCGCCGAGGTCGAGCGCGTGCTCGCCGCACACGTGCGGTGACGCTGCAGCCGGCGAGAACCCAACGTTTTCCGCAATCTTGATCCGAGGAAGAACCGATGTCGAAGAAGTCCCAACAGTGGCCTGGTTCGCAATCCGGTCCGACCCAGGGCGGCCCGCAGCCCGGCGGCCAGTGGTCTTCCTATGCCGGCTGGAACGCCGGCCCGGCGGGCGGCGCACAGGGCGGCTATGGACCCCAGGGGTCCTACGGCGCGCAAGGTTACGGGCAGCAGGGCTACGGACAGCAGGCGGGCTATGGTCCCCAGGCCGGGTTCGGCCCGCAGCCGGGATATGGGCCGCAGGGGCCCCAGCCCGGTGGCCCCCAGCAGGGTGGGCCGCGCATCGACGCCCTGGACGTGCTCGAAGGCGTGCTGAAAGACGGCTTCAGCCTTTCCAACCTCACCCGCATCGCGCGGGCGAGCGGCTCCAACTTCTGGATCGGCACGGCCATCGGCGCCGGCGTGGTGGTTCTTCTGAACCGCCCGGACGTGCGGGCCGTCTTCTCCTCCGTCTTCAGCAAGGCCGGCGCGAGCGATACGCCGCCGAAGCCCTGACCGGGCGCCGCGCCTTCCCACCGAAAACAGAATCCAGGAGCTGAACCATGTCCGACGAGAACGGCACCAGCCAGGGCGTGCACTATCACTACCACTTCTACGGCTACGGCCCGGAAGCGGCCGGGGGCTACGCCCCACAGGGCGCCCCCGAGGCGGCGCCCGCGCCGCAGGGCGGCGCACAGGCGGGCGGCTACGGCGCGAGTGCCCAGCAGGGCCCGGCCGGCGCCTTCCCGCCCGGCTTCCCCCCGCCCGGCTTCCCGTTCGGCCCCGGTGCGGCGCCCGGCGCCGCGGGCCCCCAGGGCGCCCAGGCCCAGCAGGGCTCCGGCCTCAACTGGCACCAGCACCCGGCCGCGGATTCCCTCATCAAGGGCCTCGCGGTGGGCGCCGGCGCGGCCTACCTGCTCACCAACGAGACCGCCCAGCGCACCATCCTGCGCACTGCGGTGCAGATCTGGAGCTTCCTCCAGGGCGGCGTCGAGGAACTGAAGGAGCGCCTGCACGACGCGGAGGCCGAGGTGGCCGCCGCCGCGGCGCCCGCGCCGGTGGAGCCCGAGGCCGAGGCCCCCCTCGCGCCCTTCACTGGTAGCTGAGGAGGTTTTGTGAGCGTCCGCATCGTTCACGAGGTGCCGGGCCGGCTGCGCCTGCGGCTCGGCTCCGACCCCGACACCCTGGCGCGCGCGGCCACCGCCGTGCGCGATGTGCGCGGCGTCTCCGCGGTGCGCATGAATCCCGGCTGCCGTGCGCTGGTGGTCGGCTACGACGGCGGCGAGGATGTCCGCGCGCACATCCTCGCCCGTGCGGCCAACCCGCCCGCGAGCGCCCCGCCCATGGTGCAGGCGGAGGGCTCCGACGCCGCGCCGCTGGTGCTCTCGGCGGCAACGCTGGCGGCGGCCCGCCTGCTGCCGCGGCCGGCGGCGGCGGCGCTCACCTTTGCCAACATCGCTCCCACCCTCGCCCGGGGCATCACCGCCGCCATCCAGCACGGGCTGAAGGTGGAGGTGCTCGACGCCATCGCCATGGGCCTGCCCGCGGCGCGCGGCGAATACACCACCGCCAACTTCACCCGCCTGCTGGTGGAGCTGGCGGAATACATCGAATCCACCACCATCGAGCGCTCCGACGAGCTCCTGCGCTCCCTGCTCCACCGCGCGCCCGAGGACGTGTGGGTGGAGACCGCCGCGGGCGAGATGGTGCAGGTGCCCTTCAACAGCCTCAAGGGCGGCGAACACGTGGTGGTGGGCATCGGCGAGACCATTCCGGTGGATGGCACCGTGGTGGGCGGCGACGCCTATGTGGACCAGTCGGCAGTGACCGGCGAGAGCCTGCCCATCCCCCGCGCGCCGGGCGGCACCGCGCTCGCGGGCGGCATCATCACCGAGGGCCGCCTCGTCATCCGCGCCGAGCGGGTGGGCGAGGCCACCACCACGGGGCGCATCGCCCGCTACATCCAGGACGCCCTGGAGCGGCCGGCGGAGATCGAATGCGTCTCCGACGCGCTGGCCGACAAGCGGGTGGGCATCACGCTCGGCTCGGCGGCGGGCGTGTTCGCGCTGACACGGGACTGGCGGCGCATGGAATCCGTCTTCATGGTGGACTATTCCTGCACCGTGAAACTCGGCACCCCCATCGCGCTCAAGACCGCCATGTTCCAGGCCGCCAAGCAGGGCTGCCTTGTCAAGAGCGGGCAGGCCATAGAGCTTCTGGCCGACGTGGACACCGTCGTCTTCGACAAGACCGGCACCCTCACCCACAACACGCTCCAGGTGACGGACGTGTGCCCCCTCAATCCCCATGTGGACGAGGAAGACGCGCTGGCGCTGGTGGCGTCGCTCGGCGAGCACACCAACCACCCCATCGCCCGCGCGGTGGTGAAGTTGGCCCGCCAGCGCCGCCTCGCCCACGTGCCGCACGAGGAGGTGAACTTCATCGTCGGCCACGGGGTGGAGGCGGAGGTGGGCGACGACATCATCCGCTTCGGCAGCCGCCACTACCTGGAGGATGACGAGAACATCTCCTTCGCCCGGCAGCGGGCGCAGGTGGCGGCCTTCCAGGCGGAGGGCAAGTCGCTGCTCTACGCGGCGCGCAACCACAAGCCGCTCGCCATGTTCGCCCTGCGCGACCGGCTGCGGGAGGAGACGCCGGCCACCCTCGCGCGGCTGCGCGCGCTCGGCGTCAAGCGCATCGTGATGATCACCGGCGACGACCGCGTGAAGGCGCTCGCCCTCGGGGAGGCGCTGGGGCTCGACGAGGTGTTCTACGAGAAGCAGCCGGAGGACAAGGCCCGCATCATCGCGGACCTGAAGGCCGCCGGCGCCAAGGTGGCGTTCGTGGGCGACGGGGTGAATGACGGCCCGGCGCTGATGACCGCCCATGTGGGCATCGCCATGCCGCGGGCGGCGGACATCGCCCGCGCCACCGCCGATATCGTGCTCACCGACGACCGGCTCGATTCGCTCGCCGCCATGGTGGACATCTCGCAGTCCACCATGCGGCTCATCCGCTCCAACTTCAACGTGGCGGTGGGGGCGAACTCGGCCATCCTGGCGGGTGCGGTGCTGGGCTATCTCTCGCCCATCGCCACGGCGGCGCTGCACAATGGCACCACCATCGCCGTGCTCATTCGCTCGCTGCTCGCGGGCCGCGGCCGGCACGGCCACGCCTGAACCGGCTCCATAAACACGAAAAAGGCCCCCGAGCAGACGCCCGGGGGCCTTTTTGCTGTCCGGCGCCGCCTCAGCCCTTCGCGGGCCGCAGGCGGAAGGCGAAATAGCCGAAGATGCCGGGGTTCTCGTTCCAGGCATTGAGCGCCACCGCGAGCGAGGCGACCGCCCAGAACACAAGATATTCGATGCCGTGCCCGCCCCAGAACCAGCCGAGGCCGTAGATGGCGATGATGGCATAGGCGGCGACCGCCATCATCCCCGCTGAAACCACACCCAGATACTTGGTGCCAATGCCCAGCGTGAGGCCGATGCCGCAGATCAACTCCATCGTGATGGACATCACCACAAAAAGCTCCGGTGGATAAAATCCGGCGCGTGTGAAGAAACCGACCGAGGCCGTAAAGCCGATGATCTTGGAGATGGAGTGTGGGAAGTAGAAGACGCCGCAAAGAATGCGCGTCACAACCATAGGGTTGGTCAGATCAAACCGTGAGTTGATTTGGGACATGGCAGCACCTTTCCCGATACGCACGCTCGGTGGCTTTCAAACATCTGAAAGCCGCCTTTATGACCATATGGTCATTCCGGGCACCAGGGTAGGCATTGATTTCGGACAAGGCCGCTGACTTTCTCTGTCCGCGGCCCCGCTCCCATCCGCGCGCCGGACGGGCAGGGCCCGGGAGACCCCAGCCCGAAGCGCGCGGTGCGGTCAGGCGGTGGCGCCTTCCTGCAGCAGCTTCCAGATGATGGAATCGAGCAAAGCCTCGAACGAGGCGTCGATGATGTTGGGGGAGACGCCCACCGTGGTCCAGCGCTCGCCTTTCTCGTCCGCGCACTCCACCAGCACGCGGGTGACCGCCTCGGTACCGCCGTTCAGCACGCGCACCCGGTAGTCGGTGAGGTGAAGGCCGGCGATCAGCGGCTGGTACTTGCCGAGATCCTTGCGCAGGGCGACATCCAGCGCGTTCACCGGGCCGTTGCCCTCGGCGGCGGAGATGAGCACTTCTTCGCCCACGTGCACCTTAACGATCGCCTCGGCCACGGTAGAAAGCTCGCCCCTGGCGTTGTAGCGGCGCTCCACGTTCACGCTGAAGCGCTCCACCGTGAAGAAATCCGGCACCGAGCCAAGCGCGCGGCGCGCCAGCAGCGCGAAGGAGGCGTCCGCCGCCTCGTAGGAATAGCCCAGCGCCTCGCGGGTCTTCACCTCGTCCAGCAGGCGGGAGAGGCGCGGGTCCGCCTTGTCCACGGAAACCCCGAGCCGCTCCAGCTCGGCGATGACATTGGACTTGCCCGCCTGGTCAGACACCAGCAGCTTGCGCCGGTTGCCCACCGCCTCGGGCGGGACGTGCTCGTAGGTGGCCGGGTCCTTCAGGATGGCGGAGGCGTGGATGCCGGCCTTGGTGGCGAACGCGCTCTCGCCCACATAGGGCGCGTGGCGGTTCGGGGCCCGGTTCAGCATCTCGTCCAGGGCGCGGGAGACGGAGGAAATATCGGCGAGGCCCTGCGGCGACACGCCGATCTCGAACCGCTCCGCATAGTCCGGCTTCAGGAGCAGGGTCGGGATGATGGAGCAGAGGTTGGCGTTGCCGCAGCGCTCGCCCAGGCCGTTGAGCGTGCCCTGCACCTGCCGCACGCCGGCCCGCACCGCCGCCAGCGAGTTCGCCACCGCCTGCTCGGTGTCGTTGTGGGCGTGGATGCCCAGGTGATCGCCCGGCACCACCTTCACCACCTCGCGGACAATGGCCTCCACCTCGTGGGGCAGCGTGCCGCCGTTGGTGTCGCACAGCACCACCCAGCGCGCGCCGGCCTCGAAAGCCGCGCGGGCGCAGGCGAGGGCGAAGGCGGGGTCCTCCTTGTAGCCGTCGAAGAAGTGCTCGCAATCCACCAGCGCCTCGCGCCCGGCGCCGACCGCCGCCGCGACGCTCTCGCGGATGGAAGCGAGGTTCTCCTCCGGAGTGGTGCCCAGCGCCACCCGCACCTGATAGGCGGAGGACTTGGCGACGAAGCATATGGCATCCGCGCACGCCTCCAGCAGCGCGGCGATACCGGGATCGTTGGAGGCGGAGCGGCCCGGCCGCTTGGTCATGCCGAAGGCGGTGATGCGGGCCTTCGCCGGGTGTTCCTGCGAGAACAGCTGGGTATCGGTGGGGTTGGCGCCGGGGTAGCCGGCCTCCACATAGTCCACGCCCAGCCGGTCGAGGAGCCCGAGCACCTTCAGCTTGTCGGCGACGGTGAAATCCACCCCGTTGGTCTGCGCGCCGTCGCGGAGGGTGGTGTCGAAGAGGTAGAGGCGCTCACGGGTCATTGCAGCCGGCCTCCCTCGCCGAGCACTTTGCGCAGGGTGGTGTTGCTCAGCCATTCGCCGCCGAGCGACACGGTGTTGCGGCGCTCGGGCTGGTAGCCGCGATGCTGGAAGAAGCCGAGCGCGGTGTCGCTGGCGTCCACCGTCACCGCCTTGGCGCCGCGGCCGCGGGCCAGCGTTTCGACGGCCGCGCACAGAGCGGCGGCGACCCCGCTTTCCACCGCCTCTGGATGCACATAAAGCAGGTCGATATGGCTGTCGTCCTTCAGCCCCACGAAGCCCACCGGCGCGCCACCGCGCAGCGCCACCAGGGTCAGCAGCGCGCCGAGCCGGGCCGCGAACGCCTCCTCGTCATCGGCGGCGGCGGCCCAGGCCTCCTGCTGGTCGGTGTCGTAGTCCTCGCCGGTCAGCTCCGCGATGGAGGACCGGAACAAGGCCGCCAAAGCGGGAGCATCGGCCGGCAGGAAGGGACGCAGGGAGACGCGCGCGCTCATCGCGCCACCTCCCAGCTCGTGGTGCCGTCCTTGTTGTCCATGAGCACGATGCCCTTCGCCGCCAGTTCCTCGCGGATCTGGTCGGCGCGCTTGAAGTCCCTGGCCTTGCGGGCGGCGAGGCGCTCCGCGATGAGGCCGGAGACCACCCCCTCGTCGAGGGTGATGGACGCCTTGGCGCGCGCGCGCCACCCGCTTTCGGCCTCGCCGAGGAGGCCGAGCAGGTTGGCCGCGCCCTTGAAGCGCCGGCGCAGGGCGGAGGAAGCCTCCTCGTGGTCCGCCACTTCCGCCAGATGGTGCAGGTGGGCGATGGCGGAGGGCGTGTTGAGGTCATCGGCCAGCCGCTCGGCGATCTCGTGCTCGAAGGGGTTGCCTTCGCCGCCCTCGGCCTCCACCTCGCCGATGACGCGGTACCATTTGTCGAGCGTCTTGGCGGCGAAGCCCAGGCCCTGGCGGGTCCAGTTGATGGGCTGGCGATAGTGGGTGGAGAGCATGGCGAGGCGCAGCACCTCCCCCGGCCACTCCTCCAGCAGCTCGCGGATGGTGACGAAGTTGCCGAGCGACTTCGACATCTTCTCGCCTTCCAGCATCAGGAAGCCGTTGTGGAGCCACATCTGGGCCATCACGCCGGTGTGGAAGGCGCAGCGCGACTGGGCGATCTCGTTCTCATGGTGGGGGAACACCAGGTCGATGCCGCCGCCATGGATGTCGAAGGTCTCGCCCAGGTGCTTCCAGCTCATGGCCGAGCACTCGATGTGCCAGCCCGGACGGCCGGGGGTCTTGATGCCGCACGGCGATTCCCACCCCGGCACCCCGGCGTCGGAGGGCTTCCACAGCACGAAGTCCATGGCGTCGCGCTTGTAGGGGGCGACATCCACCCGCGCGCCGGCGATCATCTCGTCGAGCGGGCGGCGGGAGAGCTCGCCGTAGTCGGGCATGGAGGGCACGTTGAACAGCACGTGCTCCTGCGCCACGTAGGCGTGGCCCGAGGCCACGAGGCGCTCGATGAGCGCGCGCATCTCCGTGATGTGCTCGGTGGCGCGGGGCTCCACGGTGGGCCGCAGGCATCCGAGGGCCGCCGTATCCTCCCGGAACCAGCGGTAGGTCTCCTCCGTCAGCTCGCGGATGGAGATGCCGCGGTCGGCCGCGCGCGCGTTGATCTTGTCGTCCACGTCGGTGATGTTGCGCACATACTTCACGTGCTCCACCCCGTAGAGGCGGCGCAGCAGGCGGAACAGCACATCGAACACGATCACCGGCCGTGCGTTGCCGATGTGGGCGTGGTCGTAGACCGTGGGGCCGCACACATACATGCGCACGTTCTGGGGATCGAGGGGACGCAAGCCGTCCTTCGACCGGGTCAGGGTGTTGTGAAGCCGCAGCTCCATGGATCGCTCCGCTTCCCTCGTAGAGCGCGCAGGACCGCGCGCATGTCCCGTGGAACGCGCACGGAAGTGCGCGCATGACCGTGAAGCGCACGCACAAGGTGCGCGCATGCCGGTCCGCCAGCCGGGGCGTCCAGGTCCTTAAGGGCTTTAAGGGTGCAGCAAGGGACGGCCGCGGCGAGCTTCTCGGGCTAACCGCAAATAATCGGCAGGCAGGTGCCGAAGATGGAAAAAGGGCCGTTCATGGCGCGGGACAATGGTTCGCCGGCAGGCATCCGTCAAGGATTTTCGCGCGGCCGAATGCCGTGTGGAAGACACCCGGCCCTGCCGAAAGCGGGAGGCTGCGGCGCGGATGGCGCGGGTTGACCCGCCGCGGGCGGCGCGGCTATGCCACCGCCCGTTCACGTCGCCGTATCCTGCCCCGCCGCCGCCCCCGCGCATGTGCCGCGCCGCCGGCATCGGGCACGGCGCCAACCGGAAGCAAAGCTCCTGTCCATGCCGATTTTCCGTGCGCTGGCCGTGGCCGGCGCCGCCCTTCTGTCCACCGCCGCGCTCGCCTCCGGCGACACGCGCATCTTCGTTATCGACGCATCCGACAGCTACGGCGTGGATGGCTGCCTCGCCTCCGGCGCGCCCTGCGGCGAGCAGGTGGCGACCGCCTGGTGCCGCTCCCACAACTATTCCCGCGCGCTGGATTTCGGCCGCGTGGAGAACGAGCCGAAGGTCTCCACCGCCGGCGGGGCGCGGACGGCCTGCTCCAGCCCCCTGTGCGAAAGCGCGGTGGCCATCACCTGTACGCGCTGACAGGGCCGGCGCGCCGCCTTACTTGAGGTAATCGGCGCAGCGCGGCACCTCGCCATTGCCACCCCAGGGCATGATGGGCACGGTGGAAGTGGAGTTCTTCGGGCTGCCGTCGATCAGCTTGTCTGAATAGACGAGGTAGACCAGAACATTGCGCTTGGTATCGCAGCCGCGCACGATCTGCATCTTCTTGAAGAAGAGCGAGCGGCCCTCGCGGAACACCACATCGCCCTGCTCGAACTTGCCCTTGAACGAGATGGGCCCCACCTGCCGGCAGGCCAGGGAGATGTCGGAGACCTGTTCGGCCACGCCCAGCATGCCGGAGACGCCGCCCTTCTCCGGAGTGGTGTAATGGCAGGCGACGCCCCCCACCAGCGGGTCGTCGATGCCGTAGACCGCGAGCTTGTCGTCGGGGGTCAGGAATTTCCACACCGTGGACTTCTTGAAGATGAGGTCCGGCTCCTGCGCCGCCGCCGCGCCGGACGAAAGCGCAAGGCCCACCAGAGCCGCCATCGCCGCGCGCCGCATGAAAGTCGCCTTTGCCATCATAAAGCCCCCTCGGGAACGGATGCCCCCCATATGGGGCGCCGCGCCCGCGAGCGGAAGCGGCGCATTCCAATTGACGCCGGGCGCCGCCCGTGACACCCCTGCGTTCCCCGCCACCGCAGGACCCACCGGGAACACCGGGCCGCACCGCCGGCCCGAGGGCCGGCGCCGGCTTCGCACTCACGGCGAAACGGCGCCCGAAGGCCGAAGGAGATCGTTGATGGACATCAAGCGCCGCCAATTCATGGGCGCCTCGGCCGCCGTGGCGGCCGGCACCGCGGTCGCCGCGCCGGCCCTGGCCCAGAGCGCGCCCGAAGTGAAATGGCGCCTGACCTCCTCCTTCCCGCGCTCGCTCGACACCATCTACGGCACCGCCCAGATCCTCGCGCAGTACGTGGCCGAGGCCACCGACGGCAAGTTCCAGATCCAGACCTTCCCCGCCGGCGAGATCGTGCCCGGCATGCAGGCGCTCGATGCCGCCTCCACCGGTTCGGTGGACTGCGCCCACACGGCAACCTATTTCTACACCGGCAAGAACACCGCCCTCGCCTTCGGCACCGGCGTGCCGTTCGGCTTCAATTCGCGCCAGCAGCATTCCTGGTGGCACTTCGGCGGCGGCGCCGAATTCACCAACCGCATCCTGGCGGATTACAACGTCACCGCCTTCGCGGCCGGCAATTCCGGCTGCCAGATGGGCGGCTTCTTCCGCAAGGAGCTGACCTCCCTCGACGACCTGAAGGGCCTCAAGTTCCGCATCGGCGGACTGGGCGGGCAGGTGCTGGCGAAGCTGGGCGTGGTGCCGCAGCAGATCGCCCCCGGCGACGTCTACCCGGCGCTAGAGCGCGGCTCCATCGACGCCACCGAGTTCGTCGGCCCCTATGACGACGAGAAGCTCGGCCTCGTGAAGGTGGCGAAATATTACTACTACCCCGGCTGGTGGGAGGGGGGCGCCATGCTCCACCTCATCGTCAACAACCAGCGCTGGGCGGCCCTGCCGAAGCACTACCAGTCGATCGTGAAGCTCGCCTGCGAGGCGGCCAACGCCTGGATGCTCGCGAAATACGACTACGTGAACCCGCCCGCCCTGCGCCGGCTGGTGCAGCAGGGCGCGGAGCTGCGCCCGTTCCCACCCGCCATCATGGAAGCCGGGCACAAGGCGGCGCTGGAGCTCTACAAGGAGCTCGCCGCCACCAACCCCGCCTTCAAGGAAGGGCTCGATTCGATGAATGCCGTGCGCACCGACCAGCTGGTGTGGTGGCAGATCGCCGAATATGCCTTCGACAGCTTCAACATCCGCAACCGCGGCAAGAGCTGAGGCAGGCGGCACGCTCAAACCCGCGTGATCGCGCCGGCAATGACGCAAGGCCCGGCAACGCCCGGCGGGCCGCATCCCTTGCGTCACCGCCGAGCGGGATTCCACACTTTGGTCACCATTTGAAAGCCCCGCCGGGCTATAGACGACCAACCGGCGCTTGCCTGCGGCTTCGACTGACCTTGAGAAGGCTGAGGATGGGATTTTCGCGACGCTTCGGCACCCTCGCCCGCGGGCTCCTGGTGGCGGCGGCCCTGCCGGCCGGCGCGGCGGGTGCGCTCGCCCAGCAGAACTCCACCTGCGCCCAGCTCGAAGCCTCCCTCGGCTCCCTGGACCGGGGCTCGGATTCCTGGGCCTCCCGCCAGGCGCAGGCTGCGAAGCTGAAGGGTGACCTCGACCGCTATTCCGCCCAGGCCCGCACCATGGGCTGCGACGCGCCACGCGGCTTCCTCATCTTCCAGAATCCCTCGCGCCCGCCCCAGTGCGACCAGATCGACGACCAGATCTCGCGCCTGCGCTCCTCCATCGCCGGGCTGGAGCGTGGCGGCGGATCCGACCAGGTGGGCCAGCGCCGGGCGCTCATCCTCGCGCTGGCGCAGAACAATTGCGGCGCCCAGTACACGGCCGCGGTACGTGCCACCAACGCGCCGGCCCAGCCGCAGCGTCCGCGCAACTTCCTCGAATCCATCTTCGGCGGGCCGGTTCAGAGCGACACCGAGGAGGCGGCGCCCGACGTGGACGTGAACGCGGTGGCGCCGAGCAAGCCCTCGGGCGGCGGCTCGCGTACCGTGTGCGTGCGCATGTGCGACGGCTATTACTTCCCGCTGTCGCGCTCGTCCAACTCCAGTCGCCTCGTGAGCGAGGACCAGCTCTGCAAGAAGCTGTGCCCCAACACGGACGCCCAGCTGTTCACCATGTCGGGCGAGGACATCCGCAACGCCTACAGCGTCTCCGGCCAGTCCTACATGTCCACGCCCAATGCGCTGCGCTACCGCAAGGAGTTCGTCTCCTCCTGCACCTGCCGCGCGGCGGGGCAGTCGTGGGCGCAGGCGCTCGCCGGCGTCGAGGACGAGACCACCCTGCAGAAGGGCGACATCCTCGTGACCGAGGAGCAGGCGCGCGAGATGTCCCAGCCGAAGCCGGCCGATGCCGCCGGAGCCAAGGGCAAGGGCGCCAGTGCCGCGGCGCCCGCGGGCAGCCCGGCCGCCAACCTCTCGGCACCCCTGGCACCGGCTTCGGAGCAGCCGGGCCAGCGCACGGTGCGCATCATCCCCCTGCCCCGCTCGCAGAACGCGCCGCAGCAGCAGTGACGCGGCGCGGCCTTGGCCGCGCCCCTCTCATCCCACCTCGCCAAGCAGGCGCGATGCGACGCGCGCCCGGCCCATCAGCGGCAGCAGGCTCGCCAGCTCAGGCCCCGTCTCGCGGCCCGTAAGCGCCCGGCGGACGGGATGGAACAGCGCCTTGCCCGCGCGGCCGCTCGCGACCTTAACCGCCTTGATCCAGTCGCCATAGGTGGCGGCATCCCACGGCTCCACCGGCAGCAGCGCTGCAGCCTCCGCGAGGAAGGCACGGTCCGCCTCTGCCACGTCGCCCTGCCGCGGCTGCGTGCACGCCGCCCACCAGGCGGAGGCATCGGCAAAGGTGGCGAGATTGCCCCGCACCGCGAGCCAGAACGGCTCGCCGCCGACGACGCCCGCCGCCGACAGCCGCGCCGCCACCGCCGCGAACGGCAGCCCATGGAGGGTGCGGGCAGTGAGCCCCGTTACCTCCTTCGGATCGAACCGCGCCGGCGCGCGCGAGATGTGGGCGAGGTCCACCAGCGCGGCGAGGGCATCGAGGCTTTCCACCGCCTGCAGCGGATGGGCGGTGCCCACCAAAACGGCGGCGGCGGCCACCGCCAGCGGCTCCTCGCCCGCCTCCCGCAGCTCACTCAGGGAGAGGTGGCCGAGCCGCTTGGAAAGGCCCTCTCCGCTCGGCAGGGTCAGCAGGTTGTGGTGGGCGAAGCGCGGTGGAGCGCCGCCCAGCGCCTCCATGATCTCGATCTGCACCGCCGTGTTGGTCACGTGGTCCTCGCCGCGCACCACCTGCGTCACCCCCAGAGCGAGGTCGTCCACCACCGAGGGCAGGGTGTAGAGGAAAGAGCCGTCGGCCCGCACCAGAACCGGATCGGAAAGGCTCTGCGTGTCCACCTGCTGCGGCCCGCGCACGCCGTCGTCCCAGGCCACGACGCGATGGTCGAGGCGGAAGCGCCAGTGGGGCCGCCGGCCCTCCGCTTCAAGCGCCGCGCGCTGGCCATCGGTGAGGGCGAGCGCCGTGCGATCGTAGACCGGCGGCAGGCCGCGCGCGCGCTGCATGCGGCGCTTCAGTTCCAGCTCCTCCTCGGTCTCGTAGGCGGGATAGAGGCGGCCGGACTCTCGCAGCCGGTCGGCCGCATCCGCGTAGAGCGCGAGGCGCTCCGACTGGCGGTAGACCGCATCGGGGGCGATGCCGAGCCAGGCGAGATCCGCCGCAATGGCCTCCGCATATTCCAGGCGCGAGCGGGCGGTGTCCGTATCGTCGAAGCGCAGAATGAAGGTGCCGCCGCCACGCCGCGCCAGCAGGGCGTTGAGCAGGGCGGTGCGGGCGTTGCCCACGTGCAAAAGCCCCGTGGGCGAGGGCGCGAAGCGCAGCACCGGCCGGGCGGGCGTGGCGGAAGAGGGCGAGGCCGCCTCGGAAGCGGCGCGGTCTGAAGGGGCGGGTTCGGACATGGCAGGGGCATAGACCGCCGCGCGCGGCGCGTCGATGGCCCCCTCGCGATTTCAACGGGCGCGCGGCGCCACCGAAAGGCTGGAAGAGAAAAGAGCCGGGCGGATGGCTCCGCCCGGCCCGTTCCGGAGATCAGCGCGGCTGTTGCGGCGGCGGGCAGTTGGGGCCGTTGCATTGCTGCGGCGGCTTCCTGCCCTGGGGCTGCCCCTGGGGCTGGCCTTGCGGCTGCCCCTGCTGCGGAGGCTGGCGCTGCTGCTGCATGCGCATCATCTCCTGCTGGCGGTTCTGCTGCATCTGCTGAAGGCGTTGCTGCTCCTGCATCTGGCGTTGCTGAAGCTGCTGCTGCCTCTGCTGCTGCCCCTGCATCAGGTCCTGCTGGCGCTGCTGCTGCATCTGCTGGAGCCGCTGCTGATCCTGCATCTGGTGTTGCTGGAGCTGCTGCTGTCTCTGCTGCTGCGCCCTTTGAAGATCCTGCTGGCGCTGCTGCTGTTGCATCTGCATCTGCTGCTGGGGTGAGATGCCGGTGGGCCCGCCGGGGCGCGCCGGAGCGCCGGACCCACCGGGCGGCACTGCCCGGTTGGGCGCCCCCGGAGGCGGCGCCGCCCGATTGGGGGCGCCGGGAGGCGGAGCCCCAGGCGCGGCCGGTGTCACCGCCCGCAGCGGCGCGCCAGCAGGCGGCGCGGCGGGCGTCACGGAGCGCAGAGGCGCGCCGGCGGGTACGCCCGGCGCCATCGCGGGCGCACCGGGAGGCGGCACCGGGCGCGCAGCCGGAGCGGTGCCGCCGGGCATGCCGGGCGGGATGACCGGCGGCCCGAGCGGCGCCGGCCGCGCTGGCGCGCCGGGCACCACAGCATTGCCTGCCGGACCAAGCCCAGAAGGCACTGCCGCCGGGCCGGGGGGCAGCGGTCGCCCCGGCCCGCCGGGACCACCATCGCCGCCAGGACCCACCGGCCCACCCGGAGGCATCACATGGCCGGGCCCAACCGGCCGGCCGGGGCCATCTGGTCCACCCTGCCAGCCGGGACCACCCGGTCCGCCGGGGCCCACGAAGCCCGGCCCGGGGGCGGGCTGCGGCGGGGCCGGCGGACGATGCCAGCCGCCGGGCGGCGGCGGGGGGGGCATGTTCGGCGGTGGCGCGTAATCGCTGCGCCACCAGCCGGGCACGCGCGGCCCGGGCGGGGGCGGGCGCCAGCCCGGACGGGGCGGCGGCGCGTAGCCGATCCAGCGGCCACGGTCGGCGTACCACGGCTGGTTCACATACCACGGGCGATTGACGTAATAGCGGTTCCAGTAGTCGGACGCCGCGAAGGCGACCACCGGAATGCCGATAGCGGCGAGCCCAAGATCGGGCACCACCTCGACCCGGCGCTGGGGCGTCTCATATCCGAGATATTCGCTGTAGACCCAGCCGCGATAGCCGTCCCAGGTGACGTCGCACCAAGACTCGTCCTGCAGGCAGCCGTCGATGTCGAGCGGCGAGCCCTCGGGGATGATGCCCAGCGAGGGAAATTGCGTATCGGGCCCGGTGCGGATGTTCACATTCGCGGTGGAGAAACCCGGCGCCTGCGCGTGCGCCGCCCCGCCGATGCCCGCCACCGCCAGGCCGGCTGCAAGGCCGGCCAGTCTCAGCATCTTCATGGACCACTCCCTTTCGACTCAGGCGAGTCGAGCGGGCAATCTAAACGGCCCCGCGTGGCGTTTCATGTGCGAAGGCAAGGCCATTCACGAGCGAGAGCACGGCCGAAATGCGTCACGATATGGTGAAGGGAATGATGTCGCGCACGTTCTCGTCGATGCGGATGTCCCGGTCGAGCGGAGGGAAGGCGCGCAGCTCGCAATCCGGTCGCGGGCAGATGCGGCAGGAGACGCCGAGCCGCGCCACGGGCGCGGCCTTCAGGTCCAGCCCGTCGGCATAGACCATGTCGTGGGCGAAAGAGACCTCGCAGCCGAGCCCGAGCGCGAACGCCCGCACCGGCCCGCCATGGCGCAGGGGCGGCGCCATGACCGCGCGGGCGAGGCAGATGTAGCGCACGCCGTCCGGCATCTCGCCCAGCTGCACGAGGGTGCGACCCGGCAACTCGAACGCCTCGTGGACGTTCCAGGCCGCGCAGGCGCCGCCGTGGCGGGCGAACTGGAAGCGGGCGGCCGAGTGGCGCTTGGTGATGTTGCCCGCCCGATCCACCTTGGAAAAATAGAAGGGCACGCCCTTTGCGCCCGGCCGCTGCAGCGTTGAGAGGCGGTGGCACACCTGCTCCAGGCTCGCCCCCGTCTCCAGCACCATCCGGTCGAGATCGTGCCGGAGCGTGCGGGCGAGATCGAGGAAGCGGCGGTAGGGCAGCATCACCGCGCCGGCGAAATAGTTGAACAGCGCGAGCCGGCAGATCTCCGCCGCCGTCTGGCTGCGGAAGCGGGCGGAGGCCACCGTCTCGGCCACCAGATCCGCATGCTCCAGCTGGGCGATGGTGGCCGCCATGCGGAACGCGCGCGTCGGCGCCGAGAGGACGCCCGAGAGGGTGAGCCGGCGCAGGCGCGGATCGAACTGGGAGAGCGGCGCGGCGGGATCGGCGTGGCCCACCTCCACTGTCACCCCGTGGCGATGGGCGAGATGCCCCGCGAACGCGCTCGCCGGGTCCGCCCGGTCGAGGATGCCGAGGGCGAGGGCGGTGGTCTCAGCGGCCCTGTCCAGGCTGTCCACGTAATTGTCGATGTAATGGAAGAAGTCGCGCACCTCCTCGTAGGGGATGAGCTTGGCCTCGTCGGCGCGGGGCGGCACGCCGGCGGCGAGCATGTCGTCGAGGGAAGCGCGCCATTCCGCCGTGCGCCGCAGCGCCACATGCATGCGCAGGAAGGCATGGGCGAAGGCGGGGGAGAGATTGGCCACCGCCTTCACATCCTGCAGGCCCAGGCCGAGATCGGAGAACAGGGGATCGGCGGTCACCTCCCGCAGGTCGGCCACCAGGCGATCGAGATCCTCCGCTCCGAAGCTGGTGATATCCACGGCGAAGGTGCGGGAAATGGCGATGAGCACGGAGGCGGTGAGCGGCCGCTGGTTGCTCTCGATCTGGTTCACATAAGAAGGCGAGACGCCGAGCCGCTGCGCGAGCTCGCCCTGCTTGAGGCCGAGCTTCTCGCGCAGGCGCCGCACCGCATGGCCTGCATAGACCTTCTGACGCAACCCATTCTCCCCGGCCCGACCTTCGACACATCCGATTTGTGAAGGTTTCACAAATTACAACACAAAACTTTTACACATTCAAATCCCTAGGGAGTGCTGTTAGCCACCAAGCCGGCAACATGCCGGTCAGGGGTTCGAGGGAAGGTGCGCGCGAGCGTGCTTTCCTTCGTTCCTGCGGCAGCCACACTCCGTCTCCAAACAACCCACAACTGGGGGGCGTCGCATGAAGGAAATCCTCGAAGAGCTGGAGAGCCGGCGCGAAATCGCACGCCTGGGCGGCGGCGAGCGCCGCATCAAGGCCCAGCACGCCCGCGGCAAGCTCACCGCCCGCGAGCGCATCGAGCTGCTTCTCGACCGCGGGACGTTCGAGGAATACGACACCTTCGTGCAGCACCGCTGCGTCGATTTCGGCATGGAGGACCAGAAGGTTCCCGGCGACGGCGTGGTGACGGGCTGGGGCACGGTGAACGGCCGCAAGGTGTTCGTGTTCGCCAAGGACTTCACGGTGTTCGGCGGCTCCCTCTCCGAGGAGCATGCCCGCAAGATCACCAAGATCCAGGACATGGCGCTGAAGACCCGCGCCCCCATCATCGGCCTGTTCGACGCCGGCGGCGCCCGCATCCAGGAAGGTGTCGCGGCGCTGGGCGGCTATGGCGAGGTGTTCAAGCGCAACGTGCAGGCTTCGGGCGTGATCCCACAGATCTCGCTCATCATGGGCCCCTGCGCCGGCGGCGACGTCTATTCGCCTGCCATGACCGACTTCATCTTCATGGTGCGCGACACGAGCTACATGTTCGTGACCGGCCCGGACGTGGTGAAGACCGTCACCAACGAGACCGTCACCTCCGAGGAGCTGGGCGGCGCCAAGGTCCACACAACCAAGTCCTCCGTTGCCGATGGCTCGTTCGAGAACGACGTGGAGATGCTGCTGGAGTGCCGGCGGCTCATCGACTTCCTGCCCTCCAACAACCAGGAAGGCGTGCCGCAGTGGCCCTCGTTCGACGAGCCCGGCCGCTATGACGAGAGCCTCGACACCCTGGTGCCGGACAATCCGAACAAGCCCTACGACATCAAGGAGTTGATCCTGAAGGTCGTGGACGAGGGCGATTTCTTCGAGATCCAGGCCGCCTACGCCCGCAACATGGTCACCGGCTTCGGCCGTATCGAGGGGCGCACGGTGGGCTTCGTCGCCAACCAGCCGATGGTGCTGGCCGGCGTGCTCGACAGCGACGCCTCCCGCAAGGCGGCCCGCTTCGTGCGCTTCTGCGACGCGTTCGAGATCCCGATCGTGACCTTCGTGGACGTGCCCGGCTTCCTGCCCGGCACCGCGCAGGAATACGGCGGCCTCATCAAGCACGGCGCCAAGCTCCTGTTCGCCTATTCGCAGGCCACCGTGCCGCTGGTCACCGTCATCACCCGCAAGGCCTTCGGCGGCGCCTATGACGTGATGGCCTCCAAGCACGTGGGTGCCGACGTCAACTATGCCTGGCCCACCGCACAGATCGCGGTGATGGGCGCCAAGGGCGCGGTGGAGATCATCTTCCGCCAGGACATGGACGACCCGGAGAAGATCCAGGCCCAGACCAAGAACTACGAGCAGCGGTTCCTCTCGCCCTTCGTGGCGGCCGAGCGCGGCTTCATCGACGAGGTTATCACGCCCCGCTCGACCCGCCGGCGCCTTGCCCGCGCGCTCGCCATGCTGCGCACCAAGAAGCTGGAGCAGCCCCCGCGCAAGCACGACAACATGCCGCTCTGAGCGGCTGGGAACGATAGAAGGCCCCTCCCGCCGGGCCGTCCGCACGCCTCTTCCTTAATCGGGAAAAGCCAAGCGGAGCCCGGCGGCGAAAGCTCCCTCCCCCGCCGGGGGGAGGACCGGGAGGGGGAACCCGCTCCTAGATTTTCAGCGCCGTTGCCACAGGCGCTTCAAGGAACCGAACGCTATGTTCTCGAAAATCCTGATCGCGAACCGGGGCGAGATCGCCTGCCGCGTCATCAAGACCGCGCGCAAGATGGGCATCAAGACGGTCGCCGTCTATTCCGAGGCGGACAAGGACGCCCTGCATGTGGAGATGGCCGACGAGGCCGTCTTCATCGGCCCGCCGCCGGCCGCGCAGTCCTATCTCATCGCCGAGAAGATCGTCGAAGCGTGCATGCTCACCCACGCCGAGGCGGTGCATCCCGGCTACGGCTTCCTCTCCGAGCGCGCCTCCTTCCCCAAGCTGCTCGCCGAGCACGGCATCGTCTTCATCGGCCCCAATCCCCATGCCATCGACGCCATGGGTGACAAGATCGAGTCCAAGAAGGCAGCGGCGGCGGCCCAGGTCTCCACCGTTCCCGGCTATCTCGGCGTGATCGAGAACGGCGAGGAAGCCGCCCGCATCGCCGACGAGATCGGCTATCCCGTGATGATCAAGGCCTCCGCCGGCGGCGGCGGCAAGGGCATGCGCATCGCCCATTCCCGCTCGGAAGTGCAGGACGGCTTCGACCGCGCCCGCTCGGAGGCCAAGTCCTCCTTCGGCGACGACCGCGTGTTCGTGGAAAAGTTCATCGTCGATCCCCGCCACATCGAGATCCAGGTGCTGGGCGACAAGCACGGCAACGTGATCTACCTGGGCGAGCGCGAGTGCTCCATCCAGCGCCGCAACCAGAAGGTGGTCGAGGAAGCCCCCTCCCCGTTGCTGGACGAGGCCACCCGCAGGAAGATGGGCGAGCAGGCCGTCGCCCTCGCCAAGGCCGTGGGCTATGACAGCGCCGGCACGGTGGAGTTCGTGGCCGGCCAGGACAAGAGCTTCTACTTCCTGGAGATGAACACCCGCCTTCAGGTGGAGCATCCGGTCACCGAGCTCATCACCGGCATCGACCTTGTGGAGCAGATGATCCGCGTCGCCGCCGGCGAGCCCCTCTCCATCACCCAGGACGACGTGAAGCTGACGGGCTGGGCAGTGGAAAGCCGCATCTACGCGGAAGATCCCTACCGCAACTTCCTGCCCTCCACCGGCCGCCTCGTGCGCTACCGGCCCCCGGAGGAAGGCAAGACCGGCCCCATCACCGTGCGCAACGACACCGGCGTCTACGAAGGCGGCGAGATCTCGCTGTTCTACGATCCGATGATCGCCAAGCTGGTCACCCACGCGCCCACCCGCGCCATGGCCATCGAGGCCCAGGCCGATGCGCTCGACGCCTTCGCCATCGACGGCATCGGCCACAACATCCCCTTCCTCTCCGCCCTGATGGCGCATAAGCGCTGGCAGGAAGGCCGCCTCTCCACCGGCTTCATCGCCGAGGAGTATCCCGAGGGCTTCTTCCCGCGCGTTCCGGAAGGCGAGATCGTCCACACCCTCACGGCGGTGGCGGCGGTGATCGACCACATCCAGAACGCCCGCAAGCGGCAGATCTCGGGCCAGACCTCCGGCGTGCCGGTGAGCTTCGCCAAGCACCGCATCGTCACGCTCACCACCGGCGAGCACGTCACCTCCACCCCCTGCGAGGTGGATGACGTGGACGGCGGCTTCAAGGTTCAGATCTTCGACGCCGACGGCAACCCCGGCCACGCCCACGTGCTGCGCTCCAATTGGAAGCCCGGCGACCCCGTGTGGACCGGTACCATCGACGCCGACCAGGCCACCATGCAGGTGCGGCCCATCTCCAACGGCGTCGCCCTCGCCCACCGGGGCGTGGCCACCAAGGCGCGGGTCTACACCGAGTTCTCCGCGGCCCTCGCGGCGCTGATGCCGAAGAAGGAAGCGACCGGCGGCGGCAAGGAGCTTTTGTGCCCCATGCCCGGCCTCGTGGTCTCCATCGCCGTGGTCCCCGGCCAGGAGGTGAAGAACGGCGAGATTCTGGCGATCGTGGAAGCCATGAAGATGGAGAACGTGCTGCGCGCCGAGCGTGACGGCACCGTGAAGGCGGTCCACGCCAAGCCCGGCGACAGCCTCGCCGTGGATGCGGTGATCCTGGAATTCGCCTGACGCCAGTGGCGGGACGCCGGTGAGGTGAACCGCCGCAGGACCGGCAAGCGGGGCGGGGGCCTTCTGGCCATCCGCCCCGGCGTGTGAAACTCTTCAGGGGTCCCTCCCCTCCCCGTTCTCCTCCCGCCCGCGGGAGGGGAAGACTGCCGGAGCCTCTGAATGCGCCTGCTTTCCCATCTGCTGAAGCGCTTCGTGGAAAAGGGCCGTCTGACGGTCCTCACCGCCGACGGCGTACGCCATGTCTTCGGCTCGGGCGAGGGCGGGCCCTCCGTCACCGTGCGCATGCACGACAGGAAGCTGGAGAAGGAACTCTTCTTCAATCCGGAGCTGGTGGCGGCCGAGGCCTACATGGACGGCCGCCTCACCTTCGAGGAGGGGGCCGGCGCCTTCGAGCTGCTCTACCTGTTCTCCGTCAACCGCAAGGGCCTCGGCGCCCACCCGGTGCAGCAGGCGCTCAGGCAGGCGTGGCGATCGGTGCGGCGCTTCCAGCAGGCGAACCCGGTCGGCAAGGCCAAGGAGAACGTCTCCTCCCACTACGACCACCCGGCCGCCTTCTACCGGCTGTGGCTGGACGAGACCATGACCTATTCCTGCGCCTACTTCCGCGAGCCGGATGAGCCGCTGGCGGAGGCGCAGCGCAACAAGTTCCGCCACATCGCGGCAAAGCTGAAGATCACCCCCGGCATGCGCGTGGCCGAGATCGGCTCGGGCTGGGGCGCGCTCGCCATCTACATGGCCAGGGAGTGCGGGGCGAAAGTGACCGCCATCAACGTCTCACCGGAGCAGCTTGCCGAGAGCCGGCGCCTCGCGGAGGTGGCGGGCGTGGCGGACAGCATCGATTTCCGCGAGGTGGATTATCGCGAGCTGAAGGGCAAGTTCGATCGCGTGGTCTCCATCGGCATGATGGAGCATGTGGGCGTGGCGCATTTCGACGAATACTTCACAACCATCCGCAACCTTCTGGACAAGGGCGGGTTCGCGCTCGTGCACGCCATCGGCCGCATGTCTCCGCCCGGCACCACAGCGCCCTTCATCCGCAAGTACATCTTCCCCGGCGGCTACGTGCCCGCGCTTTCAGAAGTGTTCGCCTCCACCGAGCGCACGCACCTGTGGGTGAACGATTGCGAGGTGCTGCGCCTGCACTATTACTGGACCATCCGCGCGTGGCGCCGGAACTTCATGGCGCGGCGCGCGGAAGCGGACGCCATGATGGGCGAGCGCTTCGGCCGCATGTGGGAATTCTACCTCGCCGCGGTGGAGTTGGGCTTCCTGCACGGCTCCAACATGGTGTTCCAGCTCCTGCTCTCGGAAAAACGCGACGACGTGCCCGTGCTGCGCGACTACATGACCGATGCCGAGCGCGCGCTCGCGGCGCAGGAAGAGCGGGCATGACCGCTTCGTGCGCCGCCCTTCCCGCCCGCCGGCGTCGCCGGCCGGGCGCCTGCCCTCACGCACGGTGCGCACAGTGCCCCGCCGCCCGGCCCGAGGCCGCCGCGGCCCGCGCCGCGCGCCGCGCCAAACCGCATTCCTGCCCTTCGGAGGCCCAGCCATGACCACCCTGCCCTTCGCCACCGACCTGCCGACCGTGACCCGCGAGGACTGGCTGAAGCTGGTGGACGGCGTGCTCAAGGGCGCGCCCTATGACAAGAGGATGGTGACGGCCACCTACGAGGGCCTCGCCCTCGACGCCCTGCCGCCGCGCAAGCCCGCCGCCCCCCTCCTCGCCGGCCGTGCCGCCGCGGCGCCCTGGGCCATCTCCATGCGCGTGGACCAGCCGGACACCGCTGCCGCCAACGCCCAGGCGCTGGAGGATCTTGACGGCGGCGCCTCCGGCCTCGCGCTGGTGTTCGCCTCCTCCCCGGAGGCCCGCGGTTTCGGCCTGCCGGAGGGCGCCGACCTCGACGCCGTGCTGAAGGGCGTGATGCTGGACCTCATCGAGACCCGCATCGAAAGCGGCCGCTTCGTAGGGCGTGAGGAAGCGCTCGCCTTCGCGACGCTGGTGGAGAAGCGCGGGCACGATCCCAAGGCCGTCGCGGTCTCCTTCGGCCTCGACCCGCTGGGCGATTTCGCAGCGGAAGGCTCCATGCCCATCACCTGGGGCCTGCTGGCCAAGCGCTTCACCGAGACCTCGGCCATCCTGGCGGCCAAGGGCTTCAAGGGCCCGCTCGCCCGCGCCACCGGCAACGTCTTCCATGCCGCCGGCGCCTCGGATGCCCAGGAGCTGGCCGCGGTGCTCGCCGGGGCGGTGGCCTACCTGAAGGCCTATGCCGAGGCCGGCGTGCCGCTGGAAGAAGCCGCGACCCGCATCGAGGCCGCGCTGGTGGCGGACGTGAACCAGACCGCGACCATTGCCAAGTTCCGCGCCATCCGCCTGCTTTGGGGGGCGGTGCTGCGCGAGTGCGGCCTGCCCGCCACGGCACTGAAGGTGCACGCCACAACCGCCTGGCGCTCGCTGACCCGCCGTGACCCCTATGTGAACCTGCTGCGCGCCACCGTGGCCGCATTCGCGGCCGGCGTCGGCGGGGCGGACAGCGTCACCGTGCTGCCATTCACCCAGGCGCTGGGCCTGCCGGATGCCTTCGCCCGCCGCCTCGCCCGCAACACCCAGGTGATGCTGATCGAGGAATCCAACGTGCACCGCGTGGCCGATCCCTCCGCCGGGGCCGGCGCGGTGGAGGCGCACACGGACGGCCTCGCCGAAAAGGCCTGGGACCTGTTCCGCACCATCGAGCGCCGCGGCGGCCTCGCGGATGTGCTCTCCGACCGCTGGCTCCAGGGCGAGATCGCGGAGGTGAAGGCCCGACGCGACAAGGATGTGGCCACCCGCAAGGCGCCCATCACCGGCACCTCGGAATTCCCCATCCTGGTGCAGGAGGCGCCCGAGGTGCTCGCCCCCCTCGCAGCCGAGCCCGCCCCGGCCGCGGACGGCGCGTTGCAGCCCCACCGCATTTCCGAAGCCTTCGAGGCGCTGCGCGACAAGGCGGATGCGGCCGGCGCCGCGCCCAAGGCGTTCCTCGCCACCCTCGGCCCGGTCGCGGCCTTCACCGCCCGCGCCACCTTCGCCAAGAACTTCTTCGAGGCGGGCGGCATCGCTGCCGCCGTGCCCGACGGCTTCGCCGACCTTGACGCTCTGGTTGCGGCCTTCAAGGCAGCCGGGACGCCCTTCGCCTGCCTCGTGTCCTCCGACGAGGTCTATGGCACCGATGCGGCCACCGCCGCCAAGGCGCTCAAGGCTGCCGGCGCCGGCGCGGTGTGGCTCGCCGGCAAGCCGGCGGCCATCGAGGCGGAGCTGAAGGCGGCGGGTGTCTCCGGCTTCATTTTCGCCGGCTGCAATGCGCTGGAAACCCTCGCCGCCGCCCAGGCCGCCGCGGGGCTGAAATAATGAAAGCGAGAAGATCCGCCATGCCGGCCCTTGCACGGGCACCGCTCGCTCTGGTCCTCGCGGCGCTCGCCGCGGGCGCCCTGCCGGCAGTTCCGGCTGCCGCGGCCTCGCGCCACGACGGCACCTGGAGCATCACCACCGCCGCCGAAGCCGGAACCTGCGACACCAATTTCGACTTCAAGCTCAAGGTGAGGGATGGCAAGGTCACCTACGCGGGCTTCTGGCCGGTGAAGGCCACCGGCGGCATCAACAAGCTCGGAGTGATCCGCATGACGCTCGCACACGGCCACCAGCGCGTGATCGCGAAGGGGCTGGTGGAGGGTGACACCGCGTCCGGGGACTGGACCTCGCCGCAGCCCAAGTGCTCCGGCGCGTGGTTCGCCAAACGCGCGTGACCGCGGGAAGAAACACGGCGCGCCCGGGCGCGCCCAGCGAGATCAGAGGGCCGGTCCGGGCGCTGCCGCCGCGGGCCACGGACAAGCCGACGCATTCAAGGGGATAGAACCATGAGCCAGATCCCGAACTTCGCCGCCCTCGACTGGCGCGCCCCCGACGTGGCGCAGCCTGCGAGCGCCGCCCCGAGTTGGGCCACGCCCGAGGGCATCGACGTGAAGCCCCTCTACGGTCCCACGGATATCGCGGACCTCGGCTATATCGACACCTATCCCGGCATCGCCCCGTTCCTGCGCGGGCCCTATGCCGGCATGTACGCCACCCAGCCCTGGACCATCCGCCAGTATGCCGGCTTCTCCACGGCAGAGGATTCCAACGCCTTCTACCGGCGCAACCTCGCGGCCGGTCAGAAGGGCCTCTCGGTGGCGTTCGACCTCGCCACCCACCGCGGCTACGACAGCGACCATCCGCGCGTCGCTGGCGACGTGGGCATGGCGGGCGTCGCCATCGACAGCATCTACGACATGCGCACCCTGTTCTCCGGCATTCCGCTGGACCAGATGAGCGTGTCGATGACCATGAACGGCGCTGTACTGCCCGTTCTCGCGCTCTATGTGGTGGCGGCGGAAGAGCAGGGCGTGCGCCACGACCAGCTTTCCGGCACCATCCAAAACGACATTCTCAAAGAATTCATGGTGCGGAACACTTATATCTATCCGCCTACGCCTTCCATGCGCATCATCTCGGACATCTTCGCCTATACCTCGAAGGAGATGCCGCGCTTCAACTCCATTTCCATTTCCGGCTACCACATGCAGGAGGCCGGCGCGACCCAGGACCTGGAGCTGGCGTATACGCTGGCGGACGGTGTCGAATACGGCCGCGCCGGTGTCGCCGCCGGGCTCGGCATCGACAAGTTCGCCCCGCGCCTGTCCTTCTTCTGGGCCATCGGTATGAACTTCTTCATGGAGGTGGCCAAGCTGCGCGCCGCCCGCCTCCTGTGGACGCGCCTAATGACCGACCTCGGCGCCAAGAACCCGAAGTCGCTGCCGCTGCGCACCCATTCGCAGACCTCCGGCTGGTCGCTCACCGCGCAGGACGTGTTCAACAATGTGATGCGCACCGCCATCGAGGCCATGGCCGCGACCCAGGGCCAGACCCAGTCGCTGCACACCAATGCCCTCGACGAGGCGCTGGCCCTGCCCACCGATTTCTCGGCCCGCATCGCCCGTAACACCCAGATCATGCTCCAGCAGGAGAGCGGCACCACCCGGCAGATCGACCTGTGGGGCGGCTCCTTCTACGTGGAGAAGCTCACGGCCGATCTCGCCGCCAAGGCCTGGGCCCATATCCAGGAGGTGGAGGCGCTGGGCGGCATGGCCAAGGCCATTGAGGCCGGCATCCCCAAGCTGCGCATCGAGGAGGCGGCCGCCACCACACAGGCCCGCATCGACGGTGGCGCCCAGACCGTGGTGGGCGTGAACAAGTTCAAGCCGGAGAAGGACAAGATCATCGACGTGCTGAAGGTGGACAATTCCGCCGTGCGCGCCGCCCAGATCGACAAGCTGAAGCGCCTGCGCGCCGAGCGCAACCCGGCCGAGGTGGAGGCCGCCCTCACCGCCCTCACCAACGGCGCTGCCGGCAACGGCAACCTGCTCGAGCTCTCCATCAACGCCGCCCGCGTGAAGGCAACGGTCGGTGAGATCTCCGATGCACTGGAGAAGGTGTTTGGCCGCCATCGCGCCGAGATCCGCGCCATTTCCGGCGTCTACAAGCGGGAGGCTTCCGCCATGACGGACAAGGTCGGCAAGGTGCAGAAGCAGGTGGAAGCGTTCGAGGCCGCGGAAGGCCGCCGGCCCCGCATCCTCGTCGCCAAGGTGGGCCAGGACGGCCACGACCGCGGCCAGAAGGTGATCGCCTCCGCCTTCGCCGATCTCGGCTTCGACGTGGACATCGGCCCCCTGTTCGCCACGCCCGAGGAAGCCGCCCGCCAGGCGGTGGAGAACGACGTGCACGTGGTGGGCATCTCCTCCCTCGCCGCCGGCCATCTCACCCTGGTCCCGGCGCTCAAGAAGGCGCTGGAGGCGGAAGGCCGCGGCGACATCATGGTGGTGGTGGGCGGCGTGATCCCCCCGCAGGATTACGACGCGCTGAAGGCCGACGGCGCCGAGGCCATCTTCCCGCCCGGCACCGTCATCGCCGATGCCGCCACCGAGTTGCTGCACACCCTCTCCCAGCGCCTCGGCCACACCCAGGAAGCGGCGGAGTGACAGGCACTTCCCCCGGCGAACAGGTCCCATCCGCCGCCGGGCACGTGGCTTTCATAGCCCCCGGCTCCACCCTGCGGGTGCTGGAGCCGGGCACGCAGCTGCCCCACGGGCGGCTGCTCGCTTTCTATGACGGGCGCATCCCCGGCACGCGGCTCCACAGCGCCGCCGAGAACTGGCTGGATGACGGCGCCTTCGCTCTCGGCATCGCCTCCTACGCTTTGCTCGATGGCGATGAGGCGCTGGTCTACGACCCCCACATCTCCCTCGCCCACGCCCGCCTCCTCCGTGCTGCGCTGGAGGCGCGCGGCGTGCGACGCATGCGGCTGGTGCTGAGCCACTGGCACGACGACCACGTGGCGGGGAATGCGGTGTTCGCGGATTGCGAGATCATCGCCAGCGCCGAGACGGCGGCGCTGCTCGAACAGAACCGCGCGCGCCTCGAAGGCGGCGACCCGCCCATCCGGCCCCTCGTGCTGCCGAACCACGCCTTCGCCGGGCGGCTCGACCTCACGGTGGGGCGCCTCGCGGTGCAGCTCCACCCTATGGACATCCACAGCCGCGACGGGGTGGTGGCCCTGCTACCCGGCGGCATCCTGCTCGCCGGCGACACGCTGGAAGACCCCATCACCTATGTGGACGAGCCCGGCCGGCTTTCCATCCACCTGCGAAACCTCGACCTTCTCGCTGCCCTCGGCGCCTGCCGCATCCTGCCCAACCATGGCGCGGAAGAGGTGATTGCGGCTGGCGGCTACGGGCCGGAGCTGATCGCGGCAACGCGCCTTTATGTGGAAAAGCTGCTGCGGCTGAAGGCGGAACCCGACCTCGCGCGGCAGGACCTTCGCGCCTTTGCAGCGGATGCCTTCGCCACCGGCGCCATCACCTATTTCGAGCCCTACGAGGCTGTGCACCAGCGCAACGTGGCCGCCGTTCTGGCGCAGGACTGAGGCCGTACGCGCCCTGTTGCCCGAGAACGGGCTCGGCTTGCGAAACGGCCTGATTACGGCAACGCCAACGCCGATGGGCGGACCGGTGTGGCAATCCATCGCGGGGGATACGGCGCCACGCGCGCAGCGCGGCGTCAGCCCGCCTTCGAGAGCCCTCGCCCCGCCTGCCCAGCTGCAAGCAACTCCTCCGCCTTTGCCAGAATGGCGTCGGCATCGAGCCCCGCCTGGGCAAGCTGGCGGGGCTGACTTTCCTGGTCGATGTAGAGGTCGGGCAGCGCCATGGACCTCACCTTCAGGCCGCCGCGGTCCAGCATCCCTTCATCGGTGAGGAGCTGGAGCACATGGCTGCCGAAGCCGCCAACGGCTCCCTCCTCCACGGTGATGAGGGCGCGGTGCCCGGCGGCCAGCTTCAGGAGCAGATCACGATCCAGCGGCTTGGCGAAGCGTGCATCGGCGACGCTGACCTTGAAACCCTTGTCCTCCAGGCGCTCGGCCGCCTTCAGGCAATCGGCGAGGCGGGTGCCCAGGGAGACAAGGGCGACATCGCCCTCCCCCGTGCCCGAAACCAGCCGCCCCTTGCCGATGGGCAGCACCTGCCCGTGGTCCGGCCGCTCCACGCCGACGCCTTCGCCGCGCGGGAAGCGGATGGCGAGCGGACCGTCATTATAAGCCACGGCGGTGGCCATCATGTGGGTCAGCTCGGCCTCATCGGCAGGTGCCATCAGCACCATGCCGGGCAGGCAGGCGAGGAAAGCGATGTCGAACGCGCCGGCATGGGTTGCGCCGTCCGCCCCCACGAGGCCGGCGCGATCGAGGATGAAGCGCACCGGCAGCCCCTGCAGCGCCACATCATGCACCACCTGGTCGTAGCCCCGCTGAAGGAAGGTGGAATAGATGGCGCAGAAAGGCTTGAAGCCCTCCGCAGCGAGCCCGGCGGCAAACGTCACCGCATGCTGCTCGGCGATGCCGACATCGAAGGTGCGGGCCGGGTGGACCTGCCCGAACAGGTCGAGCCCCGTGCCCGAAGGCATGGCGGCGGTGACGGCCACCACCTTCTCGTCGCGACCCGCCTCGGCGATCAGGCTCTCGGCGAACACGCGGGTGTAGGAGGGGGCGTTGGACTTCGCCTTCTGCTGGGTGCCGGTGAGCACGTCGAACTTGACCACGCCGTGGTACTTGTCGGCGCTCGCCTCGGCGGGGGCGTAGCCCTTGCCCTTCTGGGTGACGACATGCACCAGGATCGGCCCGCTCTTGGCGTCCCGGACATTCCGGAGCACGGGGAGCAGGTGATCGAGATTGTGCCCGTCGATGGGGCCCACGTAATAGAAGCCCAGCTCCTCGAACAGGGTGCCGCCGGTCCAGAAGCCGCGGGCGAACTCCTCCGCCCGCTGCGCACCGCGCTCCACGAACTTCGGGAGCCGGCCCGCGAGCTGCTTGCCGATCTCGCGCAGCGACAGATAGGTCTGCCCCGAGATAAGCCGCGCCAGATAGGCCGACATGGCACCCGTGGGCGGGGCGATCGACATGTCGTTGTCGTTAAGAATGACGATGAGGCGCGAATCCATGGCCCCGGCGTTGTTCATGGCCTCGTAGGCCATGCCGGCGGACATGGCGCCGTCGCCGATGACGCAGACCACGTTGCGGTCCACCCCCGAAAGGTCCCGCGCCACCGCCATGCCGAGGCCGGCGGAAATGGAGGTGGAGGAATGGGCCGCGCCGAAGGGGTCGTAGATGCTCTCCGAACGCCTGGTGAAGCCCGAGAGCCCTCCCCCCTGGCGCAGGGTGCGGATCCGGTCGCGCCGCCCGGTCAGGATCTTGTGGGGATAGCACTGGTGCCCCACGTCCCAGATGAGCCGGTCGTGGGGGGTGTTGAAGACGTGGTGCAGCGCCACGGTCAGCTCGACCACCCCGAGGCCGGCGCCCAGATGCCCGCCGGTCACGGACACCGCATCGATGGTTTCCGCGCGCAGTTCGGCGGCGAGCTGGGCCAGCTTTTCCTGGGGCAGGCGCCGCACGTCGGCGGCATCCTTGATGGTATCGAGCAACGGGGTCTTCAAAGGCGTCACGGAACCACTCCGCGCCGGACCTGCCGGCGACAAGCGAGGCTTACACAGGGAAATGATACGGCGCAACGCACCGCTTTAACCATTAGACCTGTGGCGTGCGCATCTTCTCGCGCCCCGTTGGGGCGGCTTCAAGGCGGGGGAAACTCCGCCCCGCGCTAGCCGCCACGCTCAGGCGCCCGGCATGAGCTTCGCGAAGCGACGCTGGAGCCGCCAGAGGATGCCGGTCGGCAGATGGGCCCCAGGCTTCATGTAGCCGGTGAGATGCTGCCAGGGGGCTATGAAGTCCGAGTCGGCGGCAAGATCAGACGCCTTGAGCCGGCGCCCGTCCGCGATGCGGCGCTCGAGCTGGATGGCGACCGTGGGCCGGACATGGCCGAGCCGCACCGAGCGCTCCACCAGCTCCGGCGAGATGACGCCGTCGTCCACCGCCCGGAACAGCGCCTCGAACCAGAGGTAGCCGAGCGGGTTCTGGTGCGACACCCACGGCTGGTGGGTCATGTCCGTGTAGTGGATGAGGCTGGTGACGCCGGGCTCGTAATGCTCAAGATCGTTCCAGACATGGGGAATGACACGCTCGGGCGGGCGGTTGCTCACCACCATCTGCTCCATCAGCGCCTTGTAGGTCATCTCCTCGCGGTCGAGCCGGCCGACGATGTCGCCGATGTCCCACTTCAGCCGGCCGCAGTTGAGCAGAAGGACCGAGTTCTGCGGCAGGCGGCTGGAACCCGGGCGCAGCTTCACGGTGCGCAGGTCGAAATCATCGTCGTCCGTCGTCCAGAAGCTGCGGATGTCCTTGAACACCTGCATGTCGGAATCGACATAAACGCCAAGCCCCTCATAACCGCACAGCTGAGGAATGAGGAAGCGCTGGAAGGAGAAGGGGGTCTTGCCCCGGTTCTTCGGGTCCCGCGCCTGCGGAATCGGGATATCGGCATCCGCCAGCGACACCACGTCCACCGCCATGGAAGCATGGCGCTGGATGGAATCGGCCAGCACCGCGACGGCGAGCTCCTGTTCCGGCTCCGCGCCCACGAACACCTTCACCGGAGACTGGATACCGAGAGGATGCAGGCGCGCCTTGGTGCGGTAGAGGATCTGAGCGAACTTCTCGAACTGGATGTCGAAGCTCTGCTGCGCGTTGGTGAGCTTGGTGCTCTCCTCCAGATCCTTGAAATTCTTCGAATAAGCGGTGCCACCATCGACACCGATTGTATAGATGTCCTTCACGCCCGAAAGGGCGAGCAGGCCGAGGGCGGCCTCGGCACTGAAATAGGACAGTGGAACCACACGCCCATCGCCACGGCGCTGCGCGGCCGGCGCGGTTTCGGCGTCATAGGTGAGAAGGCGGCCTTCCTTGTCCAGCTTGGACAGAATCGGCACTTCCTTAACGTAATCAGCGAGCGTCTTCTCACGCGGCCGGAAGTCGGTGTGTGGAACCCAGGGCACGACAAGGAAGCGCGCGTTGGCGTCGATCACGTCGGCGCATGAGATGACGACCTCTATATCCACCGCATGGGTCAGCGTCACCGGGCGGTCACGCACCACGTGATTCAACGTAAAAAGATGATAATTATCCGGGCCATAGGCCTCGATGCAGTCGTAGGTCCGGCCCTTGCCAACGATGAGCCACGGCTTGGCTGCACGCTCGTCGAAACGCTCGAACCACTGGAAGAAGTTCTGCACAACTTGATCCCTGCGAGCTACCCGGCGCAGCGCGCGCACCGGGCATGCGGACCGGACACACGCGCATTGGCGACGGGGAGATCGAACATCCAGCCCCTACCGCCCGCGACACACGCCGAACCACCACGAATCCCGAGCGACGCCGCCCACCTTCGACGGCACCGGGACCCTACCGTCGTACTCCGGACAAAATAGCCGATGGAAGATCAAATGCAAACGCGCCCGGCAGCCAGCCACCATTCTTATGAACAAATCTGGTGTATCAAAATGTAAAGGGCGATTCTTAATCGACCAGCAGCGCCGCGGCCGGAAGGCTGTACGACCCCAGGTGCAGTTCCATTTCCGCAACATCGAAGCCCAGCGCCGCGGTGATGCGGCGCCAGCCGGCGAGGTCCACCTTGTAGGGATTTTCCCGCAGAAGCTGGACCTTGATGAACGGAAGCCCCGCCTCCACCAAGGCCCGCCAGCCGGTGAGGGTGGCATTTCCCGCTGCGCCGACGCCCGACAGCACCTCGACTTCCGCCCCCGCCGCCGTAAGCGCCTCCTCCAACGGCACCTCATAGGCCCGGATCACGTCATTCTTGTCCGCGAGCGCACGCACGCCGGAAAAGAATGCGCGCGTGCCCGCGAGCGCTAAGGCCTCGCGCTTGAGCACGAAGAAATAGCTCTGGAAATGGGGAGCGAAGAGATCGGACGCCGTGGCCGCCACCACCGCCGCGCGCGCGGCGGCGATGCGCGCGGCAAAAGCCGGAAAGCGCGCGGGCGCGTGATAGACGCTGTCGTTGGCGAACCACAGCGCCGCGCAATCCCACAGCTGTGGCCACAGGCGCAGCACGCTCGCCCAGGCGGCGAAATCGTAGCCGTGGTTCTCGCGCACCACCAGCGCGTCGGCTGTCTCCGCTCCCGGATCAAGGCAGCGCAGGTCGGCCCGGTCGGTGGTCGCGATCAGCACCACCCGGCAGCCCGCCGCGCGCAGGCTGCCCGCATAGGAGAGCACATGGGGCCAGAAGCGCCCATCCGCCGTATAGCTCACGAGCAGGCACACCGGCCCCCCGCCCTCCGGCAGGGGGCGCACCACCGCAAGGCGCTGCGCCTCCACCGGCGTGTCCTGCCCCAGCCCTGCCACCGCCGTTTCAGAGCCGGCGTGAAGCAGCGACAGCGCCTTGCGCAGATTGTGCGCCGGATCGCCCCCCAGCAGCAGCTTCCCCGCAGCGGTCACGAGGTGGCGCGCCACTCGCGGCCGATCGACCGCGGGGTTTACGGGCGCCGGCCTGGCGGCCTTCTCCTGCGTCATGTGCGTTCACCTTGCTGCCGCCGTGGGCTAGACAGCGGATCGAATAGCCCGCGCAGCTTGCCGGCGCGCACCGCCACCCGGTGGAAATCGAGCAGCAGCCCCGCCAGGAGACACCCCCCGGCGAGCTTCAACGCCGTGACGGCGAGCGGACGCGGGCGCGCATATTTCTCTCTCACGTAGCGCTCTGACTGCTGCTTGGCGCGATTGATGGCGAAGGTCTGCGCGAAGCTGGGGCTGGAGGAGCGCCCGCCGGCGTGCACCGCCTTCGCCCCCGTCACCACCACGATGGGCATGCCGCCCGCCAGCGCCCGCAGGGAGAGGTCGTCATCCTCATGATACAGGAAGATCGCCTCGTCGAAGCCGCCGAGATCGAGGAACGCCTGCCGCGACACCATGAAGGCGGCACCATGGATGAAGCGGGTGCAATAATCTCCGGCGATCTCCGCCGCCTTCAGGCGATCCTTGCGCGGCACCTTCTCGAAAATGGTGCCCTCCTTGCGCATCAGCTTTCCCTCGTCACCGACGATGGCGGGCATGAAGATGGATTTGTCCCCATAGGCGCCGGCGGCGTCGAGCAGCGTGTCCACGGCGCCGGGCGCGAGCACAGCATCGGGGTTGAGGAACATCACATAGGGCGTCGCCGCGCGCCGGGCACCCGCGTTGCAGGCGGTGCCGAAGCCGGCATTGCGCCCCATGGGAAGGAAGTCCACAGGCCGCGGCAGGCTCTCGCGCCAGGGCGTACCCTCGGGGCTGGCGTTGTCCACGATCACGACCGCGCAGTCGTCCGGCACGCTTCCCACAGCGCGGGCGATCACGGCGCCGCTGTTGTAGGTCACGAACACCACGGTGAGCCGCGGCGCGGCAAGGGCGGATGTGGTGGACACAGGATGGCTCGGCTCCCGCCGGCGCATTTGCCCCACCGCGGAACGCGCCGGCCATGCTCTTCCTGCCCTTCCCGGACAGTGAAGACAAGCCCTCCCGCCCGCCGGGAGCCGACAGGCGGGACACGTTTGCAGCTTAACAAAAGTTGAAAATCCTCTAGAAGGCGCGCCCATGCGGGACGGCTCCAGCGGACGCGTGATGCGTCGCCATGTCTTCTTCTCGGCGGGGTATCACCCCATGACCGTCGAGGACCATTTCCGGGTGTTCAAGCGCGAGCTCGAACGCTTCGGCGCGGTGTGGTCGATCGAAACCCGCCTCCTCGACGCGGCACCCCGCCCCACACCCACCGGCGCGCTCTGGCGGATTGAGGCGAAAGGCCAGGGCTGGCAGACGCACACCACGTTCGAGGTGCTCGCCTGGGACGACATCGCCCGCGCGGACATGGCGCGCTCCGGCTGGTCTCACTTCAAGGGGCAGCTCAGGGCGATCGCCGACATGGTCGCGAGCGGCACGCTGGCGCGTTATTTCCGCGCCAGCCGGCGGTATGGCATCTTCTTCATCCTCTCCTACGTGGCGCTGGCGGTCATGTGGAGTACGGCCGGGCTTGCCGGCGCCGCGGCTGGGCTCGCGCTCGCGCCCGTTATCGGCCCGCTCGGCGCCGCGGTGGCGGGAGTGGCGCTCACCGCGGCCTGCGGCCTCATCCTGATGCGCTGGCCGGGAGAGCCGCTGCACCTCAAGCAATCCCTCGACCTTTCGGAATTTTCGGTGGATTTCGCCCATGGCCGGCACCCCGAGGTGGATGCCAGGGTGGCAGCCTTCGCCCGGCGCATCGCCGAGGTGGCGGCGCCGGGGGCAGCGGAAGAATTGGACGAGGTGGTGGTGGCCGGCCACAGCCTCGGAGCCATGCACGCCATCTGCGCGCTGGCCGGGGCGGCCGAGGCTGATCCCGCCTTCGGCCGGGCGGTGCCGGTGCGCCTGCTCACCCTCGGCAGCACCACGGCCAAGTTCGCGCTGCATCCGGCGGGCCAACGGCTGCGCGAGGCAGCGGCCCGCGTGGCGGCGACGCCCGCCATCGGCTGGCTGGAGATCCAGTCCCGCGACGATATCGTGAGCTTCTACAAGGTGAACCCCGTGACCCTCGGCCCGGCGGAGATCGTGGATGGCAAGCTGAGGCGCGGTGATTACGCCCTGCGCCCGCTGGTACGCCACGTGGCCATCCGCGACATGATCACCCCGGCGACCTACAATCGCTTCCGCTTCGACATGATGCGCCTGCACTGCCAGTGCTTCCTGGCGGGCGACAAGCGGGCCCACCACGACTTCCACGCCTATGTGTGCGGCCCCGTGCCGTTCGATGCGCTGGCGGCCACTCCCGGCGGCCTGCTGCCGTTCCTCGACGAGACCGGGCGGCTCGCCCCGCCCGCGTCAGGCGCGGATGCACAGGCCCCCTCCAACGACTGAGAGCGTGATGACCCTCCTCGCATTTTCCAAGATCGCCTGGGCGGTCGGCGTCGCCGCCTGGTACGTGCTGCGCCTGCCCTTCGAGATGAAGGCGCGGCGCATGAAGGTGACAAACGCCCGCCACCGCACCCTGCGCGACATGACGCTGCTCACCATCTCCACCCTGGGCCTCGGCATCACGCCGGCCATCTATGCCGTGAGCGGCCAGCCGCGCTTCGCCTCCTATCCCCTCACCCTCGTGCAGGTGGCGGCGGGCGTGGTCGTGTTCATCTGCGCGCTGTGGCTGTTCTGGCGCACGCACAGGGCCATCGGGAAGTATTGGTCCGTGACGCTGGAGATCAAGGAGAAGCACGAGCTGGTCACCAGCGGGGTCTATGCCCGCGTGCGGCACCCCATGTACTCGGCCTTCTTCCTGTGGGCGCTGGCCCAGGCCCTGCTGCTGCCCAACTGGATCGCCGGGCCCGCAGGGCTCGTGGGCTTCGGCATCCTGTTCTTCTTCCGCGTGGGACGCGAGGAGCAGATGATGCGCGAAGCGTTCGGCGCCCAGTACGACGCATATGTGCGACGCACCAAGCGGATCATTCCCGGCATTTACTGAGACCCCGTGGAACGGAATGCGACGCGCGGCAGGTCCGTGATTCGGTCACGCTGCGTTCGCGCTTCATGCGGCCCCTGTCCCATGATGGCACAGGGCGCGCGCGCTCGGCCGCACAAAGCCGGAACCGCGCGCGGAACGTGATTCGCGCCGGGTTCGTTCCGGGTTCGGCCCGGGGCATGCAGGGGTGACGTCCCACTCTGGGACGCGGCCTTAAGACGAAACAAAGGCAGAACATAGCGCGCGCAGCGATTCGGTCACGCCCCGTTCCCGCTTCCGGCCGCCCATGTCCCGAAACGGGACGCGCGTGAGCAGCAGCGAGCGCTATGGCAACGGCCCGCGCTCCAAGCCGCGGCGCCTGCCATCCTCGGATAGGGAGCGAGCCCGCTCCCGGCGTCAGATCTCGGGATCGAGGGGCAACAGGCCGGCGGGGCGGCCCTCGGCGTCGCGCGTGATGGTTTCCACCCGCGCCTCGGCCTGCTTGAGCAGCGCCTCGCAGCGCTTCTTCAGCGCCTCGCCGCGCTCGTAGATGGCGATGGATTCCTCGAGGGGCACATTGCCCTTCTCGAGGCTGGCGACGATCGCCTCCAGCTCCGCCAGAGCCTGCTCGAAGGACAGGGCGGCCACGTCCGCCGCCTTTGCCGCCCTGGCGCCCTTCGGCGCGCCGCCCGTTGCTGCCTCGGCCATGGCCATCTCCTGCTGATTCCCGGCCGGGCACCATAGCGGAGAGGGGCCGCGCGGTCGAAGCCGCCGGCGGCCGAGGGGTGGCCCAACGGCGCCCCCTTTGCTAGAAGCGCCGCATTCAGATGGAAAGTCGCCCCATGTCCGCCGCGGCCCCCGCGTCCCTTCCCGTGCACGACCCCCGCATCCTCGAAGAGGCCCTCGTCGCCCGCTTCGATGCCGCCGGCTATGCGCGCCTCGACCCGCCCATCCTGCAGCCCGCCGACGTGTTCCTGGACCTTTCCGGCGAGAGTATCCGCCGGCGCCTGTTCCTGACCACCGACGCGGACGGCCGCGAGCTGTGCCTGCGACCGGACCTCACCATTCCCGTGGCCCGCGCCGTGCTCCAGAACGCCATCGCGATGCCGGCGGCGGTGAGCTACCTCGGCCCGGTGTTCCGCTTCCGCGGCGAGGGCTCGGGCGAATTTCGCCAGGCGGGCGTCGAAAGCTTCGGGCGCACCGACATCGAGGCGGCGGACGCCGAGATCCTGGCCCTGGGGCTCGACGTGTGCACCCTCTATGGCGTCGAGCAGCCGGAGATCCGGCTGGGCGACGTGGGCCTGTTCGCCGCGCTGCTGGATGCGCTGCCGCTGGCGCCCGCCTTCCGCCGGCGGCTGCTGAAGGATTTCGGCCAGGGGCGGCTCGGCCCCGATCTCGCCCACCCGGCAGCGAAAAGCCCGGCCGCCGCCCATTCGGGCGTGCTCAACGCCCTCGCCGGCGCCGACCCGGAAGCGGCGCGCGCGCTCATCACAGATCTGCTCTCCATCGCCGGCATCTCCACCGTGGGCGGGCGCACGGTGTCGGAGATCGCCGAGCGGTTCCTGGAGCAGGCCTCGCTGGAGGCGGGCGGGCTCTCTCAGGAGACCGCCGCCATCCTCGCGCGCTACCTTGCCGTCACCGGCCAGCCCGACGCGGCCTCCGCCGAGCTGCGCGCCCTGGCGCGCGAGGCGGGCATCGACATTGATGCCGCGCTCGACCTGTTCGACCGGCGCACAGGCTTCCTCACCGCGCACGACGTGAACCTCGCGGACGTGCGCTTCTCCACGGCTTTCGGGCGCCCGCTCGATTATTATAGCGGCATGGTGTTCGAGCTCCACGATCCCGCCGGTCGCGCCAGTGGCGCGCTGGTGGCGGGCGGACGCTACGACCGCCTGCTGCCGCGCCTCGGGGCGACGGGCGAGGTACCCGCGGTGGGCCTCGCCGCCTGGGTGGACCGCCTCTCCAGCCTCGACGCCCTTTCCTCCAGCGGGACCCTGTCATGACCGCTTCCAGCCCGCTCATCCTCGCTGTTCCGTCCAAGGGCCGCCTGCAGGAGAATGTCCACGCCTTCTTCGCGCGCGCCGGCATGCCCCTGACCCAGGCGCGCGGCGCCCGCGACTATCGCGGCGCCCTCGGCGGAGTGGACAATGTGGAGGTGGCTTATCTCTCCGCCTCGGAGATCGCCGCCGCGCTCGCCTCCGGCACCGCCCACCTGGGCGTCACCGGCGAGGATCTGGTGCGCGAGAACATCATGGAGGCGGATGCCCGCGTCGCGCTGCTGGAGAAGCTGGGCTTCGGCCACGCCAACGTGGTGGTGGCGGTGCCGCAGGCCTGGATCGACGTGCGCACCATGGACGACCTCGACGATGTCGCCACCCACTTCCACAGCCGCACCGGCCGGCGCATCCGCGTCGCCACCAAATACGTGAACCTCACGCGCGGCTTCTTCGCCCGTTCCGGCATCGTGGACTACCGCATCGTCGAGAGCGCCGGCGCCACCGAGGGCACGCCCGCTTCCGGCAGCGCCGAGTTGATCGTGGACATCACCACCACCGGCACCACGCTCGCCGCCAACGGGCTGAAGGTGGTGGACGACGGTATCATACTGAAGTCCGAGGCCAATCTCGTGGCCTCCCTCACCGCCGCGTGGAGCCCCGAGGCGCGCGCGGCCGCCCGCGCCATGTTCGACCGACTGGGCGCGGAAAAGCGCGCGCGCACCAAGCGCGAGGTGCGCACCCGCTTCTCCAGCTGCGACGCCTCGCTGGTGGACGAGGCGGTGGCGCAGTTCCGCTGCGTCGCCCCGTTCGGCGGGCCCACCTCCTCCGGCATGCTGACGCTGCATTGCCCGCCAGACACGCTGCACGGCCTCGCCACCTTCCTGCGCGCGCGCGGCGCCAGCATGGTGACGGTGGCGCCCATCGAATACGTGTTCGCCGCCGACAACCCGCTTTACGAGGCGCTGGAAGCGCGGCTCGGCGCCTGAGGGCTGCACGCGCCCATGCTTCTTCGCGCACCGCGGCATGTCCGCCGCGGCGCCTCCGCGCGCGGAGCGCGTTCGCATACACTGCAATGATGTATATGCGGAAATACAGCTATACTATTTGCCGCGAATGAACGGCACAGCTATATCCCAACGAATACTACTATTTCATTAGACTTTATTTGGGGCGCGGCTCATATCTCGTCATCGGAACTTCAACAGGCCGATGCCGCGATGCATATCGCCCCACGTCCCATCTTCGCCTTCTCCTCCAGCGGCGCCATCGGCGCGCTGGGTGGGCTGATCGGGCTCGGCGGCGCGGAATTCCGCCTGCCCCTGCTCATCGGCGCGTTCCGACTCGATCCGCTCAATGCGGTGATCGTCAACAAGGCGGTGAGCCTCGTGGTGGTCGCCTCCGCCTTGCCGTTCCGCATGAGCGCCGTGCCGGCGGCGGAACTGATGGCGCAATGGAGCGTGGTGGCGAACCTGCTCGCCGGCAGCCTCATCGGCGCCTGGGTGGGGGCGGGCTTCGCGACGCACCTCGCCTCCCGTGCCTTTTTCCGCCTCATCGCGGTGCTGCTGGCGCTCATCGCGCTGGTGCTGGTGACGCTGCACCACCCCGCGGCAGCGGCCCCGCTGCTGGAGGGCACGCCGCAGATGGCGGCCGGGATCGCGGCAGGCTTCGCCATCGGCGTCGTCGCCGCGCTGCTTGGCGTGGCTGGCGGCGAGCTGCTCATTCCCACCCTGGTGCTGCTGTTCGGTGTGGACATCAAGCTCGCGGGAAGCCTTTCCCTGGTGATCTCGCTGCCCACCATGCTGGTGGGCTTCGCGCGCTACAGTCGCCATGAAGCGTTCGGCGTACTGGCGGAAAACAAGGGCTTCCTGGCGCTCATGGCGCTCGGCTCCATCGCCGGCACCTTCGTGGGCAGTCGCCTGCTGGGGCTGGTGCCCGCCGCCATGCTGATGCCGCTGCTGGCGCTGGTGCTGGCCTGGTCCGCCGTGAAGCTCTGGCGCCACCGCTGAAGCCGGGCTGCGGCTTTCCTCCGCCACGATCGCGCACTACTCTGCCGCCCCGAAGCGCACCGTGGGTCGCGCCAGCGCGCCCTCCCTCACGCCCGCGGTGCCCACAGGAGCGAAGTTCCATGCGTGATGCCGAGCCGCAGCCCATCCGCCTTGCAGATTACCTCCCGCCGGAATGGCTGGTGGACAAGGTGGATCTCGATTTCGCGCTCCATCCCACCCAGACCCGCGTCACCGCCCGCCTCGCGCTGCGGCGCAATCCGAAGGGCACCCCCGGCGCCCCCGTCATCCTCGACGGCGACGGCCTGACCTTGGTGCGCCTCGCCATCAACGGCCAGCCCCTGGCCGGCAGCAGCTTCGAGACCGCGCCCGACCGGCTCACCCTCGCCCACCCGCCGGCCGACAGATTCACGCTGGAAATCGAGACCCTGGTGGACCCCACCGCCAACACCCAGTTGATGGGGCTCTATCGCTCATCCGGAAACTACGCCACGCAGTGCGAGCCGGAAGGCTTCCGCCGCATCACCTACTTCCCCGACCGGCCGGACGTGCTCGCCGTCTACACCACCCGCGTCGAGGCCGAGCGGGAGGAAGCGCCCATCCTGCTCTCGAACGGCAACCTCGTGGAGAGCGGCGCCATCGACGGCACCACGCGCCATTACGCTGTGTGGCAGGACCCCTGGCCGAAGCCCTCCTATCTGTTCGCCCTGGTGGGCGGAAAGCTCGCCAAGGTGAGCGACCGCTTCGTCACCGCCTCCGGCCGCGAGGTGGCGCTCGGCATCTATGTGGAGGAAGGCAAGGCGGAGCGCGCCGGCTATGCCATGGACGCGCTGAAGCGCTCCATGCGCTGGGACGAGACCGCCTTCGGCCGCGAATACGACCTCGATGTCTTCAACATCGTCGCCGTCTCCGACTTCAACATGGGCGCGATGGAGAACAAGGGGCTCAACGTCTTCAACGACAAGTACGTTCTCGCGAGCCCGCAGACCGCTACCGACGCCGATTACTCCGGCATCGAGGGGGTGATCGCCCACGAATACTTCCACAACTGGACCGGCAACCGCATCACCTGCCGCGACTGGTTCCAGCTGTGCCTGAAGGAGGGCCTCACCGTCTTCCGCGACCAGGAGTTCTCCTCCGACCAGCGCTCGCGCCCGGTGAAGCGCATCGCCGACGTGCGGGCGCTGAAGGCGGCACAGTTCACGGAGGACGCCGGCCCCCTCTCCCATCCGGTGCGACCGCAGACCTACCGCGAGATCAACAATTTCTACACGGCGACCGTCTACGAGAAGGGCGCCGAGGTGGTGCGCATGCTGAAAACCCTGCTGGGCGAGGACGGCTTTCGCTCCGGCATGGACCTCTATTTCCAGCGCCACGACGGCGAGGCGGCCACCATCGAGGATTTCGTGGCCTCCTTCGCCGACGCCACGGGGCGCGACCTCACCCAGTTCTCGCTATGGTATGAGCAGTCCGGCACGCCGGTGGTGAGCGTCACGGGCACCTATGACGCCGCCGCCCGCACCTACCAGCTCGACGTATCGCAATCCGTTCCGCCCACGCCCGGCCAGCCCACCAAGCAGCCCATGGTGATCCCGCTGGTGGTCGGCCTCGTGGGGCCGGACGGCAAGGACCTGCCTCTCACCCTCGGCAACAAGGTGGTGGAGCGCGGCGTGCTGGAGCTCACCAGGGCCGAGCAGAGCTTCACCTTCACCGGCATCGATGCCCGCCCCGTGCCCTCGCTCAACCGCGGCTTCTCCGCCCCGGTGAACGTGGTGAGCGGCCTTACGGCGGACGAGCGGGTGTTCCTCGCGGCCCATGACGCGGACCCGTTCAACCGGTTCGACGCGCTCCAGGGCCTCGCCCTGGGCCTGCTGAAGGAGGGCGCGCGCACCGGAACGGCCGTCGCGCCGGAGGCCGTCATCGGCGCCGCGCGAAACCTGCTGGCGGATGGGACGCTGGACCCAGCTTTCAAGGCCCAGGCACTCGCCCTCCCCGGCGAGGGGGAGGTGGCCCGCGAGCTTGCGACCGATGTGGACCCGGACGCCGTCTATGCCGCGCGCAAGGGGCTCAAGATCGCGGTGGGCACCGCCCTCGCCGGCCCGTTCGCGGAGGCCTACGGCGCGCTCACGGCCACGGGCCCGTTCACGCCCGATGCCGCCTCCGCCGGCCGCCGCGCGCTGCGCAACCTCGCGCTCGACTATCTGGCCGTCACCGCCTCCGCTGAGGGCATCGCCCGCGCGGCCGCGCAGTTCGAGGGTGCCGACAACATGACGGACCGCCTCTCCGCCCTGGCGGTGCTGGCGCAGCATGACGTGCCGGAGCGCGAGCAGGCGCTGGCGCGCTTCTACGAGCGCTTCAAGGACGATGCCCTCGTCATCGACAAGTGGTTCATCCTCCAGGCGCAGATCGCCGCGCCGGATACGCTGGAGCGGGTGAAGGGGCTGATGGCGCATCCCGCCTTCTCCCTCGGCAACCCGAACCGGGTGCGCTCGCTGATCGGCGCCTTCGCCGCCGGCAACCCCACCCAGTTCAACCGCCCCGACGGCGCGGGCCACGCCTTCGTGGCCGATGCGGTGCTGACCCTCGATCCCCGGAACCCGCAGGTGGCCTCGCGCCTCCTGTCGTCGTTCAAGACGTGGCGGCAGCTCGAGCCCGTGCGCCGTGCCAGCGCCGAGGCGGCCCTGCGCCGCGTGGCGGAAACGCCCGGACTGTCGGCGGACGTCTCCGACATCGCCACCCGCGCCCTGGGCTGAAACGCGCGCGGCCGGCCCTTCCCGGCCGGCCGCGCATCCATTGCTGCCGGAAACGGCATAAAGTCATTCAATAACGACCCATTATCCCGCCAGCGGTGGCCGCCTATTTCTCCCTCATCGAAAGCGGCTCCACGAGCCGCATCACTCAAGGGAGAAAAACAATGCGCACGTTCACCATCGCCGCCCTCGCGCTCGCCGCCTCGCTCTCGCTCGCCGGGGCCGCCCGCGCTGACGAAGGTGTCTCGCGGGAAAATGCCGAGTCCGCCCGCGTTGCGGCCGAGTCCTGGCAGGAAGCCGAGCAGCCGCACCTGACCACCGCGCCCCGCGCCCTCGGCTACAGCGCCCCGTCCTCGGAGCGGGCGCAGCGGATCGAGAACATCTTCACTCAGCCCCAGCATGAGACCCCTGACCAGCGCTTCCTGGACCAGGGCGACCGCGGCCTGGGCACCAACTGAGCCCCATCAGCCCCCAAATGCGCTCCAGCTCCACGGGGAGCCGGAGCGGGGACTGATCTGGAGATCCGCGTGGAAGCGCCTATCTCTTATGGAAAGAAGACCCGGCCACGCGCCGGGTCCCGGCTCGGCGGCGGCAAGCGGTTCGGAGCGCAGGCACCATGTCCAGGTTCGATGACGTTGAGGTGTTCGTCCGTGTGGTGGAGCGCGGCAGCTTCCATGGCGCCGCCCAGCAGCTGGGCCTGCCCGCCACCTCGGTGAGCCGCAAGATCAAGGCCCTGGAGGAACGCCTGGGCGTGCAGCTTCTGCACCGCACCACCCGGCGGGTGTGGCCCTCCGATGCCGGGCAGGCCTATTACCAGAGGTGCGTCGGTGCCGTGGCCCTGCTCGATCAGGCGGATGCGCAGGTGCGGTCCCTGACCCGCGAGCCGGAAGGGCCCCTGAAGGTGCTGATGCCGCACTCCACCGGCATCCTGTTCCTGGAGCCGGAGATGGCCACCTTCCGCGCCCGTCACCCGAAGGTGCAATTGCACATCACCCTGGACAATCACCCGCTCGATCTCGTGGAGCATGGCTTCGACCTCGCCGTGCGGCACGGGCCCGTGCGGGATTCCAGCTACCACATCCGCCGGCTCGGCCTCTCGCCGCTGCACCTGATGGCGAGCCCCGACTATCTGCGCGCCCGCGGCCGCCCGGAGCATCCGCGAGACCTGATGCAGCACGATCTCATTGGCATCCGCTCCGCCCCCGGCCCGCTCATGTGGGCGCTCGAAGGGCCGGACGGAGGTGTGGAGCTGAAGATCGAGCCGCTGCTCGTGACCAACGATCCGGTGCTTGCCATGCGCCAGGCCCTCGCTGGCGCCGGCATAGCGCTTTTGTCCCACTGCCTGAGCCAGCACCGGCTCGATGCGAACGAGCTGGAAATCCTGCTGCCCGAATGGGAACGGCGCGAGCCGCTGGAGACCGTCGCCCTTTTCCCCGCCCGCGCGACGCTGGACCTGAAGGTGCGCGTGTTCCTGAATTTCCTGGCCGAGATCTTCGACCACCGCCTGACGCGCGACACTGCACACCAGCGCACCAGCCCCACGCCACGGCGGACCCGGCAGAACGCGGCTGGCTGAGCCCCTACTGGCACGGAAGCCGGCACCGGAGCCGGCTGGCCCCGGTGCCGGCCCGGCTCAATATTCCACCACGCCGTCGAGCGCGTAGTGCTTGATGCTCTTGCGGTTGGCGATCAGCTCATCGGCGGTGGGTTTGCCGGTCATCGCACGGGAGATCGCGATCTTGGTCGCCTCGTAATTGGTGCGGTAGAGATCGGCCTTGTCGAGGTTCGGGTCCTCCGGGCACCGCGGGTCCAGCCACACCATGATGATCATGCACAGCTCCTCGGCCTGGTCCTTGGGCAGGATGCCCTCGCTCAGGCAATCGACGATGGCGTCGCCCATAGCCGCCTGCACCACGCCGCCCAGCAGCTCCACATAAGCCGCGGAGGGAATGGTGACCTTCGAGGTCATCATGGTGGCGGGGCGCACCTGCTGGTTCAAGTCACGCACCACGAACATGCGCGTGTGACCGGCAGCCTGCCCCATCATCGACGCGAACGCCTGCCCAACCGGGCCGCGCACCGAGCCGATCACCACCTCCGGCATGGCGTCCGTCGCCTGCCCATCCTTCGCGAGCACGGTGGCTTCACCGGTCTTAAACCAGATATCGGTCATGTCTTATCCCTCCGGCGGTTCCAGGAGCGGTTCTTGTAAAATATTATTCGCAGAAGGAAAGATCTTTTCCCTCTCCCCGTTCCCGCCCCAGGGCTTCATCTTCTCCAAGACCGGGTGTCCACGACGCCCGCGTGACGGGCCCCACTTGTCCCCGTTGTCCCCAGGGGCACGCCGCTACCCCGCCAAGCCTTGGGGCGAGTCGAACCCAGCGATTCCAGCCTCCGAAAACCCTATTTTTTAACCCTTGACAGCGTCCCGACCCTGGACAAATCACCCCCGATTCGATTCCAATGGTCACGATTCGGAGAGATGCGGCACGTCCCTCCAGATCGAGGACGTGGAAGGCGCGGGCTTAGGCCGCCCAAGCCTTCCGAATGACCCGGAGGAGACCGGCGATGGCACGCGCCAACGCTGCGAGCGTAGGCGCGCGCGACCAAGCCATTCGAGGTCTGGCGAGGTCGATCGCGCGCCCTGCCTACCAGCGCCTGCTCGATGCCGAGCCGGTCCTGCGGCGGATCGTGCCTGCCCTCATCGTCACCTTCCTGGTGGTCATCGGCGCCGGCGCGGTGGTGCAGGTGCACAGCCACCGCCTCACCGTGGTCGACAACGCCAAGGACGATCTGGCGCTGCTCGCCCTCGCCACCGCCGAAAGCCTCTCCCAGCACATGGGCAGCACTCTCGATCGCGCGCCCCAGGCGCTCGCCGAGAGCCTGCCGCCCCGCGCCACCGATTCCGGCCGCCGGGTCTACGTGACCGACGCGAGCGGACGCATCGTCGCCAGCGCCCCGCCCATGGCCAACCCGCCGGCAACCCTCGCCGACCTCCTGGACCCCACCCAGCCCCTCGTTATCTTCGCCGAACGCGCCGGCGTGCTGGAGGTGCCCATGGGTGCCGAAATGGCCGGCGCGCAGCGCGAACCCAGCGGCCAGAGCGCACTCGCCACGGTGCGCAACCTGAAAGGCCCGCTCGGCCAGATCGTCTATGTCCAGCCCATGTCGCAGGCGCTCGCCGCCTGGGCGGACACGACGACGCTGACCATCACGCTTTTCACCACCACCGGCGCCGTCCTGCTCATCCTCGGCTTCTCCTTCCACTGGCAGGCGAGCCGCGCGCGGGAGGCAGACCACATCTACGACACCGTGCGCCGGCGCATTGACACCGCGCTCAACCGCGGCCGCTGCGGCATGTGGGACTGGGACATGGCCCGCGGACGCATGTACTGGTCCGACACCATGTTCGAGATCCTGGGCCTGGAGCGGAAGGACGAGCTGCTGTCCTTCGGCGACATCGCCCGGCTGGTGCACCCGGACGACGTGGACCTCTACGAGCTGGCGAAGGATCTCGCAGACCGGCCCGGCGCCGCCGTGGACCGCGTGTTCCGCATGCGCACCGCGCGCAGCGACTATGTGTGGCTGCGCATGCGCGCCGAGGTTGTGCAACAGGCGGGCGAGGATGGCCCTCACCTCATCGGCATCGCCATGGACGTCACCGAGGCGCAGCACATGGCCGAGCGCACGGTGACCGCGGACATGCGCCTGCGCGACGCCATCGAGAGCATCTCCGAGGCATTCGTGCTGTGGGACAGCCAGAACCGCCTCGTGCTCTGCAACTCGAAGTTCCAGTCGCTGCACGAGCTGCCGGACGATGCCATTCAGGCCGGCACCCCGTTCGAGGTTATCGCCTCCGTCGGTCGCCACCCCGTCACCCGCACCCCTTTGAAGCCAGAGGACAAGCCGGAGGAAGGCTCGCGCGCTTTCGAGGCCCAGCTCTCCAATGGCCGCTGGCTGAAGATCGCCGAGCGCCGCACCAAGGATGGCGGCTACGTCTCCGTGGGCACCGACATCACCACCATGAAGCGCCACGAGGAGCGCCTCATGGACAATGAGAAGCGCCTGATGGCGCTGGTGACGGACCTGCGCAAATCCCAGCAGACCCTGGAACACCAGGCCCAGCAGCTCGCCGAGCTCGCGGAAAAGTATTCGGAAGAGCGCAACAAGGCCGAGGACGCCAACCGCGCCAAGAGCGAGTTCCTCGCCAACATGTCGCATGAGCTGCGCACGCCGCTCAACGCCATCATCGGCTTCTCGGAGATCATGGAAAGCGGGATGTTCGGCCCGCTCGGCTCGCCCAAGTACGCCGAATACTGCACCGACATCAAAGGCTCCGGCACCTACCTCCTGGACGTCATCAACGACATCCTCGACATGTCGAAGATCGAAGCCGGCCGCATGCAGCTCGAGGTGGAGGACGTGGCGCTCGACGAGATCATCGCCGATGCCATGCGCGTCACCGCGGTCAACGCCGACGAAAAGGGCATCGCCATGACGGTGGCCCCCGGCGAGAACCTCCACATCAAGGGCGACCGCCGGGCGCTGAAGCAGATCCTCCTGAACCTGCTCTCCAATGCCGTGAAGTTCACGCCCGAGGGCGGCAAGATCTCGGTGCGCGCGCGCATCAATGGCTCGGCGGCGGTGGTCGCCATCGAGGACAGCGGCATCGGCATCGCCCGCGAGGCGCTGGCGCGCATCGGCCGCCCGTTCGAGCAGGTGGAAAGCCAGTTCACCAAGACCCACAAGGGCTCCGGCCTCGGCCTCGCCATCGCAAAATCGCTGGTGGAGCTGCACGGCGGGGCCATGCGCATCCGCTCCGCCGAGGGCATGGGCACCGCCGTCATCGTCCGCCTGCCGGTGAGCGGACGCGCCGCCAATTCCAACGAGACGCCGAAGCTCGCCGCGGTCATGTGATCGGCACGGTGGAGCAGCCACAGGGTCGCACAATGAACTTGCTTGCGCTTTTCCGCCTTGTCCGCCCGAGCCGCCTGCGCGTGGCGCTCCTCACCGGCGCCTGCGCCGCCGCCCTGGCCACACCGGCCGCCCGCGCCGAGACCGCGCTCGCCATCGATCCCAAGCTTCCACCCTCGGAGACGGTGGCCCTCGGCATCCCCAAGGGGCAGGTCGAGGCCGCCATCGCCAAGCTCGACGATTTCGCCGCCGCGCTCATGAAGCGCTCCGGCATTCCCGGCATGGCGGTGGTGGTGGTGCGCGACGGCAAGACCGTCTACCTCAAGGGCTTCGGCGTGCGCGAGGTGGGCAAGCCCGAGACCGTGGACGGCGATACGGTGTTTCAGCTCGCCTCCCTCTCCAAGGCCGTCGGCGCCGGCGTGGTGGCGCACCAGGTGGGAGCAGGCGTCGTCACCTGGGACACGCCGCTGCGCAAGCTCCTGCCCTGGTTCTCCCTGAAGGACCCCTGGGTGGGCGAGCACGTGACGGTGGCCGATCTCTACACCCACCGCTCCGGCCTGCCCGACCATGCGGGCGACGAGCTGGAGGACCTGGGCTTCGATCGCCGGCAGATCCTGGAGCGGCTGAAGCTGCTGCCTCTGGCGCCGTTCCGCGTCACCTACGCCTACACCAACTTTGGCCTGACCGCCGCCGCCGAGGGCGTCGCGGCCGCTTCCGGCAAGGACTGGGCGACGCTGTCGGACGAGATGCTCTACAAGCCGCTGGGCATGAGCGCCACGTCGTCCCGCTTCTCCGATTACATCGCCCGCGCCAACCGCGCGGTGCCCCACGTGCGCGATAACGGCGCCTTCGTCGCCAAATATCAGCGCCAGCCGGACGCCCAGTCCCCCGCCGGCGGCGTGAGCTCCTCTGCGCGCGACATGGGGCGCTGGCTCGCCTTCGTGCTCGGCAACGGAGCCTACGAGGGGCAGCAGGTCGTGCCCGCCGCCGCCCTGCTGCCGGCGATCACGGCGCAGATGGTGTCCGCGCCCTCGCCGACCAGCAGCGCACGGGCGGGTTTCTACGGCCACGGCTTCAACGTGTCGGTCGCGCCGTCCGGACGCGTCGAGCTCTCCCACTCGGGCGCCTTCATTCTGGGGGCCGGCACCACCTTCGCCATGCTGCCGTCCGAGAAGATCGGCATCGCCGTGCTCACCAATGCACAGCCGGTGGGCGCGGCCGAGGCGCTCTCCATGCAGTTCATGGACTACGTGCAGTTCGGCTCCATCACCCGCGACTGGTTCGCCGCCTATACGGCGCTGATGGCACCGCTCTACCAGCCCCTGGGCGCCCTCACCGGGCTGCCGGCGCCAGCGACACCGGAACCGGCCGGCAAGCTCGAGGACTATGCCGGCTCCTATGCAAGCCCCTATTTCGGGCCCGCCACCGTGCGGGTGGAGGATGGGCACCTGGTGCTCACGGTGGGACCGAAGCCGGTGGTCGCCACCCTCGGCCACTGGAGCGGTGGCGTCTTCACCTATGCCCCCACGGGAGAAAGCGCCCCCCCCGGCACCCTCTCGGAAGTCACCTTCACTCTGAAGGGAAAGACCGCCTCCGCCATGACCGTGGAGTTTTTCAACGAGAACGGCCTCGGCACCTTTACGCGCCAACCCGCCGCCCGCCCCGAAAAATCACCGAAGGCGAAGCGGCACAACTGATCCCTCGAAGGCCTGTGGACCTAACTCACGGGCCTTCGGCCAAGGTCGCACTGCGCTTGGCTGAATCCGCTCGCCCCCGGTCGGGGATCGACGCCGAAGGCATGAATTGCTCCCCGGTGGAGCGGATGCCGGCTGTCAGACCAAGAACGGCGCTTGCGCGATAGCGGGCAGCGCCTCCCCCTCCTCATCGAACGCGGGGAGGCGCGCCGACGCGCATTGAAGCGGCGGCCCTGCGTTACTCGGGATCGGCCGCCGTCGGCACCACCAGGGCGTCGCACGTCAGGCCGTCGAGCACTGACTTGGCCGTAGAGCCCACCAGCAGCTCCAGCAGCGCGCCCTTCCCATCGGTGCCGAGCACCACGAGATCGGCGTGGAAGGCGGTCACATATTGCTGGATGAGCTGGGCCGGGTTTCCGCGCTCCACCAGCACGTCGATGACATGGCCCGCCGCAATGCCGGACTTCGCCAGGAACGCCTCCAGGTCCCGCGCCGCCAGTTCCCCGAATGCCTCCCGGTAGCCCGTGGGATCGCTGAGCAGGCCGTCAAGGGGCGGATCGAAGGCGTGGAACACGTGAAAGGGCGTATCAGGAAAGAAGGCGACGGTGCGGCGCAGCGCGGCGCGCGAGGCCGGTGAGACATCCGCCGCCACCACGATGCCCGCATAGGGGTGGCGCGGCCGCTGGCGCACGATGAGCACCGGCGCCTGGGCGCGGCGCAGCACCTTGTCCACCGTGGCGCCGAGCAGGAACCGGCCCAGGATCTCGTCCCGCGCCACGGCGGTGACGATGAGGCCGCAGGCGTGCTCCGCCGCCGCCTTCAGGATCAGCTCGACCGGGTCTCCCGGCTCCACCACGAAGGAGACCGGCACGGGCGCGCCCTTGAGGTCCTCCCGCAGGGATTCGGCGACGATCCGCGCCGGCTCGGGCCCACGCTGCCAGGATGGCAGGTCCCGCTCGGCAGCTGTGCCGGGGCGCGGGGCGCAGGCATCGAGGGCGTGGACCACCACCAGCTCCGCGCCCCAGGCCGCGGCGATCGCCAGCGCCCGGTCCATCGCCCGGTCACAGCGCGCGCTGAGATCGGTCGCGAGCAGGATGCGGCGCGGTGTGTCCTGTTGCGTCATGTCGCTCACCCTCAAAACCCCTGTCCTGGCGCTCCGCAAGCGCTCAATCCGCCACGCCGAAGCGGCGCAGCACGGCTTTTTCCGCCTCAAGCACGGCCATGAAGATCACCCCCAGGGCGATGATGATCAACCCATCTGCGAGCGTCACCGGCTTCGTGCCGAACAGCTCATGCATGGCCGGCAGATAGGTGAAGGCGAGCTGCGCCACCACCACCGCCGCCAGCGCCAGCAGGACCGCCGGCGTGCCCAGGGCCCCGCGCCATGTGAGGGTGCTCATGTGCATGAAGCGCACGTTGAAGAGATAGAAGATCTCCAGCACCACGATGGTGTTCACGACCAGTGTGCGCGCGGTGGCGAGATCCCGTCCCTCGGCCAGAGCGTGGAAGAACACGCCGAGCGTGCCTGCCGTGAACAGCACCGAGACGAACACCACCCGCCACAGCAGGAACGGCGAGAGCAGGGGCGCATCCGCCCGTCGCGGCGGCCGGCGCATCACGTTCGGCTCCGACGGCTCGAAGGCCAGCACCAGCCCGAGCGTGATGGTGAGAATGAGGTTGATCCACAATATCTGCGCCGCCGACATGGGCATGACGAAGCCGAACAGGATGGCGGCGATGACCGCCAGCACTTCGCCCCCGTTGGTCGGCAGCGTCCAGGAGATCACCTTGCGCACATTGTCATAGACCGTGCGTCCCTCGTGTACCGCCGAGACGATGGAGACGAAGTTGTCGTCCAGAAGCACCATCTCAGAGGCTTCCTTAGCGGCCTCCGTGCCCTTCACGCCCATGGCGACGCCCACATCCGCCTGCTTCAGGGCCGGCGCGTCGTTCACCCCGTCGCCGGTCATGGCCACCACGGCGCCGGTGGACTGCAGGGCGCGCACGATGCGCAGCTTGTGCTCCGGGCTGGTGCGGGCGAACACGCTGGCGCGGGTGGCGAGTACCTTCAGCGCCTCGTCAGAGGCGGCATCCACATCGACTCCGGTGGCCACCTCCAGCCGCTCGGAAAGCCCAAGCTGGCCGGCGATGGCGGCGGCGGTGGCGGCGTGGTCACCGGTGATCATCTTCACCGCGATGCCGGCCGAGCGGCATTCGGCGATGGCGCGGATGACCTCCGGCCGCGGCGGATCGATGAAGCCCACGAGGCCGAGGAAACACAGGTCCTCCACCTCGTCGAAGCTGAGCCCCCCGCCGGCATCCGGGCCGAGGATCTTCACGGCGAAGCCCAGCACCCGCTCGCCCTCGCGTGCCGCGCGCGCGATCTCCTCGTTCCAGCGCGGGACATCGAGCGGCTCGGGGCCAGACGCGCCGGCCTGGGCTCGGCTGCGGGCGAGCAGCGCCTCGGGGGCGCCTTTCACGAACAGCACTGCCCCGCCCCGGGGGCGGCCATGGCGGCTCGCCATGAAACGATACTGGGCATCGAAGGGGATCTCATCCTCCCGCGGCCACTCGGCGCGCAGGTGGGCGGGGTCGAGCCCCGCCTTCGCCGCGAGGCTCACGAGCGCCCCCTCCATGGGGTCGCCGTTCACGCGCCAGTGCCCGCCCGCCTCGGCGAGAACGGCATCGTTGCACAGCAGGCCGCAGCGGATGAGCTCTTCCGCCGCCTCCAGCGCCGCCACGTCGTCATCGGAGCCGACGGCAGTGAAGGCGCCCACGGGGGCATAGCCGGAGCCGCCCACCTCCAGGTGGTGGGTGGCGGTGACGAGCCGGCGCGCCGTCATCTCGTTGCGGGTGAGGGTGCCGGTCTTGTCGGAGCAGATGATGGAGGTGGCGCCCAGGGTCTCCACTGCCGGCAGGCGGCGGATGACCGCATTGCGCGACGCCATGCGCCGCACGCCGATGGCGAGCGTGATGGTGATGACCGCGGGCAGCCCTTCCGGTATGGCGCCCACCGCAAGCGCCACCACGGCGATGAGGGCATCCACCCAGTCATAGCCGCGCGCCAGCACCGCGAACGCGAACAGTGCCGCCGACGCGAGGAAGGCCACCACCGTGAAGCCGCGCCCGAAGCTGTTGATCTGCCGCAGCAGCGGCGTGGTGAGCGGCTCCACCTTGGCGATGAGGGTACTGATGCGGCCGATCTGCGTATGGCGGCCGGTGGCCACCGCGACCCCCGCCCCCTGCCCCGCCGCCACCAGCGTGCCGGAAAAGGCCATGCAGGCGCGGTCGCCGAGCGAGGCTTCCACCGGCACGGGTGCGTCGTGCTTCTCGGCTGTCACCGATTCGCCTGTCAGCATGGCCTCGTCCACCAGCAGGTTGCGCGCGCGCACCAGCCGCAGGTCGGCCGGCACCCGGTCGCCCGCCTCCACCAGCACCAGATCGCCCGGCACCAGCTCCTTCACGGGGATGGTGGTGCGCACCCCGTCGCGCACCACGGCGGCGTGGGGGGCGATCATGTCGCGGATGGCGCTGAGCGCCTGCTCGGCCTTGCCTTCCTGGATGAAGCCGACGATCGCGTTCACCGTCACCACGGCGACGATGACCACCGCGTCGATGGTGTGCCCCAGCGCCATCGCCGCCACGGCCGAGGCGAGCAGGAAATAGATGAGCGCGTTGTTGAACTGGGTGAGGAAACGGAAGAGGGGATGGCGCGCGGCCGCCTCAGGCAGAGCGTTGACGCCGTAGACATCCAGGCGGCGGCGGGCCTCCGCATGGGAAATTCCGGCCGCGGACGTATCGAGCGCAGTGAAAATCTCCGTATGGGAGCACGCGTGCCAGTCGCGTTTCTCGATCTCGGGGCCGGAATGAGCTTCCAAGTGCCGGTCCTGATCTGTCACGGTCAATGGCATCAGCCCCCGCAAAGGGATCACAAGGCGAGCATGACGCGCTCACCGCGCCGCGTTGCTTGATCTCCATCAAGCTTACGCTGCGGAATAAGATAGATACGCAGGCGTGGTCAGCGCAAGCCATCGGCGGCGCGGCGCTTCGTCCCCCAGCTCGCGCGCGGATGCCGCGGCTCAGGCCGCGCCGGCCTGGAGGATGCGCTCGAAGATGGCGCGCACCTTCTGCTGGGTCTCGGCGAGATAGGCTTCCAGCGTCGCGAAATCCGGCATCTCGCCCGCGCGGGCGAGCAGGGCCTTGAGCGCCGGGCTCGCGTCCGCCGGCACCACGTGGGCGTCCACGGCGAGGCGCAGCACCTGCGTCATGTCCTGATAGAGCCGGCAGGCGCGGATGAGCACATGGGCATCCTCCGCCTCCAGGAGATCGAGCCGCTCCGCATGGGCGAGGATGCGCGCGGTGGCGGAATCCACGATCTCCGGGTGCGCGTGGGCGTGGGCCAGCACGAGGTATTGCGCGAGGAACTCCACGTCCACCTGCCCGCCGGCGGCGTGCTTCAGGTTCCAGCGGTCGTCCTCGCCCTTCTCGGCGGCGATGGCGCGGCGCATGTCCAGGATGTCGCGGGCCAGGGTGCGCCGGTCGCGCGGCTGGCGCATCACGGCGCAGATGACCTCCTCCACGCGGACGCGGAAATCCTCGTCGGAGGCGATCACGCGGGCGCGGGTGAGCGCCATGTGCTCCCAGGTCCAGGCTTCCTCGCGCTGGTAGGTGGCGAAGGAGACGAGCCGCGTGGCCAGCGGCCCCGAGCGGCCGGAGGGGCGCAGCCTCAGGTCCACCTCATAGAGCTTGCCGGCATTGGTGAGGGAGGTGAGCGCCGTCACCAGCCGCTGGGTGAAGCGCGCGAAATATTGTGCGCCCTGCAGCGGCCGTCCGCCGTCGGAGGTGGGGTCGGCATCGGCGTCGTAGTCGTAGAGCACGATCAGGTCGAGGTCGGAGCCGGCGGTCATCTCCCGCCCGCCCAGCTTACCCATGGCAAGCACCGCCGTGCGCCCGCCCGCGATATGGCCGTGCGCCTCGGTGAAGCGCGCCCACACCCGGCGGTGCAGGGCCCGGATGATGACCTCGGCAAGGCGGGCATAGGCCTCGCCCGCGCGGGCGGCCGGCAGGGTGCCGGAGGCGATGCGCACGCCGATGAGCACATGCTGCTCCTGGCGGAAGCGCCGCGCGCGGTCGAACTGCTCCTCCTCGGTGTCCGCGGAATCCAGCAGGCTGTCGAGGTGGACCTCCAGGCTGCGCGCATCGGGCAGCACGTCGAAGAAGGCGGGATCGAGCAGCGCGTCGGCGAGGGAGGGGCGCCGCGCCAGGGTCTCGCCGAGGCGCGGGGCGGCGGTAAGGATGGTGGCGAACAGGCGCACCAGGTCCAGGTGGCGGTCGAGCGCCGTCAGCAGGTGCGGGCCGGAAAGATCGGTGAGGAAACGGTCTGCGGCGATGAGGGCGCCATCCGGATCGCCGCCCCGCGCCAGCGATTCCAGCAGCAGCGGCACGATGCGCGCGAGATGCATGCGCGCCGTCTCGCCCTTCAGCGCGCGGGGCACGCCGGCGAGCCAGCCGCGCACGATGCCGCTCGCCGCAGCCGGATCTCGGAAGCCGAGGCGCGCCAGGGCCGCGAGGGTCGGGCGGTCGTTCTCATGCGGCGGAAACACCAGCGCCGCGTCCAGCACGGCCGGGGGCGGCGCGTCCTCGAACAACTGGGCGTAGTGGCCCTGCACGCACTGGAGCCGCTCCACGAGCGCGGCGGCGAAGGCGTCGCGGTCCGCATAACCCATGAAGCGGGCGAAGCCCTCCATGGCCTCCCGGCTCTCGGGCAGTTCGTGGGTCTGAGCGTCCGCCACCATCTGGATGCGGTGCTCCACCCGGCGCAGGAAGAGATAGGCCTCCGTCAGCTGGTCACGCACCTTGGGCGCGATCCAGCGGTGCTCGGTCAACGCCTCCAGCGCCTCCAGCGTGCGCGAGGTGCGCAGCAGGGGGTCGCGGCCGCCGGCGATGAGCTGCTGGGTCTGCACGAAGAACTCGATCTCGCGGATGCCGCCGCGCCCGAGCTTCACATTGTGCCCTTCCACCGCCACCACGTCATGGCCGCGGAAGGCGTGGATCTCGCGCTTCATGGCGTGGACATCGGCGATGGCCTGGAAGTCCAGCACCCGCCGCCACACGAAGGGCAACAGATCGGACAGGTAGCGCCGGCCGAGGTCGAGATCGCCGGCCACGGGGCGGGCCTTGATATAGGCGGCGCGCTCCCAGGTGGCGCCCTCGCGCTCGTAATAGTCGAGCGCGGCGTTGATGGAGAGCGCGACCTGGGTGGAGCCGGGATCGGGCCGCAGGCGCAGGTCCACCCGCAGCACGTAGCCGTCTCCGGTGCGCTCCTGCAGCATGCGCACCAGCCCCTTGGTGACCTTCACGAAGAAGGGCGAGGCGGAAACATCCTCCGCCAGGGGGGCGAGGTCGCGGTCGTAGACGACGATCAGGTCGATGTCGCTGGAATAATTGAGCTCGCGGGCGCCGTGCTTGCCCATGGCGATCACCGCGAGGCCACAGCCGTGGGCCGGGCGCGCGGGATCCGCCGGCAGGATGCGGCCGGCGCGGGCGGCTTCCGCCAGCAGGAAATCGAGGGCGCCGCGCACGGCGGCGTCGGCCACCTCGCTCAAGGCCGCGGTGACGGCCACGAGATCGAAAGCGCCGCCCATGTCGGCGAGCGCGATGAGCAGCGCCGCCTCGCTGCGCATGCGCCGCAGCGCGCGCATGGCCTGCGCCTCGTCGGCCGCAGTGAGGCAGGCCTCAGCGCAGTCCGCGACAAGGCGCGCGAGATGGACATCAGGCGCGGTGCCCAGCGTGCGCAGCAGCCGGGTGGGCTCGGACCGGATCAGCTCCAGCAGGAAGGGCGAGCCCTCGGCCACGCCCAGCGCCACGTCGCGCGCCGCTGGCCCGGCCGCGAACAGCCCCTCCAGCACGGCACCCTCCTCGGGCGACAGCCGCTCCAGGGCATGGGACAGGCGAATCATCGCGGCCGCCGCGTCACGGACGACCGGCGCCTCCCGCATCATCACGGCGAGAACGGGTCCTTCGGACGAATCCGATACGTGGTCCGGAGCTTGGGGCGCGCGCATGGAATGACCTAAAGGCACGGGGACGCGCAATGCGCAAGCCCCTACAGAAAGCTCGGGACCGCCGCCGCGCCGAGGCGGCCGATTCGCCGGCCGGTCCCCGCCCTTTGTGACCGATCCGGGTTAACGCCGGCTGGCCGGTTCCCCCGCCGCATCCCCGCCTGCATCCGGAGCGATGGCCGGCCGCGCCGGCAGGCGCAGCACGGCCACGAGCCCCGGCCCGTTGTCGGCGAAGGCGAGCGCGCCGCCGTGCAGGCGCGCCACCGCCGACACCAGCGACAAGCCGAGCCCGGAGCCCGGCCGCGTCCGGCTCGCTTCCAGGCGCACGAATCGCTCCACCACCCGCTCCCGGTCGCCGGCCGGAATGCCGGGCCCGCAATCGGCCACCTTGAGCAACGCCTCCCCACCCTCGCGGGAGAGGCCGATGGCGATGCGCCCACGCCCGCCGCCGACAGGGCGGCCATATTTGATGGCGTTGTCGATGAGGTTGGAGAGGGCCTGCGCCAGCAGCTCGCGCATCCCGTGCACCGTCACCGGCTCCAGCGCCACCGTGAGGTCGAGGCCCTGCTCGTCCGCCAGCGGTTCATAAAGCTCGGCCACGTTCCCGGCGAGATCGGCAAGGTCCACATCCGTCATGTTGTCACGCGCCTGCCCGGCCTCGGCGCGGGCGATCATGAGCAAGGCGTCGAAGGTGCGGATGAGCCCCTCGCTCTCCTCGATGGTGGTATCGAGCGCGGCGCGCCACTCGTCCTCGGTGCGGGCGGTGCGCAGGGCCTCCTCGGCGCGATTGCGCAGGCGGGTGAGAGGCGTCTTCAGGTCGTGGGCGATGTTGTCCGAGACGTCCTTCAGACCCTGCATCAGCGCCTCGATACGCTCCAGCATGGCGTTGAGGGAGTGGGCAAGGCGGTCGAACTCGTCACCCGTACCGGCCACCGCGAGCCGCCCGGAGAGGTCGCCGGCCATGATGGTCTCGGCGGTAGCGGTCATCGCGTCGATACGCTTCAACACGCGGCGGGTGACGAACACCCCTCCGGCGAGCCCCAGCACCACGATGAGCACCACCGCCCATTGCGCCGGCCGCGCCACGAGGTCACGCAGGGTGTCGCGCTCCTCGATGTCGCGGCCCACCAGCAGGCGGTAGCCACCGGGCAGGATGAACACCTGCACGAATGCGACATGGCTGCGCGTGGCGCCGCTGTCCTCCTGCCGGTCATAGGTGGTGAAGCGGGTGCCGGCCTCGTTCAGCAGGCTGAGGGAGAGGTCGGAGACGTTGGCGGCGAGCACCTCGCCCTGGAAATTGGCCAGCACGTAGATGGACGAGCCCGGCCGCCGGGAGCGCCGGTCGATCACATAGACGAGCCGCTGGATACCGCCGACCTGGTACTGCTCCGCCAGGAACCGCACCTCGCGGTCGAGATTGTCGGCCACCTGATTCTGGATCAGCTCGCGGGTGTGCCACGCGGTGTAGCCGATGACGGAAACCGCGAACAGCGCGAACACGGCGAGATAGGCCGCCAGCAACTTGAAGGCCGTGGTGCGCACCAGCCGCGCGAGATGGGCGAAACCGCCGATCACGCGCCCGGCCACGACGCCCGTGCGCCCCGCGGCGTTCACGCCAGCCCCGCCCGCACCATGTAGCCGGCGCCGCGCACCGTGTGGATCAGCGGCACCTCGAAGCCCTTGTCCACCTTCGAGCGCAGCCGAGAAACATGCACGTCGATGACGTTGGTCTGCGGGTCGAAATGGTAGTCCCACACGTTTTCGAGCAGCATGGTGCGGGTCACCACCTGCCCCGCGTGGCGCATGAGATATTCCAGAAGGCGGAATTCGCGCGGCTGGAGCGGGATCTCCTTACCGCCGCGCGTGACGCGGTGGGCGAGCCGGTCCAGCTCCAGGTCCGCCACCTTGTAGACGGTGTCGGTGGCCTGCGGCCCGCCGCGGCGGGCCAGCGCCTCCACCCGCGCCAGCAGCTCGGTGAAGGCGTAGGGCTTGGGCAGGTAATCATCTCCGCCGGCGCGCAGGCCCTGCACCCGGTCGTCCACCTGCCCGAGGGCGGAAAGGATGAGCACCGGCGTCGCGTGGCCGCGCCCGCGCAGCTCCGCCACCAGGGAGAGGCCGTCGCGCAGGGGCAGCATGCGGTCCACCACCAGCACGTCGTATTTGTCGGCGAGCGCGAGGGCGAGCCCCTCCTCGCCGTCCGCCGCGTGGTCCACCACGTGCCCGGCCTCGCGGAAGGCCTTGCGGAGATATTCGGCGGCGTCGCGGTCGTCCTCGACAAGGAGGAGGCGCATGGCGTTGAGTGTATCCGGATCGAGATTCGCGTTCATGTCACTCTAGAGCGATTTGGAGCGAAAGGGGACCGGCCGCCGGACCAGGAGCGGAGCACGGGACGAAGCGGCGCGCGGCGCGCCAAAAACGAAGGCGCGGGAAGCCTTCTGAAGCTTCCCGCGCCTGCAGCACCGGCCGACGCTCGGGGGCTGGGGACACGTCGGCTGTGGCGCCGGAAGGGGACCGACCGGCGGAGCGGGGGGCTGGGGCGATGCTCCGCCGGTCGGCTCGCACCGGGCCGGTCTGCGCCGACCCGGGATTCGATGCCTCAGCCCTCGGTGCGTCAGCCCTTGGCCTTGGTGTCCAGGGTGATGGCGACGAAGCGCACGCCCTGCTCGCTCTTCACCTGGACCAGCACGGCCTTGCGGCCATCGGCCTTGGCGGCCGCGAGGCCGTCGCGCACATCCTTGGGGGTGGAGACGGCCTTGTCGCCCACCTTCAGGATCACGTCGCCGGTGCGGAAGCCACGGGCCGCAGCGGGGCCATTCGGATCGACGCCGGTGACCACCACGCCCTCGTCTCCAGCGCCATCCACGCCCTTGGCGGGGGCGAGCTGCAGGCCGAGGCGCGGCATGTCCTTGCCGGCGGCGTCCTCGTTACCCTTGTCGGCGCGGGCGACCTGCTCGTTGGGGAGCTGGTCGAGCTTCACCGACACCGTGACAGGCTTGGCGTCGCGGATGACGGCAAGCTGCACCTCTGCGCCCGGCTTCATCATGCCCACCTTGCGGGTGAGGTCGCGGGCATCCTTGATCGCCTCGCCGTTGAGCTTGACGATCACGTCGCCGGCCTTCAGGCCCGCCTTGGAGCCGGGGCTGTTCGGCTGCACCTGCGCCACCAGGGCGCCCTCGGTCTCCTTGATGCCCAGGCCGGAGGCAAGCTCCTCGGTCACCGGCTGGATCTGGACGCCGATGTAGCCGCGGGCCACCGAGCCGCTCTCGCGCAGCTGGTTCACCACCGTCTTCACGGTCTCGGAGGGGATGGCGAAGGCGATACCCACGTTGCCGCCCGAGGGAGAGACGATGGCGGTGTTCATGCCGATCACCTCGCCGTTCAGCGAGAAGGTCGGGCCGCCGGAATTGCCCCGGTTGATGGGCGCGTCGATCTGGATGAAGTCGTCGTAAGGGCCCGAGCCGATGTCGCGGCCGCGCGCGGAGACGATGCCGGCGGTGACCGTGCCGCCGAGGCCGAACGGGTTGCCCACCGCGATCACCCAGTCACCCACGCGGGGCGCGGTATCGGCCAGCTTCACCCAGGGCAGGTCCTTGGCGTCGTTGATCTTCAGCAGGGCGACGTCGGTGCGCGGATCGGTGCCGATCACCTTGGCCACATGCTCCTTGCCGTCGGTGGTGGTCACGTCCACCTCGTCGGCGCCATCGACCACGTGGTTGTTGGTCACCACATAGCCGTCGGCGGAAATGATGAAGCCGGAGCCCTGGCCCACCACCGGGCGCTCGCCGCCCGGGCCGCGATGACCGCGCGGACCCATCGGGCCGTTGGGACCCATCGGGCCGTTCGGGCCACGGCCTTCGCCGAAGCCGAAGCGCTTCATGAACTGCTCGATCTGGGGCGGGATGTTGCCGCCGCCCAGGTCGCCGTCGCTCATGGCCACCTGATCGCCGTCCTTCTTCACCTTCACGGAAACGACCGCGGGCGAAACCTTCTCTACGATATCGGCGAACGAGAAGGTGCCGGCCGGCTGGCTGGTGGTGATCTGCGCGAGGGCGGGAGTCGCGGTGCCCGGCAGGAACTCGCCGGCCACCATGCCGGCGACCGCGAGGCCGAACACGCCGGCGAGCAGGGCCTGGCGACGGCGCTTCGTCACGGAGGAGGTCTTGTCAGAGCGGGTCATGCGATCGGGTCTCACTTCTTCCATCGGGTGCCCTGCCCAGCGGCAGGTTCGAGGGTGAAGGTAGGGTCCCCAGCCTTACGGTTCCCTGGCGACGGGATTACGGTTCGGTAATGTCGCTCACACGGCCGTGAGCCTGCCTTTCTGGAACGCGCACGGCCGCCCGGCGTTCAACGGCCAGAACGCGTTCCGGCTCGCCCGCCGGGACCAGAGCCGGGAGGTAAAAACGCCATGCGCCCCGCCCTCGCTGCCGCCGCCACGGCCTTCTGGCTTGCGCTTCTGCCGGCCGTACCCGCCCACGCCGCCGAGCCCGCCATGATCATGGAGACGGCCAAGGGCAAGACCCTGGCCGACGCGTCCGGCATGACGCTCTATGTCTTCTCCCGCGACATGCCGGGCAAGTCCGCCTGCACCGGGCCCTGTGCCGCCGCCTGGCCGCCCCTGAAGGCGGGGATGGACGCCAAGCCCATGGGCCCGTGGAGCGTCGTCACCCGTGACGACGGCAGCACCCAGTGGGCCTACAAGGGCAAGCCCCTGTACCATTTCGGCAAGGACATGAAGCCCGGCGACATGAGCGGAGACGGCGCCCTTGACGGCGCCTGGAGCATGGCGCGCCCTTAAGACCGGGCAGCGCCGCGCTTCACGCCGTCGGCGCCGCTCGGACCTGAGTAGCGGCCCACGAGAAAGGGCGCGCGCACCCCCGGTGTCAGCCGACCGCGCGGGAGGCGTTGTCCTGGTAGTCTTCCTCGGCGTCCTCCAGCCGCGCGGGGTCCAGGCTGGCTGCGCCGCCGGAGGCGGGCAAGGCCTCTTCGGCGGGAGCCGGCGCGGCCGCCTCCTCGGCCTCCTGCTGGCGTCGCCACAGGTCGGCGTAGAGGCCGCCATGGGCGAGCAGCGCCGCATGGGTGCCGCGCTCGGCCACCTGCCCGTCGGCCATCACCAGGATCTCGTCAGCCCCGACCACCGTGGAGAGGCGATGGGCGATGACCAGCGTGGTGCGGCCCTCGGAGACCTTGTCGAGCGCCTCCTGGATATCGCGCTCGGTGTGGCTGTCGAGGGCGGAGGTGGCCTCGTCCAGCACCAGGATGGGCGGCGCCTTCAGCAGCGTGCGGGCGATGGCCACGCGCTGCTTCTCGCCGCCGGAGAGCTTCAGGCCGCGCTCGCCTACCTCGGTCCTGTAGCCCTTGGGCAGGGAGCGGATGAAATCGTCGATCCTGGCAAGCCGCGCCGCCTCCTCCACCTCCGCCTCGGCGGCATCCTGGCGGCCGTAGCGGATGTTGTAGGCGATGGTGTCGTTGAACAGCACCGTGTCCTGCGGCACCATGCCGATGGCGGCGCGCAGAGAGGATTGCGTGACGTCGCGGATGTCCTGCCCATCGATGAGGATGCGGCCGGAGGAGACGTCGTAGAAACGGAACAGGAGGCGCGAGAGCGTACTCTTGCCGGCGCCGGACGCGCCGACGATGGCCAGGGTGCGCCCCGCCGGCACCTCGAACGAGACGCCCTTCAGGATCTCCCGCCCCGCCTCGTAGGAGAAGCGCACGTCCTCGAACCGCACCGTGCCGCCGCGCACCGCGAGGCCCGGTGCGCCGGGTCGGTCGCGGATCTCCGGATCACGCGCCAGCACCTGGAACATGGCCTCGATATCCAGGAGCGCCTGCTTGATCTCGCGATAGATGAAGCCGAGGAAGTTCAGCGGCACGTAGAGCTGCAGCATCATGACGTTGATCATGACGAACGAGCCCACGGTCTGCCGCCCGGCGCGGATGTCGAACACGCACATCACCATGATGATGGCGAGGCCGATGGAATAAATGACCGCCTGCCCCGCATTCAGCCACGCAAGGGAGGTGTAGGTGTGGACGGTCGCCGTCTCGTAGCGGGCCATGGAACGGTCGTAGCGGGCGTTCTCCCAGCGCTCGGCGCCGAAATACTTCACCGTCTCGTAATTGAGCAGGCTGTCCACCGCCTTGGTGTTGGCTTCGGTGTCGCTGTCGTTCATCTCCTTGCGGATGGAGAGGCGCCACTCGCTCGCCCGGTAGGTGAAGACCGCATAGGCCGCGATGGTGAGCGTCACCACCACCACATAGCGCCAGTCGAAGGCGAACAGCAGCACGCCCAGCACCATCACCAGCTCGACGATGGTGGGCGCGAGCTGCAGCACCGCCATGCGCACGATGGTCTCGATGCCGTTGCGCGCACGCTCCAGCACGCGCGTGAGCCCGCCCGTCTTGCGCTCCAGGTGGAAGCGCAGGGACAGGTCATGCATGTGCCGGAAGGTCTCCAGCGCCAGCTTGCGCACCGCGTGGAGCGCCACCTTGGCGAAGATGCCGTCGCGCAATTGCGTGATGGCCGCCATGACGATGCGGGCGAGGCCGTAGGCCAGCGTCAGCGCCACCGGAGCCGCCAGAATATAGGCCCAGCCGGAGGGGACAGGGGCCCCGTTGGCCTCCGCGCTCAGGGCGTCGGTCGCCCATTTGAACACGAACGGCACCACCATGGTGGCGCCCTTGGAGCCGAACAGCAGCACCATCGTGACGACCACGCGCGCGCGCAGATCGGCCCGGTCCCGCGGCCACAGGTAGGGCCACAGGTGGGAGAGGGTGCCGAGCATCCGCTCGCCCGCGGGGGCGGGCGCGGGCCGGCCGGAAGCACCGGAGCCGCTTGCTCCGGGGCGGGTAACCTTTGAACCGTCTGACATGAAGCCTAACCTTCCGCCGTGGGGTCGGCCGCGTCCTCGGGGAGGAGCGTGTCGAACACGGTCTCGATCTCGGCCCGCAGCGCGCGCAGCGCGGCGCGGTCGAGGCAATAGCTGATGCGCGCGCCTTCCGCGCGGCTGCGGATGAGGCCCGCATCACCCAGCACCTTCAGGTGCTGGGAAACGGTGGATTGCGCCAGCGGCAGGCCGCGCACGATCTGCCCGCACACGCAGCGGTCCGCGCGCGCCAGCGTCTGCAGCACCATGAGCCGCGCGGGATGCGCGAGCGCGCGCAGGCGCTCGGCCAAAGCGTCGAGGGCGGCGGGAGAAAGGTCCTCCCCATCGGCGGGGGAGGTTGTGGGCGGCAGGGTCAACGCGCGTCTCGGCACTCAACTCATCGTTCATCGCCGATAAACGATGACAGTGACCATTTCAAGACGACCCTGTCACGCGCCCGTCGCGCCTCACGCGGAAGGTGGCGGGGAAGAGCATGCGCGCAAGGCGAACGTCGCGGTGCGCGAAACAGTGCTAAAGTGGGTCCATGGCTACAATTGGAAGCGTATGTGTCTATTGCGGCTCCTCCCAAGGCCGCGATCCGGCGTTCGCGGAAGGCGCGCGCCGGCTGGGCGAGATCCTGGCGGCCCACTCCATCCGCCTCGTCTATGGTGGCGGCGGCGTGGGCCTGATGGGAGAGGTGGCGGGCGCCGCCGCCCTCGCCGGCGGCGAGGTCACGGGCATCATCCCCCGCTTCCTGGTGCGGGTGGAGCGCGCCTTCCGCCACCGGGCGGAGATGATCGAGGTCGCCGACATGCACGAGCGCAAGCGGCTCATGTTCGAGCGGGCGGATGCGTTCGTGGCCCTGCCGGGCGGCATCGGCACCCTGGAGGAGCTGGTGGAGCAGCTCACCTGGGCCCAGCTCGGCCGCCACCGCAAGCCGATCCTGCTCGCCAACCTCGGCGGCTTCTGGAACCCCTTCCTGGACCTCATCGGCCACATGCAGGATGCCGGCTTCCTCCCCGCCGAGCGGCCCCTGGACATCCTCACGGCCGACCGTATCGAGGACATCCTGCCGACGCTCCAGGCCGCCGCCGCGGCAATTCCGGACCATGACCTGCACGAGGGCGAGGCCGAGCTTGCGCGGCAGATGTAGCCGGCGGACGTGGCGCCTTCAGCGCCCGTCGTACTCCGCATAGGAGAGCGGCGTCTCGAACACCCTGATGCCCGAAAGCTGCGGCAGGTCGGGCTTCAGCCGCGCCCAGAGCCATGCGCAAATGTTCTCCGCGGTGGGATTTTCCAAGCCCTCCACGTCGTTGAGGCAATAGTGGTCGAGCCGCGCCAGCAGCGGCGCGAACACCGCCTCGATGTCAAAAAAGTCCGCCACGAAGCCGGTGCCGGGGTCCACCGCCCCCTCCAGCGTCAGCTCCACCTTGTAGGAATGGCCGTGCATGCGCCGGCAGCGGTGGGTTTCCGGCACGCGAGGCAGGAAATGAGCCGCCTCGAAGGTGAAGCCCTGGGTGATGCGCATGGTGGGCGCCGGTGCGGTCATGGAATGCCGATCATCTTGTGGGTCTGGACGGACAGGCGCCAGCGCGGATGCGCGAGGCAATAGGCCACCGCCATCGCTGTGTGGCGCGCCCTTTCGGGTCCATCCATGGGTTGAAGGAAGAATTGGGCGAAGTCGAGCCCGGCAAGGGCCTCGGGGTCGAGCCCCGCCTGCGGGAAGACGAGCTTCAGTTCCTGCCCGCTGCGCTGGAGAAGGGGCGCGCCGGCCTTGGGACTCACGCAGATCCAGTCGATGCCCTCGGGCGCGGGCAGCGTGCCGTTGGTCTCCACCGCGATCTCGAAACCCTCGGCATGGGCCGCCGCGATCAGGGGCGCATCGAGCTGCAGCAGCGGCTCTCCGCCGGTGAACACCACAAAGCGGCGCTCGGCGCCCGGCCCCCAAACCCGCGCCAGCGCTCGCGCCAGCTCGTCCGCAGTGGCGAAGCGCCCGCCGCCCTCCCCGTCCAGGCCCACGAAATCGGTGTCGCAGAAACGGCAGGCGGCATCCTCCCGGTCGGCCTCGCGGCCGGACCAGAGATTGCAACCGGCGAAGCGGCAGAATACGGCCGCGCGCCCGGCCTGGGCGCCCTCCCCCTGCAGGGTCCGGAACATCTCTTTGACAGCATAGGCCATGGGCCGATGCCTTTAGACCCATCCCGCCGCCGGGGGAAGCGCGCCGCCGGCATCGAAAGGTCCGCGCCAGGAGGCTAGGATAGGCCAGCCGGACGAATCCGACATTCCCAGCGAGCCCTATCGAATGACCACCCTCGACCTCGACGCCAGCCTCGACCCGCGCGAATTGCGCAACGCCCTCGGCCGCTTCGCCACCGGCATCGCCGTGGTGATGGCCGCCGACGACGAGGGGCTGATGGGCGTGACGGTGAATTCCTTCTCCGCCGTCTCCCTCGATCCGCCGCTCATCCTGTTCTGCATGTCGCGCAAGCTCAATTCCCTCTCCCGGCTGGAGAAGGCCGGGGCCTATTCGGTGAACATCCTGCTGGAGCACCAGCAGGATGTCTCCAACCGCTTCGCCACCGCCGGCGCGGACAAGTTCACGGACACGCAGTGGGAGCGTGGGCCCAGCGGGGCGCCGCGCCTGCTGCCCGCCCACGCCGCCTTCGAGTGCGTGCCCTATGCCCATTACGACGGCGGCGACCACGTGATCTTCGTGGGCCGCGTCGTGCACATGCATGCCGAGGGGGAAGAGGCGCCGCTGCTCTATTATCGCGGCCGCTACCGCACCCTCGCGGCGCCCGCCGGGTGAGAGCAGGCTTCAACCGGCGGTCGCGAAGGTCTAGACAGGCGTTGACCTGACGCAACGTCCCCCGGCGCGCCGGCCCTTACTGTCTCCAAACGGCAAGCCGTTCGCGGACCAGAACAACTTTCGAGGAAGGCCCATGCTGCACAACCTGAGAAGCGTCCTCATCGGCGTGACCGAGGAAGGCATCGACGAGCCCTCCTTCGCACTTGCCTACGGCCTCTCCCTGGCCCGGCAGGCCGGTGCCCATGCCACCATCCAGGCCGCATCGCTCAAGGTGGTACTGGGCACCGCCTTCGTCAGCAACATGGCGGCAGGCATCGTCTCCGATCACAACCGGCGCCTGCGGTCGCTGGCGGCGGCGGTGGCGGAGCGCGCGGCCGGCGAGGCGGCGGCCCAGGGCGTCGCCTATTCCGTGGAGAGCCCGCAATTGCCTTATGGCGAGCTGGCGGAAGCCTTCGTCACCCAGGCGCGTGTGCACGACATCAGCGTGCTCGACGCAGCGGCCGCCACCGCCGGCACCGACCGCGGCCTCATCGAGGCGCTGCTGTTCGAGAGCGGCCGCCCGCTCATCGTGGTGCCGCCGGGGTGGGACGCGTTCCGGCACGAGCGCGTGCTCATCGCCTGGGACGGGAGCGCTCGCGCCGCGCGCGCCGTCAATGATGCCATGCCCATCCTGAAGTCCGCCGCGGCCGTGGAGGTGGTGGCCATCGGCACCGAGAAGGAATTGGCGGGAAGCGTGCCGGGCGCCGAGATCGCCCCCCACCTGGCGCGCCACGGTGTGAACGTAAGCGTGAAGGACCTGGTGGTGCAGGCCGAAGGCATCGCCGGCACGCTGCGCGAGCAGGCCAGTCTGTTCAACGCCGACCTGCTGGTGATGGGCGCCTTCCATCACTCCGCGGTGCGCGAATGGGTGCTCGGCGGCGTCACCCAGTCCCTGCTCGGAGAGAGCCCGGTGCCACTGCTCATGTCCTATTGAGGGGCGGCCTCAGCCCACCGCCTGCCACTTGCCGTCCGTATTCCGGCAGGCGGCGCCGCGCGCGATCTGCGGACGGTTGTCGATGTAGATGGTGTGGGAATAGTCGCGGCAGGTCTGGAAGCCCGGCCGGTGATAGGGCGGCCCGGCGATGACCGTGCCGTGCGCCCCGCTGTCGCTCTTCCAGCCGGTGGGATAGCCCGGCCCGCCGGTCTCCAGGGCCGCGATCTCCGCGTCGAAGGCCTTCTGCCGATCGGTGTCGTCGAGGCCGTTGCCGATGGCGCCGCTGATGAGCCCGCCGGAGACCGCGCCGCGCATCACCGGCGCGGTGGGCAGGGCGATGTTGGCGGTGCCCTTCAGGCTGGAATTCGCATCGCTGGCGCAGCCCGAAAGGAGCGCTCCGAGAACGAGGGCACTGAGCGTGGCGGACACCTGACGGACGGACATCGCACGGGATCTTTCAACGCCATGGCCTTGCGGCGTGGAAGCGGGCCGCAGCCCGCGAAGGCCGCCGCACAGTCTTAGTTGGACTTGGGCGGAAGGAAAAGCGCTACCGGCGCAGCCTCGTGCCGCATGGCGCCGGCGTACTCACCCTTCGCAGGCGCCAGCCTTCCACGCCTCCCCTCGCCTCAGCCGGGCCCGGCGTCGCGGCCGCTACGCACGGCCTCCACCTCGGCCGTCTCGGCCTGGTGCGCGAGCGCGTAGAGCCCCGCGGCCACTGCCGCCACCGCCAGCGGCCAGCTCCAGGACGGCAGGCCGCCCAGGGCGCCGCGCACCGCATCGAGGCGGCCCAGCGCCTCAGGCACCTGCTCCAGCACGCCAAGCAGCACGGCCGGCGCGCCGAGCAGCAGCGCACCCCGCTTGCTCCAGCCGGCAGCGGCGACCACCGCGTCACCGCGGGCCGCGAGCGCTCCCGCCGTAAGGCGCGCGCGCTCCGGCGCGACGGGACGCGGCGCGGCGGTGGCCAGCGCCGCCGCCGTTTCGCCGTCGAGACGGCCGGAGACGGGAAGCCCGGCGGTGGCCTGGAAGGCGGCGACGCCCGCCGTGGTGCGCGGGCCGAACGCGCCGTCGGCCTGGCCCGCCTCCGCATAGCCGAGGTCGCGTAGGCGCTGCTGCAGGGCGCGGACCGCGCCGGGATCGAGGTCGCCGCCGGGCGCATCGAATGGCGCCGTGCCCGGCCCGAAACCGGCATCGCGATCGAGCTCCATGAGTCGCTTCATGAGCGGCGCGATGCCGATCTGCTTGTCCACGGCGGAGGCGCTCCACACCCCGTCGGCCACATATTTGCCGCGCGCATACTGGTTCGAGCCGCTCCAGAGATAGGCGCTGGGCACCCCGCGCATGCGGTAGCCGAAGCCATTGAAACGCTCGCCTTCATAGAGGCAGCGCTGAAGGGTCCACGGGAAGCCGGGCCGGTAGCCCTTGAGCGCGAGCGCATCAGCGGCCGCCGCCTCCCATGTCTCGAAAGGCCCCCGCCCGGCGGGCACGAGTCGGGTCCTGCGACCAGTGCCGAGGATCCTCTCGCCATTGTGAAGCACTCCCCGGAAATCGCAGCCGCACTCGCGCGCGTGCAGCACCCCGATGAATGCCCAGGGCACGCCGGTGCGGCCCTCGACCACCCGGTAGCGAGCCTTCCCGGCGATGACCCGACGGGCCGTTTCCTCAACCGCCGAAAGGCGCGCAGGCGTCACAGCCATGTCTGCCCAGCGACGTGCATATTCGGCCTCCAAGGAGGTGAAGACATAGGTGCTCATGATCGTTCCTTCGACGGCAAGCGGGCTCACCCCCTCGGCGTCAGCCATATTGCACATTTATTTCATGTTATTTGGTTATTGCATACCACCAAAAAGCTTTATAAAATTTCGCCCGCAGTTCTCATTGCATGGTAACGGAGTTTTGAAATGCAGGGGTCATGCAAGATACAAACAGAAGTGCCTGATTACATCAGGACAATCGCTACAGAGTTGCAGGCGGTTGCATCCACCAACACATTGACGACACTGGCATACCTTCTATCACTTGTGGTCGAAGAGGCGACACAACGAGCTGAAGAGTCACGAGTGCTTCGCATTCCGAAGCCATGACGCGCGCCAGCCGGCCGCCACCACGCCTCCAGATGGCTGCGCTTTTTGACGGCCATCCGTGAGGCGCCAGCGGCAGTCATCACACCGCAAAAACGGCGCTTGGCGTCTGCGGCATCACCACATGGGCGCCGAAATCCGGCGCTCCGGCGGCGTCACCCCACCACAACAGGTTCACGTGGTCGCCGTCGGAGCCCGTGGTCACGCCCTGGTCGGCCAGGAAGCACAGGTCATAGCGGATGCCACCGGCCGTTCCGGTGGTAGGCCACCATTGCCCTGTGCCGTCCTGCTGCGGCCCATAGCCCAATAAGGCGGCGAGCGCCGCAAGCGCCTCAGCGCGATCCGCGAACTTGAGATGGATCGTGTTCATGCTTTCTCCTCAGCTCCAGGCCCTGGCCTGCGCCTGCACGGCGGCGGCGGCGCCCTTCGCCGGCCAGACCAGCAGTTCGTCCAGCTCAATCCACCCGTTGACGCCTGTGCCCGCCCCGATGTGGGCGGAGGTGATGGCCCCCGACGGAGTTGTGGTGTTGGAGGTTGCCGCGCCGCCATTGGTGCTGCCGATGCCGCCGCTCCCATCCCATCCGATGGCGATGCCGAACGGCGTGATGCCCACGGCCGCGATCCCAAGGCCCGTGCCCTGCGCAAGCGGCACGACGGCGAGCACAGAGAGCCCGTCCGTCGAGCGGCGGATCAACTCCTTGCCTGACACCGTGACCAGCCACGCATAGCCCGTCTGCGAGCTTGCGCCGCGCCAGGCGAGCGTGCACGGACCCGCGGATGGCAGCATCGCCACCGCCGCGCTCGAAAGAGCGCATACATCCGTCACGCGGGCGGTCGCCGTCGAGGTCGTGGCGATGTGGGAGCTGGCCCGGCCTCCCACCTCAAGCTGCACGTTTGTGACACTGCCGGATGGCGTGAGCGTGAGGGTGCCGGCGGCGGGCGTGAAGGTGTAGGCCGTGCGGGCATTGGCGCCGGTGCCGGCCACCGTGGCACTCGCTGCCCCGCTCAGCGCCATGGCCCCGGTGCCCCAGAACGAGAGCGTGTAGGGTTGCGCCGTCACCGTGATGTTCTGCGCCGCCACGGGTGCGGCAGAGCCGATGAAGAGGTTGGTGGCCGCACCTTCCAGCAGGAGACGGCGCCGGCCGCTGGAATAGTCGAAAGCCAGCGTATTGGCAGGCGCCGTCATCCGCTCGCCCGCCGCGGAGACCACGGTCTTCGCCCCGCCGGTGCGCTGCAGGATGCTGGTGGAGGAGCCGTGGGCGCCGCCCAGCGCATAGCGCTCGCGGGAGAAATCCGCGGCAAGGCTCGGCGCGACGCCGTCGAGAAGGCGGGGCGCATCGGTCCACCATGCGGCCTCGCGCTGCGGAAAGGCCGATGCGGGGCACATGAGGATATGGATCGACACCCGCACCCGCCCGCCGGTGAAGGCGCCGCCGTTGGCGGTGAGGCGCACCGGGGTGGCGGCGTAGAAGGCGGTCGGCCCGATGACGCCGGAATTGAAGGAGCCCAGCGCGGCACCGAGCAGGGCGCCGAACTTCCCGGCCTCCCCGGCGATGCCGCAATCATAGGAGGCGGCCCCGGTGACCGCCGAGAGGGTGCGGGTGGAGACGCCGAGCACGATGGCCCGCGCCGGAATGGCGATGGTGGTCTCCGCCATGCTGCCGGAGAGCACCAGATCCTCCTCCAGCACCCGCGCCTCGATGGCCGCCCGCGCCGGGCGCACGGCAAGGGGCGAGACCCAGTCGCCGCCGTCATGGAGCGCGAGGCGCCATTCGTCACGCACGAAGGCCAGCGTTCCCGCCACCGGCGCGCGGAAGGTGAAGGCACCGGCCACAAAGCTCGCGAGCTTGCCGTCATGCCCGGCGAAGGCGCCGGTGGCGCCGGCCGGGACGAACCACGACGCCCCCTCCCCCGGCGCCGACGGCGGCGCAGCGGCGGTGATGCTCTCCAGCACGAGCGGCGCGCCCGCCTCGCCGCTCCCCGCCGCCAGCGGCACCCAGGCGGCGCCGTCGAAGCGGGCGAAGCGACCGGCGTCGCGCACATAGGCGAGGGTGTCGCGCGGCACGGCGAGGAAATCGAAGGCGCCGGCCTCATAGGCGGCGAGCTTGCCGGCCTGCCCGGCGAAGGCGCCGCCGGCGCCGGCCGGAACGAACCAGCGCGCACCCTCGTCCGGCGCGGCGGGCGGCGCCGGCGCGGTCACGCTTTCAAGGGCGAGCTGGACATAGGCGTCGAGGCGGCGCACCGCCTCGTTGTGGGTGACATGTTTCTGCGCCTGCGCCGCCGCCAGGTACGGCAGGGCGAGATTCGCCGATTGGTCGGACGCCATGGGCACTCCCGGACGAAAGGCGTCTCCGGGCAGGCAGCCCGGAGACGCGAGGTGGAGAAAAGATGAGGGGCAGGGATCAGAGGGCGAAGGTGCGCACGGCCGCCGCGCCGGCACCCACGGTGGCGGAGAGCTGGCTCACCCGCACGGTGAGACTCGCCTGCGCTGCGCCGAAATCGGCGATCTCATCCGCGGCCGCGTAGAGCGCCTCGGGGGCGGACACCTCGAACGCGCGGACCACGCCGGCACCGTCGAGAATCTCCACCCGATAGGCCTCGCCGGCCTCGCCGAGGGGCACCTCCAGCGCATCCCAGCCGTCGCCGTCGAGCCGCGCGCGGCGGATGAAGCCGATGGCCACCCCCGCCGCCGTGCGCCGCGCCTTCAGGTGCACCGGGGCGAGCGGCCGGAAGGCGCGGCCCGCCACGGTGGCGGACACCTGCGCCACATCCTCCCCGCCATGGTCGCCGCGCGCCGGCCCCACGCGGAAGATGGGGCCCCGCCCGAGGGCGCCGAGCCCGCCCGCCACCGTGGCCAGGGTGCCGTCGAGCCGCAGCAGGCGGGTGCCGGCCGGCCATTCCAGCGCGCCTGCGGCCTCGGTGCCGGCCCGCCCGCGCAGCAGGCCCGAGAGGCGGTAGGTGCCGGCATCCGCCAGCTCGGCCTCGGTGAACTGGATGATCTCCGGCTCGCGCCCCTCCGCGAACAGAGCGACGGCGTTGGCGCCCTCGAGCACCTGCGCCTCGCTTGCCGAGACAAGCTGCGAGGACGTCATGGCCGCCAGCACCGCATTGCACCGGTCGAAGCGCCAGAGCGGCCCCGGCGACAAGGCGGTGAGGAGCGTGCCGAGGGCGGCAGGTGCCGTGAGCACCGCCACCGCCTCGAAGCTCTCGCCGTCCGCCGAGCGCCACACCGCCAGCGTGCCCGGCCAGGGCGCGGCCGCCGCCGCGAGATATTGCAGCGGCAGGGGATCCGCGCTCTCCATGGCCGGCAGGTCGAGCACCACCACCTCCGGCGGGCCGGAGGCCGCGGGCACCGCGACGCTGCCGCCCGCGGCTTCTTCCAGCGCCGCGTCGAACACCTCCGGGTCGATGGAGCGGGCGGTGACAGCGCGCGCCTCCGCCTCCTCCACGCGGGTGATCTCCACCAGGCGCTCCCGCCCGTCGAGAGCGAGGCGCGCCACGTCGCCCGGCACCAGCTCAGCGCGCGAGGGCGGCAGGGTGAAGCTCACCGTCTCCCGCGAAGCCCACAGGTCCTGAAGCCAGACATCCGCCGCGCGCGCCATCACGGCCGGCGGCGCCACCACCGCGAGCGACGCCTCGGTCACATGCCGGCTGTATCCGGCGAGGCGGCGGGAGGAGACGGTGGCCCTGCGATAATCCCGCAGGGGATCGATGAAGCCCACCGTCACCTCCAGCGGCAGCTCGCTCTCCTGCGCCCGCGTGAGGGAGACGAGCGGGCCGCCGTCGTCCGGCCGCACCAGGTCATCGGCCCCGAGAGCGGTGACCACGCCGTCGCCGCGCCGGTGGAAGATGATGCGCTCCCCCTCCTCCGCCGCGGCGAAGGAGAAGGCGCGGGCGAGCGGCTCCAAGGCGGAGCGGGCGGACATGACATCGCTCACCACATAGCCCTCCACCACGCCGGAGAGGCGGGTGGCGTCCACGCCCACGCCGAAGTCCGCGCACAGGGCGCTCACCAGGGCGTCGAGGGGCGCGGCGCCGAGGCGGCCTGTGAGCCAGTGGCCGGTGTTCCAGTTGGCGCCGTCGCCCCAGACATCGGTGAGCAGGGGAAACTGCGGATAGGGCCGCGCATCCCAGGTCCACAGGAACACGCAGCCCGGGTCCACCATGCGCCCGCCGTAGAGCGGCGCCGCCGGATTGTCGGCAAGCCCCGCCCCCGCCGCCGGCTCGAAGGTGGCCAGGATGGCCTCCAGCGTCCGCCGCTGCACCATGTCGTCGCGGGCTCCGGAGGAGTAGGGCGGAAGCGCGTTCTCCGAGGATTTGGGATCGGGGAAGGTGCTCGGCCGGTTGGGGCCCTTGTCCACGGCGGCGCAGCCCGCCTCCATGAGGCGGATGGGCTTGGCGCCGGGCACGTAGGCGGTGGGGCTCTCCGCGCGCGCACCGCCGAAGCGCTCGTGATGTGCGTGGGCCCACCACGACCACAGGTCCTTCTGGCGGTAGACCCAGGGCTCGCCATGGTCCCCATCGGTGATGGGGCTGCGGGCCTGGGCGTCGCGGGCGGCATCGTCCGCATAGTACCAGTCAAACGCCTCGCCGCCGCGCAGCCCCGCCTTGAGGTAGGCGGGATCGGTGATCGAGCCCGCGCGGGCCGCATCGAGATGGGCGCTTCCGTCCCGCCAGTCGGTGATGGGGGGATAGTAATCGATGCCGATGAAGTCGATGGCCGGGGAGGCCCACAGCGGATCGAGCGGGAACCGCACCTCCCCGCCCGCGAACACCTGGGCGCCATACTCGGCCCAGTTGGCGCCATAGGAAACCAGCGTGCCCGCCCCCACCACCCCCTTCACGTCGGCGGCCAGGGCGGCGAAGGCGGCGGTGGCGGGAAAGGCCCCGGCACCGTCACGTAGGCGGGTGAGCGCCTCCATCTCCGAGCCGATCAGGATGGCCTCCACCCCGCCCGCCGCCACCGCCAGGTGGGCATAATGCAGCGCCATGCGGCGCAGGCCCCAGTCCTCCGCGCCGGAATAGAGCACGAGCGTGCCCGCGCGGTGGAAGTCGCCCGCCTTCGCCACACCGAACAGGTCCGAGACCTGCGCCGCACAGACCGCCGTGCCCTCCGCCGAGCCCGGCCGCCCCGGCGCGGGATCGCACACGATGCGTCCGCGCCAGGGATAGGGGGGCTGCGAGGCGGCGCCGGTCCAGGGGTCCGCAAGCGTGTTGCCGGCGGGAATATCCATCATCACGAAGGGGTTGAGCGTGACCTTCAGCCCCGCCTCCTTCAGCTTGCGGATGGCGCGGATGACGGTGATGTCCGCGGGCGTGCCGCCATAGGCCGCGCGGCCCGCGTGCTGGGAGACATCCGGCAGTTCCAGGCGGGAGAGGCCGCCCACCGCCCATTCCTGCGGGAAGTTGGACTTCACATGGCGCTCGCACCGGGGGCGGATGCGGCACCGGCCCGCCCTTAGGTCATCCCCGAACCAGGACACGACCAGAGACACGCGCTCGAGGTTCGGGCAGGCGGCGAGAAGCTGGTCGAGGGAGGCCTCGAAATCGGTGCCGGCGGTGGACACGTGCCGCGCCTCGGCCCCGTAGCTGCCGGGGGCGAGCACCCGCACCGTGCGCACCGTGTCGTAGCCGAACTCGGTGGCGCCGGGGATGAGGGTCACCGCCCGCACCTGCCGCTCCAGCGCGCCCACCGCGCGCTCCACCTCCACGGTGATCTGCGGCAGGCGGTTGCCGTAATCGGTGAGATCGAGATTCTCGAATACCAGATAGGCCACGCCGCGATAGGCGGGCGTGGCCTCCGCGCCCTGGCGGGCGGCGATCCAGGGGTCGGCGGGCTGGTCCGCGCCGCCGAGATGGGCGCGGATGGTGAGCCCGGCCACATCCATCGGCTTGCCGTCGGCCCAGATGCGGCCGATGCGGGAGACCGGCCCCTCGCACAGGGCCACCGCGAAATTGGCGTAATAGGTGTAGGTGACCGTGCTGGACTTGGCGGCAAGGCTACCGCCCTTGCCGCCGGCGGCGGCATTTCCGGTCTTGCGCACCTCGGTGAGGCGGGTGGCCCAGATGACCTGCCCCGAAAGGCGCGCGCGGCCATAGAGGCGCGGAATGGCGGCGCCGGGGGTGGAGGCCGTCACATCGAGATCGGAGAGGCGCGGCCCCTCGGTAGCGGCGGTGCGGCTGCCGCCCAGGAGCGTCTGGTCCAGCACCGCGCCGCCGAGCGCGCCGAGCGCCCGCCCGGCCACCGCGCCCAGCGGCCCGAACAGGGCCCCGCCCACAAGCCCGCCGGCCGCGCCGAGAAGCAGCGTCGCCATGGAAGATCCTCGCAATAGTGGATGGGATGGATGGCCGTGGACCACCCGCGCCGGCTCGCGCGGGAACGGCGGTGGAACGCGCGCAGGCCTGCCGCCGAGCACGCAGGCAGCGGCGCCCCCCGGAATTGGGAGGCGACGCCGCCGACCGGCCCCGCGCGGCCCTCGTAGGGGGGCTGGAACTTGCCGCCCATGCGTGGTTGCCGCCGTCGACCCGTCCAGGCCGGATCGACATTCGAGGCTCCTCGTCGCGCCGGCCCCCTCTCCCGCTTGCAGGGAGGGGCTGAAGAGAAAGAAAGAAAGCGCGAGGTCTGAGCCGCCGGATCTGAGCCCCGGGCCTCGCGCCCTTGCCCCCAACGAGCGGGAGAGGGAATGGATGGCGCGCCCTCACCCCTCCAGCGCCGATCCGCCCTACGGATCGGCGAGGCCGGGGAAGCGGAAGGCGAAGGCGAGCCGCCGGCGCCACCAGGGGCTGAACGCGCTCTCGCACACGCGGATGCCGTCATAGGCGTGGATCATGCGGTCCTCGCCACTGAGGATGGCCGCGTGCTTGGCCGGCAGATGGGCCCGGAAGCGGAACAGCACCACGTCGCCGGGGCGCGCCGCGCCGGGCTCCACCGGCAGCAGGTGGCGGCGGGCGGTTTCGGCCAGGGTCTCGCGGCGTCCGGCTTCGGCCCAGTCGGGCGCGTAGGGCGGCAGCGGCTCGGGCTCCGGGCCGATGCAGGCGCGCCACACCCCGCGCACCAGGCCGAGGCAATCGGCGCCCACGCCCTTGAGGGAGGCGCGGTGGCAATAGGGCGTGCCGATCCAGCCGCGCGCCTCGGCCACCAGAACGACGCGGGTGAGCGGCGCCGTCATGCCAGCAGGCTTCCATCGTATCCGCCCTCGCCCGGCACCGCCACCGAGACCACGAAGTCGTTGCCCGGCATGTGCGGAAAACCCCGGAAGTTGGCAGCATTGGCGAAGCGGTCGCGGCAGGTGGCGAACTGCCGGTCGCAGCCGGCGGTCACGGCCACCGCGTCGCCCACGGAAACCGCGAACGGCGCGCGCTGCCACAGCCGCAGCCGGGCGCGGCCACCCTCCACCGCATGGCCCTTGATCTCGGTGGCGAAGCCGGCATTGGCGCCGGAGGTGAAGGTGAGCCGCCCGCGCGCGAAGGTCTCGGCGGGGAAGGCCGCGAGCCCTTCCACCGCCAGCCGCAGCGCGCCTTCCACGGCGTCCACCGTGCCGCCTCCGGACCACGTCGGGGCGGCGAGGTTCACCCCGCAGCGGGCATCGCCCAGGTCGGCGTCGCAGCGCGTGCCGTAGACCCGCCCGCGCGCCTCGTTCAAGGCATCGGCAAGGCCGCGGATCTCGGCCGTGAAGCGGCCGTCCTCGCGCCTGACCTCGCCGATGGTGCCCCTGCGCAGCAGCAGGTGCACCTGCGGGTCGCTCCAGTCGATGAGGAACAGCTCAACGGCGGCGCCGTCATAGAGCCCGGCGGCGAGGTCGTCCTCGGTGAGGGTATCGGCGCTGAGGGCGCCGGAGAGCTCGGCGCCGGTGACCGCCAGCCCCTCGGCGGCGGCGCTCTCGGAGGCGGCGACGCCGGAGGCCGCCTTCAGCATGAGGCCCTGGAGCGGCAGGTCCCGGTCATGGTCGGTGAAGCCCAGCACGACGCCGTCGCGCCGGGTGAGGCGCCAGCCGCGGCACAGGGTGGTGGCACCGCCGGCAAGGCTGTCGGCAAGCGCGGGAGGAAGGCTGCGCATGGCTTTTCTCCGAAGCGGTGGAAAGGTTCACAGGCGGATCTCGATCACCGGGATGCGCGGGATCTCCCCGGCAGCGAAGGCGGAGAGGTTCACCTCGAGGAAGTCCGTGTCGAAGCGCACGGGCACGTCGAACAGGAAGCCGGCGGTCACGGCCGCGCCGGCCGGCGGCAGGTGGCCCGGAAGGAAGAGCACATGCCCGCCCGCGGCATCGGTGGAGAAGGCGCTGCCCTCCACCTGCTCCACCCCGTCCACGGCCACCCGCACGGTGCCCGCCACCGGCTTCGCGATGGGCCGCGCATAGGGCGCGTGGAAGGCGCCATAGGTTTTGGAAAAGCTGAAGGCGGCGGTGGTGCCATCGGCGATGGCGAGGAGTTGGTCCAGCGGGCCCGGCGCGCGCCCCGGCGGCGCGGAGGAATGGTCCAGCCGGTCGCGCCAGCGGAAGCCATAAAGGCGCCCGCGCCGCTCCTCGAAAAACGCCACCACCTCGGACAGGGCGGCGAGCGTCTTCACCCCGTAGCCGGCATCCCATCGACGGCGCGAATCAGCCAGCCGCGTGTTGCGCTCCTCGCGCCCGGTGGCGGTGGTGACCACCTCGGTGACCCGCTCCGGACCGCCGGAAGCGCCGAGAGCGACGTCAGTTGGAAACAGAACGTCATGGAAGGCAGCCATTTGGTCCCCTCATCCCCATTTCTTCAGCCGGAGCAATAGAAACAGCCTTGACATAGTTGAAGGCGGCGCTTTGACTTTGACAGCCTCGTTGAGGATGGAGCAGATGCATGGCTACGAAGCCCTCTAAGAAGCCTGCGGCTGCTGCGGAAAAACCGGCCGCGGAAAAAGCGGCGCCGGTGAAGGCAGCCCCCGCCGAGAAGGCACCCGAGACCACGGCCGCCAAGACCGCAGCCAAGAAAACCACCGCCACCAAGACCACCGCGAAGAAGCCCGCTGCCAAGGCCGCAGCGAGCGACGCCGCGAAGCCCGCTGTCGTTAAGGCGGCGAAGCCCGAGCCTGCGAAAGGCGCGCCCGCCGCCGCGAAGGCCGAGAAGGCCACCACGGCGAAGAGCGCCACTCCGGCCAAGGCGTCCACGGCCAAGGCAGTCAAGGCCGCCGCGCCCGCCAAGGCCGCGAAGACCGAGGCCCCCGCGGCGAAGGTGTCGGCTGCCAAGCCCGCTACAGCGAAAGCCCCGGCGGCGAAGACCCCGGCAGTGAAGGCCCCGGCAGCGAAAGCGCCGGCCGAAAAGGCTCCCGCGCCGAAGACCACCGCAGCCAAGGCATCCGCGGCGCCCGCCGAAAAGCCCGCAGCAGCGAAGAAGCCGGCTGCCAAAGCCGCTGCGCCCAAGGCCGAGCTCGTGAAAGCGGCGCCCGAAGCCGAGACGGCAAAGCCGGCCAAGGCAGCCGCTCCGAAGAAGGCATCCGTGGCGAAAGCCGCAGCCGCCAAGAAGCCGGTGGCCGAGAAGGCCGAGCCGGCCCCCGCAAAGAAGGCCGCCTCCAAGGCGAAGGCCGCCCCCGCGAAGGCGTGAGGCGCTCTTGCCCCGGCGCCTGCCGAGGCGAAGCCGCCGCGTGAGACACCGCCTCGGGTGATCGCCCGAGGCCGACCGGCGCCCCGTCATGCGAGACGCGGGGCCGCGCCCAGACGCTCCCGGCACCGGGGGCGGCGTTCTGTTCCCCGTCCACACCGCTCGGCCGGCGCCACCAAGGGGGCCGCGGGGTGCATTTGCCAATCCGCGACCGAAGGTAGCCCGCTGGACGCCGGCCCAACGCCGGGCGGGGCCCTCGCCAAAGGCATCTTCATCGGTGGGGAACGGCGTTCCGGCCCGCCCCTGCCGGCGCGCCGGAATCGGGCCTCGCACTACCCCGCGGAGCGAAGCGCGATTTTCAGCGCCGACTTAGGCTGGCCTCGCGCTGGGGCAGCATTGGTGCGGCCGAACGGCTGTGCCATAGTCCCCGCGCCGAGGACGAAAACCGGCCGCGCGGCGCGCCATCGTCCCCGGAAGCGTCCATTCCAGGGCTTTCATCCCATGCCATCTCGCGACCTGCCGCTTCCCTCCGCGCCGCTGAAATCGCGGTCGCCCTCTACTGGAACCCGCCGCGTGGGCGCGCGGATATTCGCGCTCGCGGTCCTGGCCCTGTGCGCGGCGGCCGGTCTCTCCTCTGGCGTGCAGGCGCAAAGCGCCGGCTCCGCCAAGGCCAGCGCCTCCCCCTGCGCATCGCTCGGCGACGGCTTCGTGCGGATGCCCGGCTCCGACACCTGCGTGCGCATGCGCAGCGCTGTGCAGGCGGACGGCGCCAGCGGCACCGGCGTCTCCCGCAACTCGTCCTTCGGCAATTCCGGGACGGCCCTCGGCAACGCCAGCGGCGATACGCAGACATCCTCTTCCGATCCGTGGAAGCAGGCACGCTGAAGGAGAGCCGGCGAAAGTGAGCCACGCGCCGGCACCCGGCCACGCAGTGAACAAAACCTCAGGGCCTGCCCGGCGCCCATGTACCTGCCGGGCATGATCTGAAGCATCTGCGCGCCAGGTGGAATCAGTTCGCGCGAGCAAAACGCCTCCAGGAGGGACCCGAGCGGCTGTCGTGCCTCCGGCGCGTGGATCACACGCCGTGTCGCCGCCCTCGCCTGTCCCGCCTGCGCAGCCCCCGAAGTGCACGCGAGGCGCCTCATGCCCCCCGCTGCGCGCGGGAGACGGCGCGGGCCACGAGACCCGAGAGATAGGCATCCGAGCGGCGGAAGGCGGAGAGATCCGGCGTCGCCACGTTCACCGTCACCTGGGCGCGTGCGCCGCCCTCCGCCTGCCGCACGCCCAGGCTGCCGTCGGCGCCGCGCGTCAGGGGCAGGATGGCCTCGGCCCCCTTTTCCCCCATCAGCCCGAAGCCGGCGCCGCCAAGCGGAAAGTAGGTGGGCGCCGCCACCACCCCGCCGCGCGCGAAAGGCCGCACGCGCGCCCCGCCGAACGGCTCGCCCGCCTGGGGCGGCCCACCGCCCGCCAGCACGCCGCCCTTGGCGAAGGGCAGCACCGTGCCATCCGCGATCACCCCGCCGCGCGCGAAGGCGAGCCCGCCCGCAAGACTGCCGGCGGCGCCGGAAAGCAGGGTGGAAAGCCCGTTCTCCAGCGGCTTCAGCGCCGCCGTGAGGGCGATACTGGAAAGCCGCGTGCCGAGCTGCTCGATGACGGCGCCGAGGTCCTTGCCCTGCACCGCGAGCCCGGTGAAGGCCGAGCCCAGCGCGCTCGCGAGCCCCCTGGCGGAAACCTCCATTTCCCCGAAGGCCGCCCTGGCCTCGCGGGTGTCCACGGCGACCGCGATGTCGACGGTCTCAGTCATGGGCGCGCTCCTGTGTCATGGCGTGTGGCGCCGGCCGGCGCATCGGGGAAGCGGGCCATGAGGTCCGCGAGATCCGCCCGCCCCAGGGCCGGGGCGGCGCGCGGCGCCAGCGCCCCGGCGGCGCAGGCGAGCTCGCGCGGGGTCATGCGCCAGAACGCGTCCGGCGAAAGCCGCAGGATGCCGAGCCCGAGCCCCATCGCCTCCGCCCAGGGGAAGGCCGGGGGCGTGGCGGCGGGCGAGCCGCCCTTCAGGCATCCTGCGGCGGCTGAGGGGGGCCGGCGGCCTCACCCGCTCCGAAGGTGGCCGCGAGCAGCGCGGCGACGATGCGCACGAAGCCCGCGGCCCCGCCTTCCACGCGCATGCGCTCCACCTCCGCGAGGCTCACCTCCTCTCCCGCCCCGCGCAGGCCCGCGCACAGGATATGCGCGGCGTCCCGCGCGCCGAGGCGGCCGCGCTCGAAGCGCTCGGCCAGCGCCATGAGGTCGGCGGCGCCGAATGCATCCTCCAGCTCCGCCAGCGCCCCCAGGGTGAGCACCAGCGTGCGCGGGCGCCCCTCGATGACGGCGTCGATCTCGCCGCGTCTTGCATTGGCCATGGGCCTCTCCCCTTTCAGAGCGCTGCGAAGGCGATCTCGCCGGCGCTTTCCAGCGTCAGGTCGAAGGTCACCTCGCGGTCGTGCTCGGCGGCGATTTCCAGGGCAGTGACCTGGAAGGGGCCAGTGAGGGTGCCGAAATCGGGCACCACCACCTGGCACGAGGCCAGCGTGCCGTCGAAGAACATCCGCCGCACCAGCGCATCGGAAGCCGCATCCTTGAACACGCCGGAGCCGGAGACGCCGGCGCGCTTCACGCCCGCCCCGTCCAGCAGCTCGCGCCAGCGGCCGGCGGATTCGGAATGGGTCACGTCCACACTCTGGGCATTGAAGGCGAGGGTGCGCGAGCGCAGGCCCGCCACCGTCACATAGGCCGTGCCGTCGTGGATCTTGAGCAGCAGGTCCTTGCCCTTCTGCGCGCTCATATGAAGTCTCCCTCGGGTTTCGTCACAGGGGCTCGGTGACGGCGCGGAACCGCACCAGAGCGTGGAAGGTGCGCCCGTCCTTCTCGCGCACCACCTCGCACGTGGTGGCGCGCAGGTTGGCGAGGCGGTGGCCGTCGAGGGCCAGCGGCGCATCGTGCAGCGCCTGCCCCACGGCAGCGGCGAGGGCGAACGCCTCCGCCCGCCCGCCACTGCGGGAGAAGGCATGGAGGGTGAGCGACTGCTCGCTGCCCGCCTCGGTGGCGGTGGACCAGTCGCTCACCACCGCCTCCCCCAGGGCCACGAAGGGAAACTCCGCATCGCGCGGCGGCACGTCGTGGACGCGCGGGCCGCCGAGCAGCGCGCCCAGCGTGGCATCGGCGCAGAGCGCGGCGTGGATGGCCCTGCGCAGACTCAGGGCGGGGCTGGTCACAGGCAGGCTCACGGAACCTCCTTCGCGGTTGGGGCGCGGCCAGGGGTGAAATCGAGCTGCACCCGGTCGAGCTCCGGGTCTCCGTCGCCCTGGGCCAGGAGAAGGAAGTCCGCATCGCGCGGCGACACGTCGTGGACGCGCGGGCCGCCGAGCAGCGTGGCATCGGCGCAGAGCACCGCGGGGATGGCCCTGCGCAGGCTCAGGGCGGCGCTGGTCACAGGCAGGCTCACGGTATCTCCTTCCCGGCCGGGGCTCGGCCACGGGTGAAATCGAGCTGCACCCGGCCGAGCTCCGGGTCTCCGTCGCCCTGGGCCAGGAGAAGGAAGTCCGCATCGCGCGGCGGCACGTCGTGGACGCGCGGGCCGCCGAGCAGCGTGGCATCGGCGCAGAGCACCGCGGGGATGGCCCTGCGCAGGCTCAGGGCGGGGCTGGTCACAGGCAGGCTCACGGAACCTCCTTCGCGGTTGGGGCGCGGCCGCGGGCGAATTCGAGCCGCAACCGGTCGAGCACCGGGTCGCCCTCGTGCAGGGCATCGCCCCGCGCCCGGTCGAGCACAGCCGGATCGGCGACACGCAGCACCGGACGCTGCGGCGTGCCGGCGGAAAGGGGCGCGACGCCGGTGGCGGCGGTGATCCGCGCGGCAAGGTCGCTCGCCGCCCCCGCGGCGAGGGCCTCCGCGGCGGGCGCGAGGGCGCGGGCGGCGAGGCGCGCGGCCAGCCCCTCAGCCCCGCTTGCGGTGAAGGACGTCTTCATGGCTGTTCCTCCCGGCAGCGGCAGCGCGTGAGGCGCCCGCGCCCGTCGGCGTCGCCCGTCGCCTCCACATGGAACACCCGCGCGCCCAGGAGCAGCCGATCGCCCACCACGACGGTGTTGGGCGCGCGCACGGTGATGCGCATCACCTGGGCCGCGCGCGGGCGCTCCTCGCCGAGGCCGAACTCGGTCGAGACCACCTCCACCGATCCCCACAGCATGTCCACGGTGATGAAGGTGCGGGTGATGCCGCCGACGCCGTCGGACACGTCCACGGTCGTCTGGTGCGCCAGGCGGTGGCGCAGGGCCGCCGCCACGCTCACAGCCGCACCAGACGGTAGGGCGAAAGCAGCGCCGCCACGGTAGCGGGCAGCGCCTGCGCCTCGCCCGAGCCGTCGCGGTATTCGTAGAAGTGGGCAAGCACCAGCCGCACCGCCTGCATCAGGTCCGCCGGCACGTCGGCCGCCGTGGCGCCGTAACCGGCCTTGACGGTGATGGCGATGCCGCCCGGCCCGGCCTGGGGCACGCGGGAGGCATCCACATGGATGAGCGCGGGCGCGCGATCGGCCCTCAGGTGCAGCGCGCCCTCGGGCACCGCGAGGGTGCCGCCACCGGGCAGGCGCACCTCGGCGGTAAGAATGGCCGAGACCGGCGCCACCGGGGCGGGAATGACGCCGCTGAGCGGCCACCCCGCGCGGGTGAAGCGCCAGGTCTGCGCCAAGAGCGCGCGGCCGGTGGCGGCCTCCACGGCGCGCCGCGCGGCGGCGACCAGAGCATCGACCAGGGTATCTTCATCGTCATGGTCGATGCGCAGGAAGGCCTTGGCCTCGGCGCGGGTCAGCGGCTCGGCGGTGGGGCCGGCGAGAAGTTCTGCCATGCTCGTTCTCCTTATCGGGTGAAGGCGCGCGAAGGCATTGACGCTGCGCGGCCGCAGCGGCAGAACGCGCGCATGAACGGCTTTCGTACCCTGCGCGCGTCCCTTTCCGGCCTCGCCGCCCAAGCCGCCTCTGGTACCCAGGCGGCTTTGACCGCCCGAGCTGCCTTTGGCGCCTCGGCCGCCCTTGAAGCCTTGGCCTCCTTCGGGACCTTGGCCGCTCGTGGCGCGCCGGCGATCCTTCGCGCGTTCAGCGTCTCTGCGCTGCTTGGCATCTCGGCGCTTGGCGCCCTACCGGCCCGCGCCATGGTGGGCGGCGCGCCGGCGGGGGCCGGCATCGCGGCCCACGCGGCCATGTTGGTTTCCACGCGGGGGGCGGCCTGCACCGCCACGGTGCTGGCGCCGGACCTGCTGCTCACCGCCGCGCACTGCGTGGAGCCGGAGGCCGACTATGCGGTGGCCATCGTGGACGACGGGCCACCCAAGCTGTTCCCGGCCGCGCGGGTTGCGGTTCATCCGCGCTTCAGTGCTGACCAGTTCCGCACCCGCCGCCCCACGCCGGACCTCGCGCTGGTGAAGCTCTCGGAGCCCCTGCCCGGCCGCTTCCGGCCGGCGGCGCTCACCGATGCCGACGGCCTGCCGCCCAAGGGGGCGGACTTCACCCTCGCCGGCTTCGGCGTTACCGCCGAGGGCGCCACCAAGAGCGCGGGCACGCTGCGCGCGGTGCGCCTGCCCTCCATCGGCACCACCGGCGGCATCATGGTGCGCCTCGCCCCGCCTGCGGGCACGGCCGGCGCCTGCACCGGCGATTCCGGCGGGCCCGCCTTCCAGGGCGAGGCGGTGGCGGGCGTCATCGGCTGGGCCACCGGGCCCGGCGGCGCGCGCGGCTGCGGCGGCGTCACGGGCGTGACGCTGGTGTCGCTCCACCGGGACTGGATCACCGCCACGGCCGCCGCCCTCGGCAGCCCCCTCGGCCGCTGACCATGGCACCGGCGTCGCCCCTCCTCAGACGGGCAGCACGCCGAGGCGCCATGATGGCCGGCATGCTGCTGCTTTCAGCCGGCGCCGGGCTGCTGCTCGTCCGCGAGGCGGCGAAGCCGGAAGCGCAGCGGATCGACACCGAGGCTGGCGGCGACGCACGCCCGGACCGGGCAGCCGGCGGCGATGGGACACCTCTCTCGCAGGGGGAGCAGCGCCCCTCCTCCGCAAGTGGAGCGACGGCTGAAAGCGCATCCCCGGCGGCTGCCACCCCCGCGGCACCGGGCGGCGGCCCCACCGCAGCCGCAAGCGAAAGCGGCGCGGGAGAAGGCGGGAGCGTCCCCGCTCCGGCCAAGCCCTCTCCGCCGCGCATCAGTGGCGCGCCGGGAGACGAGACGCAAACCGGCCGGGCGAGCAGCGGCGCCGGAACCCCTTCCACACCGGGGGAGCAGCGCCCCTCCTCCGCAAGTGGAGCGACGGCTGAAAGCGCATCCCCGGCGGCCGGTACCCCCGGTCAGGCAGCCCCCTCCCCCGGCGCGCACGGCACAGCTGCCACGGCTTCCGGAAACGGGCAGGCCTTAGAAACATCCGCCGCAGCCACGAGTGGAGGCCGCGCGGATGGCGGCGGGGCCGCCACTGCTCTGAACGAACCGTCTCCGCCACGCATGGGTGGCGAGACGCGCGCCGGCCGGGCAACCGGCGGCAATGGCACGCCTCCTGCTCCGGAACAGCAGCGGCCGGTCTCCTCCGCAAGCGGGGCAGCAGGTGAGGGCGCATCTCCGGCGGCCGGCAGCTCCGGCCAGGCGAGACCCTCCTCCGGCGTGCCGCGCGGTACAGCTGCTGTGGCTTCTGAAGGCCGGGAGGCATCGGGAAACTCCGCTGCTGCGAACGAAGGCAGAGCCGGCCCCGGCGGGGCCATCTCTACTTCGATCAAGCCGGTCGCACCTGCCAAGGCGCAGGCGCCAGCGCCACCGGCCAGCGGAGACGGTGCGGGCGCAGGAACACAGGCCGTCCAGCCCCCCGCGACACAGGACGCCAGCGGCGGGCGGCAGGGAGAGAGCATCGATGCCGCCTTGTGCCGTCTCATCGACGGAGCGGCGGCGAAATCCGGGCTGCCGGCGGCCTTCCTCACGCGGCTCATCTGGCGCGAAAGCTCGTTCCGGCCCCATGTGGTGAGCCGCGCGGGGGCCCAGGGCATCGCCCAGTTCATGCCCGGCACCGCCCGCGAGCGCGGTCTTGCCAATCCGTTCGATCCCGAGGAGGCCATTCCCGCCTCGGCGGCGCTGCTGGCGGACCTGGAGCGCCAGTTCGGCAACCTGGGCCTTGCGGCGGCGGCCTACAATGCGGGGCCGGGACGGGTTTCCGGCTTCCTGGCCGGCGGCGGCCTGCCGCAGGAGACCCGCACTTATGTGCGGCTCATCACCGGCCGCACAGCCGAGGACTGGGCGACGCTGAAGCGGCGCGGCGAGGCGCCCGCTCGCGAAGCGGATGCGCCCTGCCTCACCACCCTCGCCACCCTGCGCGTGGGGACACCCGCGCCGGAAGCCGGGCCCAACACCCTGTTCGCGCCCTGGGGCGTGCAGGTTTCGGGCAATTTCTCGAAAGACCTCGCGCTCGCCTCCTTCCGGCGGGCGGCGGAGAAATACCAGTCCGTGTTCGGCGATGCGGTGCCGGTCATCGTCGCCACCCGCATGGCGGGGCGCGGCGCGCGGACCTTCTACCGCGTGCGCCTGCCGGCCCAGACCCGCGCCGAGGCGAACGCCCTGTGCGGCCGCCTGCGCAAGGCCGGCGGCCCCTGCATCGTGCTGCCGAACTGATCGCCGGACGGCAGACGGTGCGGCCGGACAGCACTGGTGCCGCCGGCTCTGTTCACACGGAAATGCCCCAAACCGCCACCACGCGATGCGTGGCAGGACGCCGGCCGGTGCCACCGACACGGCCCCCAGCGCATTGCGGCGGCAGTCGCGGATAAGGGGCCCCAATATCCCGAAAGGCTCCAGCGGGCTCGATGGGGCACGCGCCCGTCCCGGCTCGTGGCCACCTCCGCTCCATCCGCCGCGCCGCGGAAGGGACGGCGGCAGGTGCCAGCCGCCGCTTGTGCCGTTGCCCCGGTCTTCGACCGGCGCCGCGCGGGTGCGGACCAGCACCCCTTGAGAAAGCCTCACGGGCCTTTGGTGTGAGCCACCGCGACGGAGAGCCCCTTCGCACGCGCAGATCCCCGATGCGCCACCTCCACCATGAACGGCGTGAGCCCTGCGCGTCGGCCGGCAAGCGACAGTGAAACACCGGATCGGCCGCGCCATGCCGCGAGGCTCCGTTCGCGACGGCCCCACGGCGTGGCACCGGAAGCGAGAGGCAGAAGCGCCGCAACGGAAAAATGGCGTGGGCAGCACTGTGCCGAACACGCCAGGCCGGCCCCACCGGATGGCGGCGCGCAATCCGCGCCGTCGCCCCCCGCCTCAGGTCACGGCGAGCTTGAGCGGCTTGGCGGCGGCGAAGGGATCGCGCAGCACCCGCATGCCACCCGGTCCACCACCCGGCAAAAGCGCATGCGACGAACGCCAATGCCCACCGGGCGACAGCACGCAATCCGCGCCGTCGCCCCCGCCTCAGCTCACGGCGAGCTTGAGCGGCTTGGCGGCGGCGAAGGGACGCGCGGCACCCGTATGCCGCCCGGTCCCCCACCGGGCAAAAGCGCAGGCGACGAAGGCCAATGCCCAGCGGGGCGACGGCGCGCAATCCGCGCCGCCGCCCCCCTGCCTCAGCTCGCGGCGAACTTCAGCAGCTTGGCGGCGTCGAAGTCCATGATGCCGCCGCCCACGCGCTTGGTGGTGTAGAACAGCACGTAGGGCTTGGCCGAGAAGGGATCACGCAGCACCCGCACGCCCGCCCGGTCCACCACCAGGTAGAAGCGGCGGAAGTCGCCGAAGGCGAGGGGAAAGGCATCGGCTGCGATATCCGGCATGTCCTCGCTCTCCACCACCGGAAAGCCCATCAGGCTCGCGCCCTGCCCCGCCACCGGCGGCGGCGCCCACAGGTAGTTGCCGTTCTCGTCCTTCAGCCGGCGCACGGCGGACTGGGTGCGCCGGTTCATGACGAAGACGGCATTCTGCCGGTAGCCGCCCTTCAGCGCATTGACGAGTTCGATGAGCCGGTCGCCCGCCCCATCAGCGGGGAAGGCGCCGGCGGCGCCGGTGGCCACATAGCCCACCTTGCCGAAGGCGTGGGCGCTCTCCGGTGCCTTCTCATAGGCCAGGAAGCCCTTGGGCTTGGCCACGCCGTCGCCGCTCACGAAGGCCGCGCCCTCCTGCTCGGCGAAGGCGGTCTCCACCTCGGCGGCCAGCCATTCCTCCACGTTCACCTGGGCGTCATCGAGCAGCGCCTGGGTGGCGGCGGGCATGGCATAAAGCTCCATGGCCGGATAATCGAGGGCGGCGAGCACGGGGCCGTCGGTCTGCGGGCGGGCCGCCGTCTCGGCCGCCCAGCCGGCGGCGGGGCCGGAGGTCATGAACGGCTTGCGATAGGTGCCGCCGCCGATGGCGCGCACCGTGGAGATGGCGCGGATGGGCGAGAGCGCGGAGAGCCGCCGGCCGATCTCGCTCTCCACCTCCACCGGCACCAGATAGCCCCCGTCCACCCCGGCGCCGGAGGACAGCGCCTTTGCCTCCAGCGCCTTGAGGCCGCCGGCCTCGCCGTGGCGCACATAGGTGTCGAAGGCGCCGGCGTGGGCGCTTTCGGCCACCGTGCGCTCGGGCGCCCCCAGGGCGGGACGGCGGGCCTTGGTGGCGAGGGCGTCGAGCCGCGCCTGCTGGGCATCGAGCGCGGCATCGATGCGGGCGATCTGCTCCAGAGTCAGGGCATCGGCGCCGCGCCGCTCCATCTGCGCGAGGCGGGTGTCGTTGGCGGCCTTGTAGGCCTCGAAGGCGGAAAGGAAATCGGCCACGGCGGCGCGGGCCTGCGGGCCCGCGAGGTCCGGGTTCGCAAGCTCCGGGGCGGCCACCTTGGTCTCGGGGGCGCTGAGGGCGTTCGGCATGGAGGGGTCCTCGGTTGGGAAGGGGAAGAAAGATCAGCGGGCAGCGAGCTGCGCCCGCAGCCGCCGCGCGGCGCCGGCCAGAACCAGCGTGGCTTCGGCCAGCGCGGGTTCGGCCAGCGGCGGCTCCACGGGCGCGATGCGCGCGCCGGGCTGCATGGGGAAGGTGACGATGGAGACCTCCCACAGGTCGATGCGCGACAGCCGGCGCAGCCGCGTGCGCGGATCGGTGCGCGCCTCCACCGCCTTGAAGCCGATGGAGAGGCCGTCGAGCGCGCCCTCGGCGATGAGCGCCGCGCATTCGCGCCCGCGCGCCACCGCCGTGGAAAGCCGGCCGCGCACGAGAAGGCCGCGCGCGTCCTCGCGGATTTCGGTCCACACGCCCACCGGCTCGGCCGGATCGTGCTGGTAGAGCATGCGCACGCCGGCGGCGCCGGTGCGCGCGAGGCTCTCGGCGAAGGCGCCGGGCAGCACCATGTCGCGTCCGAGATCGGCGACGCCGAACAGGCAGGCATAGCCCTCCACCGCGAAGCCGGCGGCGGGCGGCGGGGTGAGGAAGCTTGCTTCCGCCATGCCTCAGCCCTCCGCGCCGGCCGGCTTCGCGCGGCGGCGGCTCCGGTCCAGCTTCTCCAGGGTCGCGATGAACGCGCGGAACACGGGTGGCGCGCCGGTGGCGGCGCTCTCGGCGCCACGGGGGGCAGCCTGCGCATTGCGCGCGGGGGCCTTGGCACTGGCCTTGGCGCGCGAAGGGGCGCCGCCGGCCGCACGGGTGCGCGGCGCCGGCGCCTTCTGGGAAGGAGCACGCATGGAATGTCTCCGGACTATGGGGCGGATGAAGCTGAAAGGCCGGCGCCCGCGCGCCCGGCGAGCCGGGAGCGGCGGGGGCGTAGGGGCGCGGGGCTGCGAGGGCGTGGGGCTGCGAGGGCGCGCGTCAGTCGCGCGGGGCGTCAGCCCTGGTCGTCGTATCGGGCGTTGAAGCTGGCCAGCTCGCGGATGAAATCATCGAACCGCCGCGTGGCGCGGGAGAGCTCCCCCAGCACCCGCCAGAACGCGAGCGAAGCCGAAAGCGCCCACACCAACAACGCCAAATGCGCCAGATCGCCCCGCTCGGCAAAACTGCGGATGAGGGTATCCATGGTGGGGCCTCGCGGGGGTGGGGGATGGACCCATAAATAAAAGTCGGAACGCCCGATTTCGCGCATGTCACCGGCTTGTCTTGTATGCTGACGGTGGGGCCGAAACCGGACCCGCTGCTTATGGGCGAGGTAGCATACAGCAGCTACACATAAAGCGGCAGATGATCCTGAACGCAGCAGTCATTGGTTGCAATCTTCTCGCGATCCGAGTGTTTATATGAGATGCGGTAGCTGCTTATTGGTGATTCGAGCCAAGGCGGGCCAATGATCCAAGGCGGTAGGTTTGGGGGCCAAAATGAAGCTAATCAAGAGGATCGAGATAAATTATCTGCGCTCTCTTTACGATGCCGCGCTTAACAAGATCGGTGATTTAAATGTAATATTTGGTAGAAATGACAGTGGAAAATCAAACCTGTTACGCGCCTTAAATTTATTTTTCAATAATCAGATTGACCCAGGTCAACATCTGGCTTTCGACCTAGATATGTCGGATAGGCGAAAGCAAGAAGCAAGAGATGCAAAGGGTAAACAGATCATTTGGATTAAGATAAATTTTGAATTACCGTCAAATTATAAGAAAGCCCTTGGCTCTGAGATATCGATTAAGAGGCAATGGAACCGTGACGGCGGCATGTCTGAGACGGTATTTCCCGCAATGGATACACCGGGGAAACAAGCACGTCTCACACGGTTCATGAATGACATTGACTTCACTTACATTCCAGCAATCAAAGACCTCAATGTCTACGCTGACCTAATTGAGCGCATGTATGGCGCGGCCTCGGAGACCGAGATTCTGCGAAATGCCACGACTCAGTTTGTGCAGGCGATCGCTGGCCAGACGGCAAGCCTATCGCAGCAACTGACAGATCTGTTTGGGGCACCGGCAGCTCTTGCACCACCCACGGAGATGAGTAGACTATTTCGAAATCTTGACTTTGCACACGGCACAGACGGTCACTCAATGTTGAGACAGAAGGGAGACGGGATTAAGGCCCGGCACCTTCCTGAACTTATCCGCTTTATCAATGAAAAAGAGAGTAGGAAGAAAATATTTTTATGGGGCTTCGAGGAGCCAGAAAACTCACTTGATCTCGGCGCCGCAGAAATTGAGGCGAAAAGGTTTGCAGCCTTTGCTACAAGACCAGACACTCAGGTATTTGTGACCAGCCACTCGCCCGCATTTTATCTTGCAAATACAGACTATGAAGATGGAACTGTACGCCGATACTTTATTACAAAGCAAATTCCGGATGAAAAAGGAGTAATGGAGCCCTCTAATGCTGCCACGATGATTGACGATATTTCAGAAGCCGAACGCAGAATGGAACAAGCAGGATTACTGCAACTTCCATTTGTAATTCGACAGTTAGGAGTTCAACGAGATGCACTAAGGGAAAAGGAAAAAGAAGCAGAATTTTTGCGCGCTGAAATTCAAAAACTTCGAACACCAACTCTTTTCGTCGAAGGAAAGCATGACGTTGCGATATTTGAACAATCCCTCGAAAGATTAAAACTCAATGATCGCATCGGAGTCAAACCGCTGAGCGGTACTCCGCAAACTACAGAAGCTCTTTTATCTGCAATACTAGAACAGGGCGGCCTCTCACCATCTGCTAAAACACTATTTTTGTTTGATGACGATAAATCCGGGCGAGGCGCCGCCAGAAAATTGGTTGGCTCAGCG